>NZ_LT629758.1:7040000-7337500 GCF_900104725.1 Actinoplanes derwentensis
TTTACCCGAGCTATTCCGTCTCGCCAAATCCGGGGTTTCCCTCGAATTCGGTGAGCGAGGAATTCGCTCAAGTCCCGCAGAAGATTACACGATGCTTCGTGGTGCTCTTCGTTGGGGTTCAGCAGGACGGCCGCTGCGAGTCTGTGTTGCTTGACCCGCTTGCCTCGCCCGTTTCCCTGCTGCTCCCAAAACATTACCCGGTGGTTCCCGCAACGCCAAATCGGCCCCCCTCCCTCTCACGCGGCAGTTGCGGCTGGTGCCGGCGAGCCGGATGAGGCCGATGACCATACGAAGTGGATCGCGTACGGAATGAACATGTCTCGCATCAGCCCGTGCCGTCACAAGGGCACCAGAATTGCTCCGGCCCGTGATTAACGCCCGTAGGCCGGCCCTCAGAGAGCAAGCCGCCGAAGGCCTGCCCCAAAGAGCAGGACACCGGAGGCCGGCGCCACCCCAGCGCAGGACAGTAGGAACGCGCGGGTGAACACGGCGACTCAAGACCCAAGAGAAGCCGAGTGGACAGGGAGGCTCAAGAGAACGCAGCTAGCGGGGACCGCCCAGAAGAAGCCGCGGGAGGCGGAGTGCCGGAAGGAACGCCACCGAGCGCGCGAATCTACCCCCGTACAAGATCGAATGTTGCCCAGATGTGTTTGGTCTTGGCCGTGCGATGCCAGCCGAACCCGTTGGCGAACGTCTTGACCAGCCGCAGACCGAGGCCGCCCAGTCCGACGGGCCGGGACAGGTCGAGAAGCGGCTCACCGGCGAGGTCGTGGTCGGCGACGTCGAGGATCAGAAGGCCGGGCTCGCGTAGTAGACGGATGACCGTGGGCGGGCGGCCGTGCCGGAGGGCATTGGTGGCCAGCTCGGTGGCGACGACGGTGAGGCGGTCAAGGCCGTCTTCGGTGTCGAGCGGGGTTCCGGCTACTGCTTCCCGAAGCCCGGCTCGCAGGTGGCGCAGTCCGCCGACGTCGTCGAGATTCCAGCGGCGGACCTCGGTCGCCTCCGGGTGCGGAACCGGCGTGGGAGGCGACGTCATCCGCCCATCTTGCCCACTCCGGCGGGGGAATCGGAGACCCGTAAGAGTCGTCTTCTCCGACCCGAGAGGCCTAGGTCACGGCCGCCTGAGCAGGTTTTCTACCGATTTGTCCCGCTATACACCTCATACTTTCGGCTAGTGTTCTCTAGACCTGTCGTATAGAGTCTGCATAACCGAACGGCCAAGTGCGCTCTGAAAGGCGCGTTCTACACGCCGCCTGAACGAGCTATGGATACCCACCCGACCCGGGCCCCAATCATGGGGCCGGCTCTCCGGAACGGTGCCAGGGAGGACCACGACATGACCGTCACCGAGTCCAAGACAACGGTGTCGACCGAGACCACGGCCAGCGCCAAGGCTCCCGTCGACAGTGCCGCCGAACTACTCGCCGCGATGGCCGCCATGCCGGCTGGTCACCCGTCACGCCCCGCGCTGCGGGATCGGGCGATCGAGGCCTGGCTGCCTCTCGCCCGGCACCTCGCGCACCGCTACTCCGGCCGCGGCGAGCCCACCGACGACCTGATCCAGACCGCGAACGTCGGCCTGATCAAGGCCGTCGACAAGTTCGACCCCGAGCGCGGTGTCGACTTCGCCGGTTACGCGATTCCCACGATCATCGGCGAGATCAAGCGGCACTTCCGTGACCGCACCTGGTCGATCCGGGTGCCGCGCCGCCTCCAGGAGCTGCGGCTCGCCATCACCGAAGCCAACGCCACACTGACCCACTCGCTGGGCCGGTCGCCGCTGGTCTCGGACATCGCCGTCCACCTAGGCATCACCGAGGAAGAGGTGCTGGAGGGCCTGGAGGGTGCCCGGGCGTACAACGCGACGTCCCTCTCCACCCCGATCAGCGCCGACGGCACCACCGAGCTGGGCGACACCCTCGGCGGTGAGGACCACGAGTTCGAGGTCGCCGAGACCCGCGTCGCGCTCGGACCGGCGCTCGCCACTCTCGACGAGCGCGAGCAGAAGATCCTGACGCTGCGCTTCTACGGGAACCTGACCCAGTCGCAGATCGCCGACCAGATCGGGATCTCCCAGATGCACGTCTCCCGCCTGCTCACCAAGGCGCTGACGAAGCTGCGCGGCCAGCTCGCCGCGGACTCCATCTGACTCTCTGTATGAACAGCGGCGCCGGCCTGTGGTCGGCGCCGCTTTCGTCATGAAGAAGATGCCCGTGTGACACAGGTCCGTGCGGCCGGGGATGCCGGGTGCGGCTACCGTGTAGCGGATGCCACCTTCTGCTGACCTTCCCGGGTTCCTGCACTCCGTGGCCCCGATCCTGGACCGCTGGGGTTATCTGGCGATCGGCGGCGTGATCGTGGTGGAGAGCTTCGGCGTTCCCGCCCCCGGCCAGACGATCATGGTGGCCGGGTCGATCTATGCGGGCTACGGCCGGATGAACATCTTTCTGGTCGCGCTGATCTCGTTCGCCACGGCGGTGATCGGCGACAACATCGGTTACTGGATCGGGCTGCGCGGCGGCCGCAGGATCGTGCACCGGTGGGGGAAATACATTTTCGTGACCCCGGCCCGGCTGGCGAAAGCCGAGGAGTTCTTCGCCCGGCGCGGTAACCGGATCATCGTGGTGGCCCGGTTCATCGACGGGTTGCGGCAGCTCAACGGCGTGATCGCCGGCATCACCCGAATGCCCTGGCGAACGTTCCTGCTCTACAACGCGATCGGAGCGGCGCTGTGGGTGGGGTTCTGGTGCACACTTGCCTACTTCCTCGGTTCCAACCTCGTGATGATCATGGGCCAGGTCCACAAGTACCAGTGGCCGGCCATCGGGCTGGTGGTCGTCGCCATCGCCACCTACGTGACACTGCATGTGCGGCACGTCCGGCGGCGCCGGGCCCGGTCCGAAGAGGTCGAGGAGACCCAGGCCTGACAGCTCCGGCCGACGCGCTGATCTGATGACGAAGACGGTTCCCGCCGCCCACAGCGGGAACCGTCTCCGCTTTCATCCCCCGAGCAAAGTCGATTCCGAGCCTTCTCAGGTGCCCTGCGAAGCCTGAGCGGTGGGCGCGGCCTGTCCGCCGGGTGGTGCCTGCCCGCCGGGTGCGCCCCCGGACGGAGCGGTGGGCGCGGTCGACGCGGCTCCCCCACCGACGTAGGCCACGATCCCGGCGCCCACTCCACCACCGGCCAGTGCAGCGGCGATCAGGGCCGCGACCAGGGTCAGCTTGGGGCTGCGACGGGTTCCGGGCGTGGGCGCGACACCGGGTGCGGCGGCCGGTTCCGGTTGCCCGGCGGCAGAAGACCCGGCTTCGGTACGTGGGACCTGCGCACTCCGGGCCGCCACCGACCGGGACGCACCGTTCCACGCCTGGCCCGGCGCTTCAGCGGCCTCCCACGAGCCCGGTCGGCTGTCGGGCGCCGCGCTCCAGGCGTCGGCCGGAGTCACGACCGGGCCGTTCCACGTTCCGTTCGCGGGTTCACCCGGCCCGGCGCCCCAGCCGGTGGTCGCGGGTTCACCGGGAGCCGCATGCCATCCGGTGGTCGCGGGTTCAGCCGGAGCCGCGGTCCAGCTGGCGGTGGCGGGTTCAGCCGACGCTGTATGCCAGCCGGTGGTGGCGGGTTCGGGCAGCGCACCATGCCAGCCGGTGGTCTCCTGGTCGGCTGGTGTCGCGTTCCAGGACCGGGTCGCGGGCTCGGCCGGAGCTCCCGCCCGGGGCGAGTCCCCACGGGGCGTGTGTCCACGGGGTGAGTGCCACTGTTCGGTGGCAGCCTCGGATTCCGTCGACTGCCATTCCCCGTTTGTGGATCTGCCCTGGCCGGACGGGGTGTTCCAGGTGGCGGTCGGTGGTTCGGACCGGTGCCTGGCGTCCTCGGTCCATGACTGCGGGATCGAGTCCGGGACAGCGGTGTCGTCCCACTCGGCCGGGACACGATCGGGGATCGGGGTGACGACCCAGGGGTTCCGGTCCCGGTCGGAGGTGGTGCGTTCGGCACCCATCGTGGTGTTGCCGTTCCAGGAGGCGGCCGGGTCGTAGTCGGCGCTTCGACCGGATCGCCCCGAGGTGTACCCCGTCTCGCCCGGAACATCGGCCCAGCCCTCGCCGGGACGGCTCGCGCTGACTCGGCCCTCGGAGGCGTACTCGGAGGGGGACCGCCCGAACGCCGGAGCGGGCGATCCCGGTGCGGGCGATCCCGGTGCGGCGGGAGCGTGACCGGACTGTCGCGGGGAGACGACAGCGTTGTAGCCGGTGGACTCGACCGAGGTGAAGCCGGTCGGTGCTCCGGGGGTGTAGGCGGAGACGGGTGCGTTGGCCGGTGTCCGGTAACCGTGGTCGGTGTGGCTGGAGCCGGCGTGGGCGGTCCCGGACGGGGACCAGTCGGCCGGCAGCGAGTTGGGGTCGGGCACTCCGGGTTCACCGTGGGGGGTGCGCGGACGGGACGCCGGGGCTTCCCAGTGGTCCTCGGGCCGTCTCGGAATCGCCCCGGTGTGGGCGGTCGGATCGTGCTGAGTCATCGGCGCTCCTCGGTCCGCTCGGGTGCTGACGCCGAGAAGACTGCCGAGCGTGGCTATGTGGATCCTGTGCGGTCCTTAGGCACGGGTTATCAGAAGCGGGCGAAGCGAGGGCGGATCCGGCCGCCGATGGTGGTGAAGTCGCCGCCGGCGTCGAGGGCTCCGGTGGCCGGGTCGGTGCCCAGAACGCGGACTCCGATCACGCCGTTGGCCTGGGGGTTCCACTCGGTCAGCCGGCCGGCGGCGGTGATCGCGGCCAGTTTGACGCGCGGTACCGAGCCGTCCAGGCAGCTGCCGTGCGGGCCGTTGCGGGCGGTGAGGCAGACCCGGTCGAAGTGGCCGCCGACGTAGGCGGTGCCACCGGCGAGGGTGACGGCGGTGGTGTCCCCGTCGAAGACGCGCTGCCAGCGGGTCCGGCCGTCGAGGCCATAAGCGATGGCACGTCCGCCCTGGCCACCGGTGGCGGCGTAGACCCCGGTGCCGTCGACGGCGATGTCGTTGACCTCGGCGGTGACGGTGGGCCGGAAGTGGCGGTCGAGTGTGCCGGAGCCGGCGTCGACGGCGGCCAGCCGGGCTGCGCTCCGGTCACCGTTGACGGTGGTGAAGGCGCCGCCGAGGAAGATTCGGCCACCGACGGCGGCGAGGGTGTGCACCCGGCCGTCGGTGGCGGGGTGCCAGCGGGCGTCGAGGCGACCGGTGGCCAGGGAGAACGCGGCGAGGTTGGTCTGCCGGTGGCCGCTGACGGAGGTGAAGGCGCCACCGAGGTAGAGACGGCCGTTGCCGATGACGAGGGCGTGCGGGGTACCGGTCAGGTACTGCCGGAACGGGCTGATGGTGTTGCCGGTGGGGTGCAGCCGGGCGATCGAGTCGCGTCGTTTGCCGGCGACGCGGTGGAAGTCACCGGCGACGTAGACCGCTCCGGGGGCGGTGGCCAGGGCCCGGACCGTGCCGTCGGCGGTGGGTGACCACCTCAGCAGGGCGCCGGTGCGGGAGTCGAACGCCGCGAGCCGTTCCCGTGGCCAGTTGCGCCCGCCCCAGCTCGCTCGGGTGAACGATCCGCCGACGTAGACCGTGGTGCCCAGGTAGGCGACGGCGTGGACGGTGCCGTTGAAGGTGGGGGCGGTTCGGGCGGTGTTGGTGACGGCTCGTGCCGGGGCCGCGGTGGACAGAACCAAAAGGAGAATCAGGACAAACAGGCGCACATGACGTCAACTCTCCCTGATGGGCGAAAGTCGCGCATTAGCTATTTTTTCCTGGCTTTCTGGGTGTAGCGGTGCGGACGAGTCGAGGGCCACCGTCTCCGGAGCGCGCAGGCCCAGCATGACCAGCCAGTCGATCAGTTGCCGGTGCAGCGCGTCCGGGTTGTCCAGCTCGTGGGTGACCGGCCAGGACGACGGGTGGACCAGCATCGCGTCGGTCTGCCAGCCGCCCAGGCCACCGTGCGAGCCGACCAGCTCCTCGAACGCGGACACCTCCTGCGTCTCCGGGTCCACCGAACTGATCACCACGAGGTCCCCGACGTGTGCGGCGCTCTGGTGACGGAGCAGGTCGGCGCGGGCGTGTTCGCCGTACTGCGCGAGCGGGTCGAGGCCGACGACCACCCCGTCCCGCAGATGATGCGAGCCTCCGGACCCGTATGCCATCGGCCCCTCTTCGCCCTGGACCACGACGACACCGACACCGGGATGGATGGCGAGCCCGCTGATCAGGTGTGGGTGGGCGTGCTCGATGGCGCCCTGCTTGAGCCGGGCCGGGAACCGGGTCAGGTAGATCATCGACAGGTTGCCCGAGGAGACCGTGAGCGCGTCGGCGGCGAGCCGGTTCACCACCTCGTCGAGCCCTTCACCGTGGCGCTGGCGGAACGTCGGGCCCTGACTCTGCCCGTGGTCGGAGAGCACGACCAGGTGGTAGTCGCGGGCCGCCTCCGGAGCCAGCCTCTGGAGCACGCCAAGCATCCGGTCCAGGCTCTCCAGCTGGCGCATCGACTCCGGGCGGGCCGGGCCGGCGTGGTGCGCCACCTCGTCGTAGTCGACCAGGTCGCAGTAGATCGCCGGCACTCCCCGGGCCATCTGCTCGGCCATCAGCGAGACGTTCACATCGCGCAGCAGCATCGAGGCCGGGCGCAGTGCCAGGAACGCGCCGGAGCGGCTGACCCGGGGCTGGACGTTGCGGCGGCGCTGCAGGCGGGCCTGATGCAGTTCGGTGAAGACTTCGGCGACGCCGAGCACCAGGGCGCGGGTGAATCCGTACGGAGAGGCCATGAACGCCGCCCAACCCCGGGCCGACCGGCCGGGCAGCGCCGCGTGGCTGACCGTGATCAGGCTGGTGACCGCGTCGCCGCTGAACGCGTTGCTGATGCTCACCCCGCCGTCCCGGAGCAGGCCGCGGCCGTCGCTGAGCCGGGTCTCGATGACCGCGGCGTCGCGGGGCCGGTTGGCGACCATGATTTTGCCGGTCTCCTTCTCGTACCAGCGGAAACCCGGGATCTGCCGGCTCGCCCCGTGCAGGATGCCGGCCTGCGAGGCGGGGGTGGTCGACGGCAGTCCGGTGTGCCAGCCGCGGGCGGTGTGGGTGCCGGTCCGCAGCCAGTGGCCCAGAGTCGGCAGGTTGCCGGCCCGGATCGCCCAGCGCAGCACCGGCTCGGCCACTCCGTCGAGTTGCACCATGAGCAGGCCCGGTTCGGTGCCGGGCGGCTGCCTGCGGAAGTTCAGGAGACGGCCGGCGGAGCGGCGGCGGACCGCCCGCATCAGACGCCGGGCCTCCCGCACGAACATGTCGTCGGTGCCGCTGTCGGCCATCCAGTCGATCAGCGCCGCCACGATCACCGCCAGGACCGCGGCGGTGAGCAGGCTGGGCAGGCCGCTGATCCGGTTGCCCGGGTCCAGGCGCAGCGCCACCACCATGACCACCACCTGCGCGACCACGCCGAGCAGCATGGCCGCCCAGCCGCCGAGCGCGGTGATGCCGAGCAACAGCAGCGGGCGCAGCACCGCGCCGACCAGGGCGACCAGCACCACGAGGCCGAGGGTGTCGACGATGTCGGTGCTCGCGACGCCGGGCATCAGCCACAGGGTCAGCGTCAGCACCACGAAGGTGGTCAATGCGCTGCGTAGCACGGCCCGAACCCGGGTGAGCAGGGTATGAAGGGGCACCCTTCGACGATGGCACATCGGGGCGCCGGAACCCGAACGGGTCTCAGCGGTCGATCCGCACCCAGACGTTGTCGAGGACCCCGTTGAACTGGTCGTTGTCGCGGTAGAAGCCCTTGCCGCCGATGCTCAGCGGCAGGCCGTTGGCGACGCTCAGCTTCGCCGGGACGGTGCTGCGGCCGCGGAGCACCTCGTCGACGTAGATCTCCCAGCGGGTGCCGTGGCGCTGGCAGCGCACCCGGTGCCAGCGGTTGTCGGCGACGGCGATCACACTGCGGACCACCCGTATCTTGGGCTTGCGCACGTCGACGAGCACACAGCTCGGGTGACCGGCGGCGCCGTCGATCTGGAGTTTGTACTGGCTGCTGATGGTCGAGTAGCCCTTCTGCAGCACGTTCTGGCCGGAGCTGGTCTGGCCCGGCCCGAGCAGCACGTCGGCGCCGAACGCGATGTCCCGGGTGCCCGGGTTCAGGTCGGCCG
Source organism: Actinoplanes derwentensis (assembly GCF_900104725.1). Classification (NCBI taxonomy): domain Bacteria; kingdom Bacillati; phylum Actinomycetota; class Actinomycetes; order Micromonosporales; family Micromonosporaceae; genus Actinoplanes; species Actinoplanes derwentensis. The sequence goes on from NZ_LT629758.1 coordinate 7,048,138, forward strand.
AGTCGTCGCTCTGCAACGCCACCTGCGGGCAGATCCGGTCGCTGCACTTGCCGGGGAAGGCGAGGGCGGTGCCGGGGCCGTGCACGACCGGGCGGACCCGGCCGCCCTGGAACGAGATCACCCGCAGGGTGTGCCCGTTGCCGGACTCGTCGATGATGCTGCTGGAACGGCCGTTGAAGCCGTAGTGCGCGGTCATCGTCGCCGGTTGGGGTGGCACGCCGGCCGCCGCCGGAACGCCGGAGACCAGGGTTCCCGGAACCACGGCGATGAGAACCACGGCGATGCCCGAAGTCACTGCGGACAGACACGATCTCATGCCCGAATTATGACTCGCCATGGCTTTATGTCGGTTATTTCAGGGGCGGAACTCCTCGGGGCGTACCGGCTTGCTCTCGTTCTTACGCCCGAACAGCCGCCACCCGCGCTTCTTCTTCTCCGGCACCGGGGCCGCCGTACCGTTCAGGACGTCCAGCCGATGCCGGGCCACCGGGTTCTCCGGTTCCAGCCGCAACGACGTCATCAGCGCCTGCCGGGCCTGGTCCACGTGCCCGAGAGCCGCGAGCGTCACCCCGTGCGTGAAATAGAAGTGCGCCTCGTTCGGGTCCAGCCCCACCGCGGTCCGGGCCGCCTGCTCGGCATCGCCCAACTGCCGGTCCGCGGCCATCAGCGCCCACGCCACCCGGTCGTGCCACAGTGGGTTCTTCGGCTCCACGATCACCGCCCGGTAAGCCATGCTCATCGCCTCGTCATGCCGCCCCAACAGGGTCAGCGCCCGGCTCGCGATCGCCGGTGGCCGCGGATCCTCCGGCGCCAGCTCCACCGCCCGGCTCGCCGCCTCCAACGCCGGCGGCACCTGATCCAGCGCCAACCGGATCCGCGCCATCAGAATCCACCCCGCCGCCGAATCCGGCCGGCTCGCCAACACCGGAGCCAGCATCTCCGCGGCCTTGTCCGGCTGCATGTCCTCGAACAACGCGGCAGCCCTGGCCACACCGGCGTCACTCGGATCAGCGAACGATCGTCCGGCGGGGTCGTGCGAGGCGGTCAGGTTCAGGTTCATGCCCGGCGAGGCGGCGAGTTCGGTCATCGAGCGGCTCCGGAAACACTGCGGGACTCCACACGATGCACGTCGGCAGAGACAAAAGATTTCTGAGCATTTCCGGTACGAGCTACGAACAGTCCCCTGGCGGCCCCGCGAGGTCGACGCCGGTCCGGGCCGACCCGCGACCGCCGGGCCGAATGCGGTGGCCGCGGTCCAACCAGCGTGGTCACTTACGGTGCGATCCGCACCCCAACTTGCCACACTGACCGCCGTCCGGCCCGGCGTGGACACTTACGCACACCGACTTGCCACGCGGAAACCGGGCGGGCGGTGGGAGTCTCGGGACGGCCTTGGCGGGTGGGCCGTGCCGGGACGCTTCCGCCCGGCGGTCGCGAGGCGGCCAGGCGGGAACGCCTGCCGCGCGGGGCCGCCAGAGGGCTGTTCGTCGCTCGTACCAGAAAGGGTCTAGGAAACTCGCTGGCGGCGGCGCGCGATCAGGACCAGGACCACCGCGGTGATCGCGAAGGCGAAGCCGGCTGTGGGCAGGCGCCATGGGTGCGACAGGGCGTCGGTGAAGGTGAAACCGGTGCCCAGTGCCGCGCTGACCACCACGATCCGCCACAGGGACGCGGTGCTGAGGCCTCGGCCGGAGCCGCCGGGTTCGTCGGCGGGAGCGGTGAGCAGGCGGACCGCGAAGCCGGCGAACGTCGCGGTGCCGAGCAGGACCGGAAGCCACGCAGCGGGGGCGATCAGGGCCAGGAGCAGTGGGAGGACCGCGATCGCGGTGGCGGCCAGGGCCAGACGCTGGCGGCCCTGGGTGAGCAGGCCGCGGACGTAGTGGCGCAGGCCGGGGTCGAGACGGTGCAGGAAGTAGCCGGCGTAAGCGGCGGGGGCCAGTACCGCGACGGCGGCGAAGGTGCGGGCGGTGCCGGTGGACGTCTCGGTGAAACGCCAGCCGAGGTAGGCCAGGAAAGCCAGGATGATCGCGGTCCAGACCAGGAACTGGCGCAGTGCCAGATCGAGCAGGTAGCGGCTGGCCTCCTGTTTCGGGTCGGCGCGCAGTGCGCCGACCAGGCCGGCGGCGCCCCGGGCGAGCCGGGTCAGGGCGAACGGGTTGTGGTGCACGACGTCGAAGGCGGCCAGTTCGTGCCGGGCGACCGCGTTGTCCGGTTCCAGGGCCAGTGCGTCCCGCAGTGCCTGGCGGGCCCGGTCGTGCAGGGTGAGCTGCTTCATCACCATCGCGTAGGTGATCCGGAAGTCGGCCTCCTGCGGGTCGAGCCGAATCGCCTCGCGAGCCGCGTGTTCGGCTTCGACGGAGCGCCGGCCGTCCTCCAGCAGGGCCCAGGCCAGCCGGTTGTGCCGGAACGGGTTCTCCGGCTGCCGGTCGGCGGCGGCTCGCGCGGTGGCGATCGCCTGGTCGTGCCGGCCCATCTCGGTGTGTACCCGGCTGAGGGCGGACAGGGCGTCGGGCCATTCGGGGGCGTGTTCGACGGCGCGGCGGGCCAGTTCGTCGGCGAGTTCGGGTTTCTGCAACGCGAGCTGCGCATGGGTCATCAGGACCAGGGCGGGCACGTGGTCGGGTTCGGCGGCCAGGATCGGGCCGAGCAGTGCGGCGGCCGCTGCCGGTTCGCCGCGGCCGAGCTGAAGTCTGGCCAGGTCCAGGTTCTGCGTCATGCTCCGTGTTCCCTAGAAGGTCCGGAGGTCCGGCTCCGTCTTCCCTAGCAGGTTTCCTCGACCGGCACGGTGGCGTAGGCGCGGACCGGGAACGTGCCGAATCCGGCGATCCGGGGTGGGACGGCGGTGAACCGGGCTCCGCGCGGGGGCAGTTCGCGCAGGTTGGTGAGGTGTTCGACGACCGGTATACCGGCTGCCAGCAGGAGCGTATGCGCCGGGCGTTCCCCGGCGGCGGCCGGGGAGATGTCGTCGATGTTGACGGCGTCGATGCCGACCAGGACGGCGCCTCGTTCGGCGAGCAGTCCGGCGGCGTCCCGGGTCAGGTAGGGGGCGTCGGTGCCGTAGTCCGGGGTGGCCCAGTGCCGGTCGCCGCCGGTGTGCAGCAGTACCGCGTGCCCGGTGACCACGACGTGGGCCAGCATCTCGGCGGTGACGCCGCGTTCCCGCCCGACCGCGCGGACCACCACGGCAGGCAGTCCGGCGAGCCGTTCCAGGGGCAGTCCGGCCAGGTCGGCGCCGTCGGGGTAGCGGTGGAACGGGCTGTCCAGGTAGGTGCCGGTGTTGCCGAGCATGCTGATCCGGTCGATTGCGAATTCGGTGCCGGGCGCGTAGACGGCCCGGGAGGCGTCCCGGGTCAGGTGAGCGGTGATCTCCGGGCCGGGCAGGCCCGGGTAGGTGACCAGCCCGTCGGTGATGACGTGACTGAGCTCGACGAACCGGACCCGCTCGGCCGGGGAGTCCCCGGCCGGCGAGCGCGGTTCGGCGAGGATCCGGACGTCGCTGACCTTGGCCCGTTCGACCCGCTGCGGGGCGAGCGAGGCGATCAGCATGTCGGCGATCTCGCCCTCGGTGACGTCGGCGTGCGGGATGACCAACCGGAAGCCCCGCGCCGTCAGCTCGCCCCCACCGTCGAGGGCTACTTCGGCGTCGAACTCGGCCCGGTACTCCAGCACGGTTGGCTCCCTTTTATCGCACTTCGATCACACCTTCGGTGATCAACCAGATGCCGAAGATAGCGAAGAGTGCGGCGGCTCCGTACTTGATGACCTTTTCGGGTAGATGACGCCCGAGATAGCGGCCGACCAGAATGGCGAGCGCGTCGGCGGCGACCATGCCGACCGTGGAGCCGACCCAGACACCGAACCAGCCGTGCTGAGTAGCCAGCGTGATGGTCGCCAGCATCGTCTTGTCACCCAGTTCGGCCAGGAAGAACGCGCCGCCGACGGCCCAGATCGCGGAGCCGGTGGAGCGTTCGGCCTTGGTCTTCTCGTCGTCGGTGAGCTTGTCACCGCGTAGCGTCCAGGCGCCGAAAGCGAGGAAGGCGATACCGGCGATCAGTGCGATCCAGCCGGTCGGGAGGGTGGCGCCCAGGCCGTAGCCGATGCCGACCGACACCAGGTGAACCACGGCGGTGGCCACGGTGATGCCGATCAGCACCGGAACGGTCTTGAAGCGGGTGGCGAACGTCATCGCCATGAGCTGTGATTTGTCGCCCAGCTCGGCGACGAAGATGACCGCGAAGCTGATGCCCAGCGCGGCGAGGAAACCTTCCACGAGAACTCCCGGTGAAACACGACCGGGCGTTGGGCGCAGGGCGACCTCGACCCGGCCGAAACGAATACGGCCTGGTCGAAGGTCTCGCTCGCCTCGGGATCGAGGCCGCGCGGCCGGAGCCCGGAGAACCGGGATCAGTATGTCGACCGCGACATTGGGAGCTACTCCCCTTCGCAGGACCGAGCATAACTCACGTGCTGGTCAACGGCCCGGTGACGGATGCCACCGGGCCGTCGGCGTCAACGTCCGTCGATCAGCCGGCGCAGTTCCTCGCGCGCACCGGCAGGCTTCTTGGCGTCCGGCGCCAACGGGGTCGGTTTGGCGATCGGCTCGCACTGTTTGTCGGAGCGGTCCGCCTTGACCCGGCCGGGCAGCGCGCCGGTGGCCAGGTAGTCGGCGATGGTGTTGTCGACGCAGGCGTGGCCGTAGAGCGAGCCGGCGTGGGTGGTGCCGCCGACACCTTCGACCAGCACCGACCGCGGGAAGCGCCGGCGGGTCTCCAGGGCACCGGCGTACGGGGTGGCCGCGTCGAGCGTCTCGCTGATCAGCAGGATCGGCGGGGCCTTGGCGCCGTCCACCTCGATCGGGGTGCCGGGGTCGGCGGCCCAGTGCCGGCAGGGCGCGTTGTACCAGGCGTTGCCCCAGGTCTCGAACGGCGCTTTCCGGTGCGTCCGCCAGTTGTCCCGCGCCCACTTCTTCCAGCTCGCCGGCCACGGCGCGTCGGTGCACTGAACGGCCAGGTAGACGGCGTAGCCGTTGTCGGAGCCCTCGGCCTTCGGGCGGTTCCCGTCGTAGAGCCGCCGCAGCGGCACCGCGTCCTTCCGGTTGACCAGGGCGGAGAAGGCCCTGGCGATCTCCTCCCAGTCGAAGACGTAGTAGCCGGCCTGCAGGAAGACGTCGGTCAGCTCGGCCGGCCCGATCTTCCCCCCGGCCGGTTTCCCGGCGAGGGCGGCGAGCTGCCGGTAGTAGGTCTTCGACACGGCGGCCGGGGTGCGGCCCAGGTGGTAGACGGAGTCGTACTTGGCGACCCACTTGAAGTAGACCTTGATCGCCTTCTCGAACGCGACGTCCTGGTCGAGGTTCGCCCGGTACCAGACCCGGCCCGGGTTGACCACGCCGTCCAGAACCATCCGGTGCACCCGTTCCGGGTTGCGGGTGGCGTAGGCCTGGGCGAGGTAGGTGCCGTACGAGAAGCCGTAGAAGCTGATCTTCTCCTCGGCGAGGGCCTGCCGGATGCTGTCGATGTCCCGGACGGTGTCCTCGGTGCGCATGTGGTCCAGCAGGGCGCCGCCGGCTTTGGCGCAGGCGGCCGCGTACCCGGTGGTCCGAGCGTGCCACTGCTTCTCGATCTCCGCGCTGTCCGGCACGTACGGTGGCCGCTGGTAGCCGGTGTACGTGCTGTCGCAGGTGAGCTTGGGTTTGCTGGCGCCCACCCCACGGGGGTCGAAGCCGATCCAGTCGTACGCCGCTCCGGCCTTCTTCGGCACGTTCTGGCCGAGGGTCGCCAGGTTGCGCCCGGCCCCGCCGGGACCGCCGGGGTTGACCAGGATGACACCCTGGCGTTCGGCGGCCGGCGCGGTGGCCTTGATCCGGGACACCGCGATCTGGATCTTGGTTCCGCCCGGTTCGGCGTAGTCCATCGGTACGGAGAGAAACCCGCACTCGGCACTGTGCGACTTCAGCGTGCCCTCGGTGCAAGCGCTCCAAGCGATCGGAGCCGGTCCTCCGCGCGCCGTCTCGGCTCGGGCACCGGTGACACCGGCGCCGGCCGTGCAGAGCGCGACCGCTGCGGCGGCCGCCCAGAATCTTCTCATTCCCCCATGCTGTGGTTCCCGCGGTCAGGTATCACCCGTACACGCCGGGTTACCCCCTCAAAAGGTGGTTTTTGAGGACATCACATCTCCTGACTCAGCCGGTTCAGGGCGGGCAGTGCCGCCCGGATCGCGGCCTGGTCCGCCTCGGACAGCCGCTGCAGTCGCTCCCCGAGCGCCGCGGCCCGGATCGCCCGGCGGCGAACCACCGCGAATCGGCCCGCGTCGGTGGCGGTGACCACCACGCCCCGGCCGTCCACCGGATCGGAACTACGGATGGCCAGACCGTCCCGTTCCAGCCGGGTGACCAATTGGGTCATCGCCGGTTGTGTCACTCCTTCGGGGCGGTACAGGTCGGTGAGTCGCTGCGGGCCGCGTCGATGCAGCCGTGCCAGGGTCGAGGCCGCCGCCAGGCTCAACTCGTCGCGAGGCATGATCCGGCGCAGTCCGGAGTTGAGCCGGTCGAGGGTCAGGACGATGTCCATGACCGATACTTATCATTCGAGCCGGGTAACCCACTCGGACGCGCCACCCCGGAATCCGCACCCCGAGCCGTCCGATTTGCGACCATTGCGAACCATGGACGAGTTCTGGCTCCGCCCGCGGCTGGGGACGGCAACTCGGGACGGCCGGGCGCCTCAGCACTACCTGCTGGCGCTGCGACACGCCGTACAGGCCCTGGACGCGGACCCGCGATGGCAGCAGTGGTGGCACGCGTCCGGATTCCAGGGCTGCGAACTCGGCATCGTCACCGAAGGCCGGCTCGACCATCTGCGGCCCAGTGCCGACCTGCACCGCGTCGACGACCGGTTGCGCGCCAACTTCACCTGCGCACTGCCGCCCGCCGGGACCGGCCCCGACGACCTCGCCCGGTGGGCTGCCGTCGAGGTACGCACCATGTTCGAGGTGATCCGGGAGGCGATGGCCCTCGCCGGCCTGCCGCCCACCCCGGCGTCGTCACCGCTGCCGGACGACGCTGACGAGGTCCAGGTCACCGCCAAGAGCTTGCCGTCGATCCCGCGGGAGCTGGAGACGCAGGGCTATCTGACCCTCACTCAGGTCCGGGACTTCTTTGGCTGACCCGGTCGGGCCGATGGGCACCGGGGTCACGCTGCCGGGGGATCCGGGCCGGCTCCGGGCCGGCCACCGGCTCGGCGTGCACGCCACCGGGCGGCGTGACCACCACCGCCATCCCGGCCAGGCCGACACCCGCATAGCGGACCGGTGCGAACCGGCGCAGCAACAGCGCGTGCGCCACGGCCAGCAGGACACACGACGCCAGGCAGCCCGGAATGGCCCGGACCAATGGGTACCCGGACGGCATGTCCAGCAGGGCGGGCAGGTCCCGGAACGCCAGGAAGACCAGGCTGCCCAGTGACACCGTGGACAGCACGGGCGCGACGAAGCGTCCCCAGGCCCCCTCCCGCCCGGGGACACGGTTCAGGTGCAGCAGGGCCGCCACCGAGACGAGCAGCAGCACCACCAGGATGCTCAGGGCGCCGCCGACGATCAGCCAGCGGGCGGTCCGCGGCCCGGGGTCGGCGCCGGCCAGGTAGGCGCCGGTCATCGTGGCGCCGGCGATCAGCGACTGGGTCACCGACGCGGCGCGCGGCGCGGCGGTCCGGTGGGCGGCCGCCCCCAGCACCCCCGGCAGCACCCGCTCCCGCCCGAGCGCGAACAGTTGCCGGGCGATCATCTGGTGCAGCGCCAGGATCGCCACCATCACCCCGGCGAGCAGCATGAACCGGCCGAGTGTCACGGCCCACGGGGAGAGCCGGTCGGCGGCCAGGTCGAAGAGCAGCTCGGAGCCCCGGGCCCCGGCGAGTGCGGCGACCCGGTCCGGGCCGGCCGCCACGATCAGGCTCCAGGTCAGGCCACCGAGCAGCAGGGTGATCAGCAGGACCGCCCCGTGCGCCCCGTAGCCGGCGCTGCGGCGGGGCTGGAAGCCCTCCTCGGCGTAGGCCGCGGTGGACTCGAATCCGGCGAAGGTGAGCACTGCGACGGCGAGCAGCAGGCCGAGAGCGGGCCGGTCCAGGACGATCGGGTCGGCGATCAGGATCGAGTCGGCGGTGACCCGGTCGCCGGCCGGCTGGAGCACGTTCGCGGCGCCGATGCCGGCGAGCACGGCGGCCTGCGCGACCGCGAAGAGACCGATCACTCCGGCGGCGATCTCGATCCGCATCGTGCCGCAGATCGCGACCAGCGCCCAGCCGGCGGCGGCCACCGCCCACCAGGGCAGAGTCAGTCCGAGGAAGCTGCTCAGCAGTGGGGCGGCGGCGAGACCGGCGAGCGCGTAGAGACCGAACTGGATCGCGTGATAGCCGGCCACCGACAACCAGGCGACGGCCAGCCCGGCGGGCCGGCCGAGGCCGCGGGCGACGAGTGAGTACGCCGCGCCGGTGCTGGGGAAACGACGGGACATCGACGCCAGCCCGGCGCAGAGCAGCAGCAGGGTCAGCCCGGCCGCGGCGAACGCCCAGGGCACGAGTTGCCCGGCTCCGTCGGCGAGCACCGCCGGGATCACGGTGACCAGGGTGACGATCGGGGCGGCCGCGGCCACTCCGAGGAAGGCGATCGAAGCGGCACCGACCCGGCCAGCCGCCAACCCGTGCATCTCCACGGATCTATTCAGTCGGAAACCGGCCGCCTTTGACAACCGTACGTATCGGCCCAATGACCGTTCGTGACCAGATTGGCACGAACCTCGAACTGCTTGCGGGTTTCCCTCAGGTGCACCCCACAACCGCCGACTGCAACCTCGTGCTCGCCACCCAGCAACTGACGGAGTTCCTCGCCGTCGTGGCCGACAGGCCCGACGAATCCGCCGCGCAGCACGCCGCCGTGGAGTGCGCCTTACGCGCACTCGATGCCGACCTGGCAGTTCTCATGGTCGACGGTGGCGTGGCTGCGGCTGTCGGGCTACCGGTGAACCGGATTCCCGCATACGCCCTGACCACCAGTTATCTGGCCGGCAGGCCGGCCACCCTACGAGTCGGTGACGTGACCTACACGCTCGCGGTCGCGCCGCTCGGCGGCGCGTCCTCCGGCATGCTGGTGATCGGCCGTGAGTCCGGCGACTCAAGCGACCTCAGCGACTTCACCGACGAGGAGATCTGTCTGCTCCGTGGCATGGCCCGGGTCCTCGAACTGAGTCTGCAGGCGCTGCACCTGGTCGAGGCGGAACGTCGCCAGGCCAGCGAGAACAGCCGCCTGATCGACTCGCTGCGGCGCCGGCAGCGGCTCTTCGACGAGCTGAGCCAGATCCAGCGGGCGATCGCGCGGCGGGAACCGCTGCCCGAGATCCTGAACCGGGTCACCGCCGGGGTCGCCGAACTGCTCGACGTCGACATCGCCGGGCTTACCGTGCTGGAGAACGACGACCCGGACCGGATGAGTCTGGTCTCGGCGGCCGGTGTCCCGGACGACGTTCCGGCGAAGATGCAGCGGATCCCGGTGGCCGCCCTCGGCGTGGTCGGGCTGTCGATCATGGGCGACGAGCTGGTCGCGGTGGACGACTACAGCAACTCGCCGATCGCGGTGCCGGAGCTGGTGCAGCACCGGGTCAAGAGCGTGATGGCGGTGCCGGTGCACGAGAACGGTGTGGTGGTCGGCGCGATGTTCGCCGGGATGCACACCGTCCGCCGCGACTGGGACAAGGCGTCGCAGGAGATGCTGCTGGCCTTCGCCGAGCACGCCAGCCTGGCGGTCACCGACGCCCGGACGCTGACCGAGATGAACGCGTCGTTCCACGACTCGCTGACCGGGCTGGCCAGCCGGTCGCTGTTCGTCACCCGTACCGAGAACGCTCTGGGTAATGTCCGCAACGGCGGCGCCGCCGCGCTGCTGGTCGGCCTGGACCGGTTCAAGATGATCAACGACGCGCTCGGGCACGGCAGTGGCGACCAGCTGCTCGCCGCGGTCGCCGACCGGCTACGGGAGTGCCTGCGCACCGACGACACCGCGGCCCGGTTGGGCGGCGACGAGTTCGCCGTGCTGCTACCGGAGGCCAACAACGTGGAGGCCGCCGTCCCGGTGGCCCGGCGGATCGTGACCGCGATGCGCGAGCCGTTCGACCTGGACGGCCGGGAGACGTTCGTGACCTGCAGCATCGGGGTCGCCTTCGGGGAGGCCGGCCAGCACGACGCCCAGGAGCTACTGGTCCGGGCCGACCTGGCGCTGTTCGAGGCCAAGAAGGGCAAGGACCAGTACGCGGTCTTCGAGCCGTCGATGCGCGAGTCCTTCCAGAGGCACCTGGAGATGGAGGCCGACCTGCGCCGGGCGGTGCTGCGGCACGAGTTCCAGCTCCGGTTCCAGCCGATCGTGCGGCTGGCCACCAACGAGATCTCCGGTCTGGAGGCGCTGGTCCGCTGGCAGCACCCGGAACGCGGGATGATCCCGCCGCTGGACTTCATCCCGCTGGCCGAGGAGACCGGGATGATCGTCCCGATCGGCGAGTGGGTGCTGCGCGAGGCCTGTCGCCAGGCCGCCGGCTGGAACGCGCAGCGGGAGCCGGGCAATCCGCTGTCGGTGAGTGTCAACCTGTCCGCGGTGCAGTTGGAGCGGGTCGAGCTGACCGAGCTGGTCAGCTCGGCGCTGGCCGAGAGCGGCCTGCCGGCGCAGTGCCTGGTGATCGAGTTGACCGAGTCGCTGCTGGTGGATCACCGGCAGGAGACGCTGGACCGGCTGGCGGCGGTCAAGGCCCTGGGCGTACGCCTGGCCATCGACGACTTCGGCACCGGCTATTCGTCACTCGCGTACCTGCGGCGGTTCCCGGTGGACATCATCAAGATCGACAAGTCTTTCGTGGACGACGTCGGTGACGTGCCCGCCGCGGCGGCGCTGACCCTCGGCATCATCCAGCTCGGTCAGGCCCTGCAACTCTCCACGGTCGCCGAGGGGATCGAGGACGCCGGTCAGCTCAGCGAACTGACCGACGGCAACTGTGAGCTGGGCCAGGGCTACTTCTTCGCCGAGCCGCTGACCCCCGAGGCGATGCAGGATCTGCTGTTCCCGCCGACCGCCGCGTGAAAGAGGAGTTTGTTGATTAGACCGGTAGAGTTGCCTGTGATGTAGATCCCCGACAACTTCGGTTCCCCTCGACTTCATCCAGGGGGCCGACGGTTGTGGCATGGATGTTCTGCTGACCGTCGTAGTGCCGGTCTACGCGGTCGAGGGCTACCTCTACCAGTGTCTCGAGTCGATCCGCTCCGGATTGACTCCGGAGGAGAACGCCCGGGTCGAGGTGATCGCCGTCGACGACGCCTCACCGGACTCCTGCGGCACGATGCTCGACGACTACGCAGCCCGGCACGGTGACCTGCGGGTTCTGCACCTGGACGGCAACGTCGGACTGGGGCTGGCCCGCAACGCCGGGCTGGCCGAGGCCCGCGGCGCGTACGTCTGGTTCGTCGACAGCGACGACTGGCTGCCCCGCGGTTCGGTCCGGGCCGTGCTGGACCGGCTGCGCGAGACCGAACCCGACGTGCTGCTCATCGACCACCTGCGCGTGCACGAGAGCGGCCGTCTGCAGTCCGACCCGAGTTCACCGCTGCTGGCCGGGCCGCCCGAACTGGGACACCTGATCGGCCTGCAGCACACCGCCTGGAACCGGGTGCTGCGCCGGGACTTCCTGACCAAGCACGAGCTGCGGTTCCCGGCCGGCTGGTACGAGGACGTCCCGTTCAGCAACCCGGTCCTGATCGCCGCCGAGCGTCTCGACGTGCTGAACCGGGTCTGCTACCACTACCGGGTCGGCCGGTTCGGGGCGATCACCGCGACCCGCAGCGACCGGCACTTCGAGGCCTTCGAGCAGTGGGACCGCTTCTACGCCTGGCTTGACGGGCAGGACGCCGATCCCGCGCTGCGCGTACGCGTGTTCACCTTGATGATCAGCCATCTGCTGGTGGTCGCGGGCAACGAGAGCCGGGTGCATCCGCGACGCCGCCGCGCGTTCTTCCGGGAGATCGCCGCGCTCTACCGACGGCACCGCCCGGACGGCTATCTGCCGCCCACCGGCACCCCCGGTCTCAAGCACCGGCTGGTCGCGGCGAACAGCTACGCGATGTACGCGGCACTGCGCACCGGTTACCGGGTCGCGGGTATCCGGCGCCGGTCCACCCAACGGACACCTGCGGTTTCCCGGGACATCCCGTCACCGCCACAACGGGTCAAGACCACCTCCCTACGTTGACGGCGTGCTCCGACCCGCCCGTGACTCCGATCGTGACCTGGTCCTCCCCTGGCGCAACCATCCTTCGGTACGTGCCGTCAGCCTGACCACGCACGAGATCCAACCCGCCGAGCACGCCGCTTGGTGGGCCAAGCGCAGCGACAACGTCCTGATCTACGAAGAGGACGGCGTCCCGGCCGGTGTGGTGATCTTCGATGGCACCACCTGGTCGTTCTACCTCGACCTCGAAGGGCTCGGCCCGCGCCTCCTGCCCGCCTGGATGCGACTGGAGAAGGCGGCCGTCGAGTACGCCTTCGGCACCCTCGGCCTCGACACCCTCGGCGGCGAGACACTCGCCGACAACAAGCAGGTCCTCGCACTGCACCGGCGATTCGGGTTCCGCGAGACACGCAGATACGAACGGCTGATCGACGGCGTGCCGAAGACGGTCGTCTGGACGGAGAGAAACAGATGAGCAGCAAGAAGCCGTACATCGTCGCGGAGATGTCGGGCAACCACAACGGTTCGCTCGACCGGGCGCTGGCCCTGGTGGACGCCGCGGCCGATGCCGGCGCCGACGCCATCAAGATCCAGACGTACACCGCGGACACCATGACCGTGGACGTCAAGCACCCGCGGTTCCAGATCTCCGCCGGGCACGACCTGTGGGGCGGCGACTACCTCTACCAGCTCTTCGAGCGTGCGCACACCCCGTGGGACTGGCACGCGCCGATCTTCGAACGGGCCCGCGAGCGGGGCATCACCCCGTTCTCCAGCCCGTTCGACCGGACCGCGGTCGAGCTGCTGGAGAAGCTGGACGCGCCGATGTACAAGATCGCGTCCTCGGAGATCACCGACCTGCCGCTGGTCCGGCTCGCCGCCTCGACCGGCAAACCGATCATCATCTCCACCGGCATGGCCACGCTGCACGAGATCACCGCCGCGGTCGAGGCCGCCAAGGGGGTCGGGGCCACCGACATCACCGTGCTCAGCTGCACCGCGTCCTACCCGGCTCCGCCGGAACAGACCAACCTGCGGCGCATCCCGGTGCTCGCCGAGGCGCTGCGGCTGCCGATCGGCCTGAGCGACCACACGATGGGCATCGGAGTACCGATCGCCGCGGTGGCGTACGGCGCGGTCCTGATCGAGAAGCACTTCACCCTGGACCGGGCCGACGGCGGCGTGGACTCGGCGTTCTCCCTCGACCAGGCCGAACTGAATCTGCTGGTCACCGAGTCGGAGCGGGCCTGGCAGGCGCTCGGCACCACGGCGATCGGGCCGACCGAGGCGGAGAAGGAGAGCCTGCGGTTCCGGCGGTCGCTCTACGTCGTGACCGATGTGAAAGCGGGCGACCCGGTGACCGAGGAGAACGTTCGTTCCATCCGGCCGACCGGCGGGCTCGAACCGGACGCGATCGGCACCGTGCTGGGACGTACCTTCGCCGTCGACGCGGCCAAGGGCACGCCGCTGACCTGGGATCTGATCTAGCGTTTCAGGGGGCCCGCGGGCCCCCTGAAACCTACTTCCGAACCTTCTTGTACGCCCGTTTCGCCAGCATCAGACTCCGGCCGCTCCAGCTTCGCCGCAGCAGCTGGAGTTCGAAGTCCATCTTGCTGAGCGCCGAGTCGCGCGAGCGGATCATCTGCTCGTTCCACTCCATCATCGCCAGCAGATGACTGGCCTGGTAACGCTGTCGCCACAGGGCCTCGGCCAACTCGTGATACCCAGCCACGTCCAGCGGCGCGGTACCCGGCTGCACGGCCAGCAGGGCCAGCCGGTGGGCCTGCCGTTCGGCCGGGCTGAGCCCGAACTCGGCACTGTCGATCACCATCTGGAGATCGATCGCGGCCCGCAGCTCGTCGTCGGCGAGACTGCGCCCGGCCATCCCGGCCAGGATCGCGGCCAGATCGGCGGCGCTCGCGGTGATCGGCCACGGGTGCGGACGGCCCCAGGTGATCAGCCGGACCGCGAACTGCCACAACGCCCGGACCAGCACGATCTGGGCGGGCAGCGGCTCGGCCGGCGTCCAGCGGGCGGACATCACCACCGGTCCGTCCGCGGTGATCCCGATGTCGGAGAGGTCGGCGAGCGCCTGCGGCCCACTGACCGGGCCGATGCCGAGCCACGACTCGTACTGGGTGATCTCCTGCCGCAGCCGCCGCACGTCGCCGGCCGCGCACAGTTCGAGCAGCCGGTCCTCCAGCCGGTCGGCGGCGTCCGGGTGCACGACCCGCTCGCGGCGCAGACCGTCGACGGCGCCCGGAGCCAGCGACTCGCCGGAACCCGGCACGTAGACCCCGTGCACGTCGCTGACCAGCACCTCGGGCCATTCCCGGGCCGGAGCGACGTCGCCGGGCGCGCGGGCGACGACCAGCCAGCCGCCGGCCACGGTGTCCTCGGCGCCGGCCCGCAGCGCCCGGGTGACCAGGCGGCGGGGGTCGCTGAGGACCGGCCGGCCGCGGTAGGCCGTGGTGTAGGCCTGCGCGAGGACGGTCCGCAGCCAGGGCCGCAGCGGCGACGCGACGTCACCGAGCGCCGCACCTCCGAGGAGTACGGACGGGTCGGCCGGTTCCGGGAACGCGGCGTACGCGGCATCCACCACCAGCCCCGCATCGGTCAGGTGCGCGGTCAGCTGGGCTCGGGCGGCCGGGCCCTCGGTGGCCTCGGCCGGATGCCAGGCGGCGTCGTCCCGGTGCCGGGCACCCGGGTCGAGCCGGACCGTGTGATGGGCCCCGAGCTGGTTGTCGTGCATCAGGATCAGGGCGCCGTCCGGGCGTACCGCCGCGGCCAGCCGGTCCAGCAACTCCCCGGCGGAGAGCTGGTCACCCTCGGCCGAGTTGAGGCGCTGGATACCGCCGACGGCGACCACCACGTCGTACCCGGCGGTCAGGTCGGTCTTGCCGAAGGCACCGGACAGCACAGTGACTGCGGGGTGAACGCGCGCGGCCGTCTCGGCGCTGATCAGCGAGCGCAGCAGCCAGCTCACCGAGGCGCCGCTCGCGGTGAGCGCGGCGACCAGGCCGTCCGGGTGCGGGCCCGCGACCAGGACGGTCCGGCCCGGACCGGCGTGCTCCACGACTTCCACGACGAGACGTGTCAGCAGGGCGTTGTCCCGGCCGTTGGTATCGGTCCAGTTGAACATCTCGCCACCGGACCGGATCAGATTGGTCAATGGTGCGGCGGCGACGGCCGCGGCCAGGTCCGGACGGTCCGGCATCACACGTACCCTTCCTTCGGCCAGCCCAGGAGCTTGCGCAGCTCGGCGGGACCGGCCAGTTCATCGGCGCCCAGTTGGGCCCGGGCGAGCTGGTGACAGGTGGCGAAATCGGTCTCCCGGCCGTAGACCTCCGGCCACTGACGGTGCAGGCGGGGCTCGCCACCGAACGTCATGTCTGCGTTGTCGAGCACCATCGGGTCGCCGTAGACGGCGGCTTCCCGGCCGGCCAGCAGGCCGTACCAGATGGCGCTGCACAGCCGGTTGGAGACGACCCGCCGATGGCGGCGGAGCTCGGCGAGCTGGTTCACCAGGAAGTCCCGGTTGCTGTCCCGCCACCAGAATCCCCGGTAGCCGTGGCAGATGACCCGGAACCCGGCTTTCTCGTAGAGGGCGCGCACCGGGCGCATCCGGTACTCGTTCCAGTACAGGCATGCGGTGACCGGCCCGGTCTCGGTCTCCAGCACCTCGTCGATGAGGCGCTGGTGGTCGCCGTGGACCTGCTGGCCCTCCCAGCCGTGGAACGGGTAGAAGATGGTGCCCTCGCCGGGGCCTTCGACGGCCGGGGCCGTCTCCACCAGGTAGGCGAAGGGCGCGCCGACCACCGTCACGTTGCGGCGCCCCTGTGACCAGGATCGGCGGCGGGTCTCCTCGGACCAGACGAGCAAGGGCGTGCCGGCGACGTACGGCGTACCGGGCGCGAGCCCGTCCCCGATGTTCCATCCGTGTTGCAGGTATCCCCGGATCCGCGGCGGGTGCATCGGGTCCGGGATGTCGCAGTACCGGGCCAGAATGTGCGCATGCCCGTAGTGGTGATTCGCGTGGTGCATTCTTCGTTCCGCTCCGTCGGCGTGCGGAGCCGCACGTTATCAGCCGTTCCTCCGGCTATCGTGCCCGTTTTATAGAGTGTTCGCGGCCTTTGTCACCCGAAACCGCCGACACACAATCGCGAAGTCACCACCTCGACCACCAGAATTAAGGTCGAGGTCTCGATCGGGGCCGCCCACACCATCGCCAAGATCTTGATCTAAAGTGGACTTCGGAACGCTCCCCAGCACTTGGAGCGCCCGGAACCGGCCGGGGCGGACGCCGCCACGTCCCCCCGGCCGCCCGGTTCCCCCGCTCACGACTGCAGGTAGGCCAGAACTGCCAGCACCCGCCGGTTCTGCTCGTCGTCCTGATGCAGACCGAGCTTGGTGAAGATGTTGCGGACGTGCTTCTCCACCGCGCCGTCGGTGACCACCATCTTGCGGGCGATCGCGGTGTTGGACGATCCCTCCGCCATCAGCACCAGCACCTCCCGCTCGCGCGGGGTCAGGCTGCGCATCGGGTCGTCGCGCCGGCGCCGCACCAGCAACTGGCCGACCACCTCGGGGTCCAGCACGGTGCCGCCCTCGGCCACCCGTTTCAGCCCGTCCAGGAACTCGGCGACCAGCGAGACCCGGTCCTTGAGCAGGTAGCCGACCGCACCACGGCGGTCGGCCAGGAGATCGTCGGCGTACGACACCTCGACGTACTGCGAGAGCACCAGGATCGGACTGCCCGGCACCGCCGCCCGGGCCTCGACCGCGGCCCGCAGGCCTTCGTCGGTGTGCGACGGCGGCATCCGGACGTCCACGATGGAGACGTCCGGACGATGTCTCTTGATCGACTCGACGAGCGAGGGGCCGTCCCCGACCGCCGAGACGACGGTGTGACCGTTCTCCTCGACGAGCCGGATCAGGCCCTCTCGCAACAGCACCGCATCGTCGGCAATGACCACCCGCATGCGCTCATGCTGTCAGACGAGCTCACAGGGGCAGAGCCGCGGTGAGCCGGGTGCCCTCGCCCTCCCGGCTGTCCACCGCGAGCACTCCCCCGGCGGCCCGGACCCGGTCGTCCAGCCCGGCCAGGCCGTGCCCCTTGGCCAGACTCGCCCCGCCCACGCCGTCATCGGAGACCGTCACGATCAGCCCGGTGGCGATCCGCTGCACGCTGACCTGTACCTCGTTGGCGTGGCTGTGTTTGGCGACGTTGGTGAGCGCCTCGGCCACCACGAAGTAGGCGGTCGACTCGACACCCGGGTCCAGCCGCTCCAGCGGCGGCGCGTCCAGGTCCACCGGGACGGTGCACCGGCCGGCCAGGGCGGTCAGCGCCGCCTGCAGCCCGCGGTCGACCAGGATCGGCGGGGCGATTCCGCGGGACAGGGCCCGCAGCTCGTCCAGGGTCTCCCGGGTCTGGGTGAGCGCCTCGGCCACGAGGGCCCGGGCGTGCTCCGGGTCGTCGGCGAACTTCTGCTCGGCCCGGCCCAGATCCATGGCCAGCCGGACCAGCCGCTGCTGCGGGCCGTCGTGGATGTCGCGCTCCAGCTTGCGCAGCGCCACCGCTTCGGCCGAGACGGCCGCCGCTTTCTGCTGGCGGGCCAGGTCACGAGCTTCTTCGGCGTCGGTGACCTGGCGCCGCAGCTCGTACGCGCCGATCAGCAGGCCCTGGGCGAACTTCGCCTCCAGCAGCGCCGACCAGCGGACCACCCAGAACAGGGTGCCGGCGAAGAAGACGCCCATGGCAAGGTAGAACAGCGACCGGTTGAGGTAGGTCGACCCGAGTCCGAGCAGCCCGGGCAGATCCTGGTCGTTCGGTCCCTGCGGGATCGTCCAACCCCAGAGCCACCAGGTGAGGCCGCTGAGCGTGCCGGCCCACCAGGTGAGCACGAAACAGAAGCCCAGCACGTTCGGGACCAGGCGGAACACGCCGTGCAGCAGGTCGAGCCAATACTGCCCGTCGGTGAACGGGCCGACCAGCCGCCGGAACGCGCCCTTGCCGCGGCTGTTCCGGTAGATCGGTTGCGGGATCCGCCGGCCGAGCACCGGGCTGATCCGGGCGCGCTCGGCCATCGCGAAACCGCGGGACATCATCAGCGTCCCCGCCAGCAGGGGCAGACCGATCCAGATGACCGCGGTGCTGACGCCGACGGCGAACCCGGTGAGGCCGAGGACCAGCGTCACCAGGGCGATCGGGAAGCCGAGCAGCACGTACTGGGTGTCGATGCCCAGTTGCCGCAGCTTGCCGGCCGGGCTGCGGGTGGGCGCCGCGCCGGCGTGTGTGGTCGTCATGCCACCACGCTATGCATCGACGCCCGCCCGCACGATCCGGTGAGCCGCCCACTCGACGGTGGGGTTATCCCTACCTCAGTGCTGGTGACCGCTCAGCAGCTGCGCCCGGTTCGGGAAGACCAGCAGATCGGAGACGCCGGCTGCGGAGGCGGTCGCCTTCGACACCTTCCAGTTGCTGTGGCCGGGCATCGCCGGGGTCTTCTTGCCGTAGAGCCACCTGGTCAGGAACGGCTTCAGGTTCTGGCCGGAGACCTTCGAGGCCAGCGCGATGAACTGGGCAGTGGAGGCGGACTTGCCGCGGTACTTCTTGACCCACTCGCGCTCGATCTTGGCGAACTTCTTGGCGCCGATCTTCTGCTGGAGGGCGTAGAGGGCGAGCGCGCCACCGTCGTAGACGTTCGGGTTGAAGACGTCCCAGACCGAGGCCGAGCCCTTCGGCTTGGCCACCGGGCCGAACGCCGCACGGTACCGGTCGCCCAGCTGGTAGACCGCCTTGAAGTAGGCCTCCCGGTTGGCGAGACCGGTGTACTTCTTGAAGGTCTTGGTGTCACTGGCGTAGAGCATCTCGTACCAGGTGGCGTGGCCCTCGTTCAGCCACACGTCACTCCAGACCGACGGGGCGACGCTGTTGCCGAACCACTGGTGCGCCAGCTCGTGCGCCATGATCGGGTTGAGGATGTAGCCCGGCAGGCTGAAGACGTTGGTGTCGTACAGCGAGAGGGTCTGGGTCTCCAGCGCGAAACCGAGGTCCGCCTCGATGACCAGCGAACCGTAGTTCTCGAACGGGTACGCCCCGACCTTCTTGGTCAGCCAGGTCATCTGCGACTTCTCGACCTTGGCCTTGGTCGTCAGCTTGCTCGCCAGCCGGCGCGGGAAGACGTCCCGGATCGGCACGCCGCCGACCGCTTTGCGGTTGTGCACGACGAAATCGCCGGCCACGATCTGGGCCAGCTCACTGGCCATCGGCTTGGCCTCGCGGTACGTCGAGGTGACGTACCCACCGGCCGTCGTGGTCTTCACGTGCTTTCCGCTGGCCACGGCCTTCCAGCCGGACGGGACGGTCACCGCGACGGTGTAGGTCGCCTTGTCCCGCGGGTGGTCGTTGCTCGGGAACAGGTTGTGCGCGGTGTCCGGCTGACCGGCCAGCACGGTCCCGTCCTTGGTCGCCACGAACCCGTCGGGCGCGGCGGCCTTGCCGGCCACCACCGGCGTGGCGGTGAAACCGTTGACGGTGACCCGGAAGCTCTTGCCCTTCGGCAGGTAGCTCGCCGGGGTGATCACCAGCTCCTCGCCGGAGCGGGCGAACTTGGCGACCTTGCCGTTGACGTAGACCGAGCCGACGCCGTCACCGGCGAAGTCCAGGTTGAAACGGGACAGGCTCTGGATGGCGATCGCGGAGATCGTCACGCTGCCGTTGACCTGCTGGTTCGGGTTCTTGGCCGGATGCTTCAGCCGAAGGTAGTAGTTGGTGACGTCGTATCCGCCATTGCCGAGCAACGGATAGAGCCGGTCACCGAGTCCGGCTGAGCCGGGTTTGGCGGCAGCCGCCGCGCTGGCCGGAACCGCGGTCCCAGCGATACCGACCAACGCCGCCGTGGTGACGGCCAGCGCCCCCGTGAGCCGGTTATTGATGGTTGTCATGGCCGGGACGGTACGCCCCCGACGCAACGAGGGGCAATCACCTATATGTGCAGCGTGGTAAGCCTGGTGAACTCGGCCGGAAGGTCGTATCCGTCCCAGATGGAGCCGAAGGTCAGGGCTGACCCGAAAGGCACGATCCGGTCCACACCGCGGCCACCCAGCTCGGTCGCGAAGGCCCGCAACTCGGCCGGAGTGAAGCCGAAATGGCTGACCGTCTGGTCCTGCCGGTTCATCGCCGGCACCAGATCGATCAGCGAGCCGGCCTCGGCGAACGGGAACGCGCCCGCCCCGATCCAGCGCCGCGGCACCGACCCGGGCCCGGCCAGGGTCACCGCGGTCAGCCGGTTGTCCGGGAAGTCCACGGCGGTGGCGGCACCGGTCGCGGCCAGCCCGTACGCGTTGACCCGCTTCTCCACGGCCATCGCCGCGTCCACCGTCCAGCCCCGCTGGTCCACCACCGTGAGCAGCAGGTCCAGGAACTCGGACCGGACCGCGGCGGCGTCCCCGGCACCGATCAGGAACACCGTCCGCGGTGAGGAGCAGGCGGCCTGGTCGAACCAGTACGCGTCGTTGGCGAAACCGGTCACGGCGGCTTTGCGCGCGGCCGGGTCGGCGGCCTGCCAGCCGGGCACGGACAGGACCGCCCAGGACGTACGGTCCGGGAAGGTCAGGTCCCGGGCGGACGGCCGCAGCGGCTGTTTGCGGATCGTGTCGACGGCCGTGTCGCCGCCCCAGATCACCCGCAGGTCACACCACCGGCTGAGGGCCGCGGTGACGGCGTCGTCGTAGCCGTACGTGACCATCTTCTGGGTCCGGCCGATGACCGGGTCGGCTTCGGTCTCGTTCAGCGCGTCCAGGATGACCTCGGCCGCGCCCGCCGACCGGGACGAGATCCGGACCACGTTGTGGTTGCCGGCCAGCGCGGACAGCGCCCACGAGTAGACGAAGATGGTGTCCACATTGGCCGGCGGCAGGTGGAAGACGTTCCCACGCGGGAAGACCAGCGCGTCGGTACGTTCCATCGCGGCGACCGCCCGGTGCAGCTCAGCCGGTCGCAGGAAGTAACCGAGCGATCCCAGCTCCGGGAACCTCCGGGCCACCGCAGGCGCGAGCAGTTTCCGGGCCAGCTTGGCCAGGAAGTCGACGACCCGGGGGTCACCGACGGTGAGCCGATCCTCCGACGGCGCGGTGAGATCGCCCTCGACACCGAAACGAAACTGCATCAGGCTCCCTTGTACGTGTCCGAGCAGCCCCGTGCCTCGGCGCGGGGCAGGCGGCCGAGCACCGAGAAGCGCTTGCCGGGCCAGTCCCCGTCGTCGATGCCGTGCACCACACCGAGATCCTCGGTGAGCAGCACGTGGCCGGGATAAGAGGTAGACAGGGTGCTCACGACTTCCAGGAGGCCCGGTTTTCCGGGCGGCAGCTCCGCCCAGGTCTCCGGGTCACGAACCACGACGTCCGCGAAATCCGGGCAGTACAGCGAACCGCCGTCCGGGCCTTCAAGAAAGATCGTCCCGATCTGCTCGACCATGCCGTAATAGTTGTGGACCCGGGTGAGCCCGACCTTCTTCAAATGAGACCGGAACTCCTCCGGCGAGACGGCCTGGTCGATCAGCTTCTTCCAGCCGCCGGAGTGGATCAGGGTGCCGTTGCTCAGGTCCAGGCCGTGTTCCAGGGCGACCTCGTAGAGGTGCAACCAGACCAGGAAGGTGAACCCGAAGATCAGGAACGGCTGGTCACCGTGTTTCTCCAGGAAGCCGCGCAGTGCCGCCAGGTCGACCTGGCCGTTCATGTCGAGTGCCCACACGTGATCGCGCCCGAAGGTCGACATGCCGAGCACCCCGGCGCCGCGGGCACTGAACGAGCGGCGGTCCTTCAGCATCGCCTTGGTGTCGACCAGGATCATCGGCAAGCGTTTCGGGCCGAGCACGGTCTGCACCGTGGCGGCGAGCCGTTTCTGCTGCTCGGCGGCGGCCGCCTTGTCCAGGTAGATCTTGCTGACGTCACCGGTGGTGCCGCTGGACGTGAGGACTTTGAAGACCTCGTCGTCCGGGATGCTCTTGAGTTCGAGCGTCTTGAAGAGCCGGACGGGTAGCCACGGCAATTCGGGGATGCCGGAAGCGTCGGTGTAGCCGGAAGCGCTCAGGATCCGGTCGTACGGCTCGCAATGGGCCCGATGAAAAGCGGTCAGAGCCGTCAGTTCCTGGACGAGTCGTTCTTCCTTGACGGCTTGCGGCAGGGTGAAGACACTCACAGCGACGCCTCCAGGGCGCGGTAGTCGGTCTTGCCGTTCGGCAGCAGCGGCAGGGCCTCGATCGTGCGCACGTCGACACCGGTGAAGTGGGTGCCCAGCCATTCGGCGATCTTCGTGCGCAGTGCCCGGGTGTCGGTGTCCAGGGTGAAGACGTGCAGCTTGTCGTCACCGGCCACGGCCACCACCGGGAACTCGCGCTCCACGTCGTCGAGGTTGATCCGGACGCCGAAGACCTTGCCGATCCGCTTGATCCGGCCGGTGAGGAAAAGGAAGCCGTCGTCGTCGAGCCGGCCCAGGTCACCGGTGCGCAGCACGCCGCCCTGGTCGTCGCCACGAGCCAGGTCAGCGGCGGTCTCGGCGTACCCCATCATGACGTTGGGCCCGCGATAGACGACCTCGTCGTCCTCGATCGCGAACGTCGCGCCGGGCATCGCCAGACCGACCGAGCCGGACTTCGCCGTCAACGAGGACGAAGGCAGGCAGGCCATCCGGGGGCCGGCCTCGGTCTGGCCATACATCACGAACATCCGGCCGTCCACAGTGCTCATCCGGGCCGCGAAGTCGTCGA
Source organism: Actinoplanes derwentensis (assembly GCF_900104725.1). NCBI lineage: Bacteria > Bacillati > Actinomycetota > Actinomycetes > Micromonosporales > Micromonosporaceae > Actinoplanes > Actinoplanes derwentensis. Next base: position 7,071,157 of record NZ_LT629758.1, read on the forward strand.
TCAGTTCGGCGCGTAACCGGCCACCGGCCTGGGTGAGGGTCCGCAACGACGGATACTTCGCCGGGTCGAAACGCAGTCGGCGCAGCATCTCGTACTGCGACGGGACGAACGCCATCGACGTGACCGCGTGCTCGTTCACCGCGGTCCAGAAGTCCTTCTGCATGATCCCGGTTCGTTCCAGGATCACGGTCGCACCCCGGAGAAGATGCGAATGCAGGACCGAGAGGCCGTACGAGTAGAAGAGCGGCAGCGTGGTGATCGCGACGTCGTCGCCGGTGATCCCGAGGCTCTCGGCCACCTGCTCCGCGTTGGCGAGCACCGCCGCCCGGGACAGCCGGACGAGTTTCGGGTCCCCGGTCGATCCACTGGTGGTGAGCAGCAGCGCCAGATCCGGGTGCACGTCATCGGTGGTGAACCGGGCCCGCAACGAGGTCTGGTCCAGCTCCGGGTCGAGCAGCAGCACCGGTTTCCCGGCGCGCAACGCGGCCAGATAGGTGGCGATCGCCGGCACGGTCGTGGTCATCGCGAGGAACACCGGTGACTTCTCCGGGAGTTCCCGCTCCGCCGCGTCGATCAGCTCTCGCGTCAGGATCTCGCCGGTGGCCGCGTCGACGACCCTCGCGGCCGGGTGCAGCAGGTTCACAGTTTCAGTCCCCCGTCGACCCCGATCACCTGGCCGGTGACGAATCGGGCCTGGTCGGAGAGGAGGAAGGCGATCACGTCGGCGACGTCCTCGGCGGTGCCGAGCCGGCCCAGAGCGGTGTCCACGATCCGGGCGGCACGGCCGGACTCGTCGAGCGTGTCCAGCATGTCGGTGGCGATGAAACCGGGGGCGACCGCGTTGACCCGGATGCCCTTCGGGCCGAGTTCCTTGGCCGCCGACTTGGTGAGCCCGATGACCGCGGCCTTCGAGGCGGCGTAGACCGCCTGACCGGCGACACCGTGGGTGCCGGTGATCGAGGCGGTCAGCACGACGGCCGGGTTCTGGCCGCGGGCGAGCAGGCGGACCGCGTTCTGCAGGGTGTACGCGGCACCCGCCGCGTTCACCGCGAACAGCCGCTCGACCGTCGCGTCCGGTGTCATACCGAGCATCCCGGCCGCGTGCGTGCCGGCGTTGACCACCAGCGCGTCCAGCCGTTTGAACGTGTCGAAGGCCAGTCGGACCAGGGCCTTGCTGGTGGCCGGGTCGGCGATGTCACCGGCCGCGTGCACGACGGTGCCGCCGAACTTGCCGGACAGCGCGGCCGCGGTCTCCGCGACGGCGTCCGGGCCGTGGCCGTGCAGAACCAGATCGAAGCCCTGCTCGGCGAGGCGGTGCGCGGTGGCCCGGCCGATGCCGCGCGACGCACCCGTCACGAGGGCGACACTCACTTGACGTCCACCCCGTATTTACCGAGGATTCGCACGGCCTCTTCAAAACTGGACAAACCGATGACATCGTCGGTGTCAATCATTACCGAGAATTCATCTTCAATCGTCGCGACGAGTGACATGTGCGCGAGCGAATCCCACTTCTCGTTGTCCTGGTAGCGCAGATCGTCCACGGGGGCGTCCACCGGAAGATCGAGGGCGGTACGGAACGCCGCACGTAGTCTCTGCAGCTCAGTCACGGTGTTACTCCAGGGTGGGGGTGATCGGAGGAGTCCTACCTTCCCGCAGCTTCCCGGTCGTCCCGACCAATCCCGGCTGAACTGGAAATGAACTGCATTTGGCATTCTTCCGCGCCCCTGGAATTAGCGAATCCGCTGGTTATGCTTCCGGCTCGTAGCCAGCCTCTCGCTGATCCCGACGGAGAAAACCTTGTCTGAAATCGCCGGCTCCTCGATCCTTGTCACCGGCTCCACCGGTTCCTTCGGCAAGGCATTCCTGAGGTACGCGCTGACCCACCTCGACCCGGCCCGCATCGTCGTGTTCTCCCGCGACGAACTGAAGCAGTACGAGGTCCGCCAGATGTTCGGCGACGACCCCCGCCTGCGCTTCTTCATCGGCGACATCCGGGACGAGAAGCGTCTCGCCCGGGCCATGCACGGCATCGACCACGTGGTGCACGCCGCAGCCCTGAAGCAGGTCGACACCGCCGAGTACAACCCGTCGGAGTTCGTCGCGACGAACATCAACGGCACCCAGAACGTGATCGACGCGGCCATCAACGCCGGTGTCAAGAAGGTCGTCGCGCTCTCCACCGACAAGGCGTCCAGCCCGATCAACCTGTACGGCGCGACCAAACTCGCCGCCGACAAGATCGTGATCGCCGGCAACCACTACGCCGCCACCCACCCGACCCGGCTCGCCGTGGTCCGCTACGGCAACGTGATGGGCAGCCGCGGCTCGGTGGTCCCGTTCTTCCGCAAGCTCGCCGAAGAGGGCAAGAGCCTGCCGATCACCGACAAGCGGATGACCCGGTTCTGGATCACCCTGGACGCGGCGGTCAAGTTCGTCGTCGACTCGTTCGACGTGATGCAGGGTGGCGAGCTGTACGTCCCGCGCATCCCCAGCATGCGGATCATGGACCTGGTCGAGGCCGTCGCGCCCGGCGCCACCACCCACGAGATGGGCATGCGTCCCGGCGAGAAGCTGCACGAGGAGATGATCGCCTCCGACGACAGCCGCCGCACGCTGCGCTTCAAGGACCGTTACGTGGTCCAGCCGGTGGTGGCCAGCTGGGGTTACGAGTCGCCGGAGGGTGGCGAGGCGGTCGCCGACGGCTTCAACTACCGCTCGGACAACAACGACCTGTGGCTCTCGGTCGACGAGATGCGCGAACTGCTCGCGGAGTCCTGATGCTGCCGTACGGACGACAGTCCATCGACGACTCCGACGTGGCGGCGGTCGTCGAGGCCCTGGGCAGTGACTGGCTGACCACCGGGCCGCGGGTCGCCGAGTTCGAGGCCCTGTTGGCGGACGTCGCGGGCGCACCCTGCGTGACGGTTACCAACGGGACGACGGCGTTGCACGCGGCCTACGCCGCAACGGGCGTGACCAGTGGAGACGAGGTCGTCACCACGCCGATGACGTTCGTGGCCACCGCCTCGGGCGCGGCCATGCTCGGGGCGAAGGTGGTGTTCGCGGACGTCGAACAGGACTCCGCGAACATCGACCCGGCGGCCGTGGAAGCGGCGGTCACATCACGCACCAAGGTCATCGCGGCGGTGGACTACGCGGGTGTGCCCGCCGACTACGACCGGCTCCGCAAGATCGCTGACAGCGCCGGGTCCTACCTGCTGGGCGACGCCGCCCACTCGATCGGATCGTCGTACCGGGGCCGGCCGGTGGGCACGCTCGCCGACCTGACCACGTTCTCGTTCTTCCCGACCAAGAACTTCACCACCGCCGAGGGCGGAGCGATCGCCTCGACCCGGCCCGAGCTGGTCACCCGGCTGCGGGAGTTCCGGACCGTCGGGCTGGTCCGGGACCGGGCGAAGATGCGGTACCCGGACGAGGGCGCCTGGCATCAGGAAGTGCACGAGTTCGGCCTGAACTACCGGCTGCCCGACGTGCTCTGTGCCCTGGGCAGCTCCCAGTTGCGGCGGCTCGGCGCGTTCAAGGCGCGGCGGCAGCAACTCGTCGCCCGCTACGACGCACTGCTCGACGACGTGCCCGGCCTGCGCCTGCCGGTGCACGGCGAGGGTGTCGACGCGATGCGGCACCTCTATCCGGTGCGGATCCTCGACGGCCGCCGCCGTGAGGTGTTCGAGCGGATGCGCGCCGACGGGATCCTGGTCCAGGTCAACTACGTCCCGGTGTACTGGCACCCGGTCTTCGAGGACCTCGGCTACCGGCGGGGCCTGTGCCCGAACGCCGAGGCGTTCTATGCCGAGCAGCTGTCCCTGCCACTCTTCGCCGACCTCACCGACAGTGACCAGGACCGTGTGGTCGAGGCTCTGCGCGGCATCCTCAGGAGCTGACGGGTGCACCACGGCAACCACTTCTACGGACACGCCCACGTCCTCGCCGAATACTGCGGACTGGACCCGGCCGACCCGCCCCGGGTCGACGGGTACCTGCAGCACGGCTGGAACGTGGTGGACGGGTTGGGCGCGGGCACCCCGTACGCGCCCGGCCGTCCGATCTTCGTGTGGTCCGAACGCACCCGCCGCCGGGCCTGGTCGATGAACCGCCCACTGGCCACAGTGACCGGTGCCCCGTTCCTCTACCTGCTGCGTTCCGCGGCCGGCGCCGGAACGAACGAGCCTCGGGAGGGGACCATCTGGTACCCGTTCCACGGGTGGGAGGGGCAGAAGGTCAGCGGGGATCATCATCGGCTGATCGACGAGATCACCGCCACCGAGAGCGGGCCGATCACGTTCTGTCTCTACTGGAACGAATTCGAGGACGGCCGGATCCGGGCCCTGTACGAGCGGTCCGGACGGGTCATCTGCCACGGGTACCGGGGTTACATGCGGCAGCGCACCGACGCCCGGTTCCTGCACCGTCAGCTCGCCGAACTGCGCCGGCACCGCCGGGTGGCGTCGAATCGGCTGAGCACCGCGATCCTCTACGGCACCGCCGCCGGTTGTGAGCCCGCGGTGTACGGCGACCCGATGTACCTGGACCGCGAGGACACCACCACACCCGACCGGATCCGCCGCGAGTGGCCGGAACTGCACGGTGCCGCCCCCGACCCGGCGCTGGCCCGTGAGACGGTACTGGCCGAGTTGGGTGACGGCCATCTGGCGTCCCCGGCCGAGCTGCGCGCGATCCTGGGCTGGCCGGCGTGATCACCATGATCGGCGGCGAGATGCCGGAGTACGCCGAGGAGCATCCGCCCGCCTCCGGCCCGCTCTACCGGCACCTGGCCGACCGGCTGCCCACCGGCATCCGGGTTCTGGTCGCCGGGCCGCACGACGCCGGGCTGGTCCGGGCACTGGCCGACCGGCGCGAGGTGACCTGTCTGCTCCGGTCCCGGCCGGACGCCGAGGCACTGGCCGATACCGACGTCACGGTGCTCTGCGGCACCCTGTCCAAACTGACCGACGCGGACCGGTACGACACGGTGATCGCCTTCGACGGTGTCGGCCGCCTCTGCTCGCCGGAGGACACCCCGCTCGACTGGGCCGAATCGGTCCGGGTCCTCAAGCGGTCACTGCGGCCCGGTGGCACTCTGCTGCTCACGGTCGAGAACGAGCTGGGCGTACACCGCCTGGTCGATCCGGGAACACCGGCCGCCGACCGGGCCGCCGACGCCTGGAACGCGGCCGCCGAGTTCGGGACCGCACCGGGCCGGGCCGATCGGGTGGCCGCGGTGCTCGGAGCCGAGGGCCTGCCGGTCTCCGGGATGGCCGCCCTCTGGCCACTGCCCGAGAGCCCGGCACTGCTGGTCGACTCCGAGACGCTGCGGTACGGGCCGCTGGACGCGCTCGCCGCCCTGGCCGCGAACGTGACCGCGGCGGCGTACCGGCAAGGGTCTGTCCTCAGTGATCCCCGGCGGCTCGCCGCCGCGTCGGTGCGTCGCGGGATCGGCGCCGAGCTGGCCCCCGCCTGGCTGGCCGTCGCCCAGCGAGCCGCCCGTCCGGGTCAGGGACTCCAGCTGCCGCCGGTGCTGTTCGCCAGCAGTTCGGTAGCCGGCGGATCAGGAACCGGCGGCTCGGGGACGGTCACCGAGATCGTCGGCACGCCGGAGGGCTGGCTGCGCCGGACGGCGAACGGGGCCGCCGAACCGCTGCCGGCCGGGCACCTGCTGGAGGAGAGGCTGCTCGGGGCGGCGCTCGGCCACGATCTGCCGGAGTTGCGGCGGCTGCTCACCGGTTGGATGACCGAGCTGCCGATGGCGACCGCCGGGAACGTCCTCGTCGACGGCGAACGGTTCACGGTCCTGGACCCGAACGAGCCGGACCGTTCGGACGTGTTGGCTCGATTCGCCCACACGCTGATCGACGGCGGATATCACCACCCGTGGCCGGGTATCACCGACGTGGTCCGGCTGATCGCGGTCCTGGCCGGAGCCGCTGGACACCCCACCCCTTCCGACATCTCCGAAATGCCGGAGGGGTTCGAGCCGCTGGGCCGCCGCGAACAGCAGAACCAGATCGCCGCACTGCGGCGACAACTCGCCGACGCCGAGGAACGCGCCCGGTTCTTCGAAGTCGAACTGGAGAAACGCGAGGCCGAACTGGGCCGCGCCAAGACACAGATCGCCGCGTTCAGCGGCAACCTCGGCTTCCGCGCCGCCAAAGCCGGGCTCGTCCTGGCCCGCGCGGCCCGCAATCGCATCCGAAAAGGACGATGATGACCACCCTCGGGATCATTCAGGCCCGGATGGGCTCCACCCGGCTGCCCGGCAAGGTGCTGCGCGAACTCGGCGGCCGGACCGTTCTCGACCGGGTGGCCAGGGCCGCCCGGGAGAGCGGCGTCCTCGACGACCTCGTGGTGGCCACCACGATCGAACCGGACGACGACGCGGTCGCCGCCGAATGCGCGCGGATCGGGATCGACTGCTACCGCGGGCCGGTCGACGACGTGCTGACCCGGTTCCTCGGGGTGCTGGAGACCCGGTCGGCCGAGCACGTCATGCGGTTCACCGCGGACTGCCCGCTGCTCGACCCGCGGCTGGTCGCCCGCGCCTACCGGGTGTTCGCGGCGGCCGGGGCCGACTACCTGACCACGTCGATCACCCGGACCCTGCCGCGCGGGCTGGACGTCGAGGTGGTCCGGGGAGCGGTGCTCAAAGAGATCGACAAGATGGCGTACGACCACCACCGCACGCATGTGACCTCGTACATCTACTCGCACCCGGCTGATTTCGACGTGGTCGGGATGACCGTGCTGCCGGATCTGTCGTACCTGCGGCTCACCCTGGACACCGAGGACGACTGGCGGCTCATCGAGACGATCGTCGACCACTTCGGGGACGCGCCGGTGGCCGTCCGGGAACTCGCCGGCTGGCTCGCCGACCGCCCCGAACTCGCCAGCTTGAACGCGCACATCGCCCAGAAGGAACTCGAGCAAGCGTGATCGTCGGGATCAGGTGTGACGCGGGGCCGAAGACCGGGGTCGGGCATCTGGTGCGGTGCGTGGCCCTGGCTGAGGAACTCGTCAGCCGTGGGGTGGACGTGCACTTCCTCAGCGACCTCGGCGGCGTGACCTGGGCCGAGGCGCAACTGCGGCAGCGCGGGCTGCCGTGGCATCCGGCCCCCTACGACGAGGTCGGGCTGGTCGCGGCGGCCGAACGGCTGGGACTGGACGCGCTGGTGGTGGACTCGTACACGCTGCCGCCGTCGCACGCCAAGGCGGTTCGGGCCACCGGGCGGACCGTGCTGGCCATCGTGGACGGTGACACCCGTGGGCAGGACGCGGACGTCTACGTCGATCAGAACCTGGACACCACGCTCGACGCGGACGGAACGCTGCTGACCGGAATCGATTACGCGCTGCTGCGTTCGGCGGTGCGACGGCTGCGTCCGGCCACTGCTCCGGTGCACCTGTCCGGGCGTACGCCCAAGGTGGTCGCCTTTTTCGGTGGAACCGACGCCTATCGGGCCGCGCCGCAGGTCGCGCGACTGCTCGCGGGCACCGCGGCGCCTTTCGACGCGACCGTGATCGCCGCCGACCCGAGCCTGCGCGCCGAACTCCTCACGATCCCGGCCGGCGAGAGCCAGCGATTCGCGATCATCGACCCGACCGACCGGCTGCCGGAGTTGCTCGTCGAGGCCGACCTGGTGGTCAGCGCCAGCGGCACGTCGACCTGGGAACTGCTCTGCCTCGGTCGGGCGGCGGCCCTGGTCTGGGTGATCGACAATCAGATTCTCGGGTACGAGAAAGCAGTCGCCCGTGGTTACGCCGCCGGGATCGGCAGGCTCGGTGAGTTCGGCCCGGACGCCGTCACGACACTGCGCCGGCTGCTGCTGAATCCGGCCGACCGCACCGCGCTCGCCGTCCGGGGCTGGGCCGCTGTCGACGGCCGCGGGGTCGAACGAGTGGCAGACGTCCTGGTCAGGGAGTCGTCACCTCGATGATCACCTTGCCGATCACGTGGTTCTCGACCGCCTCGTGCGCCTCAGCGATGCGATCCAGCGGGAACCTGATGATCGGCAGCCCGGCCTGTTCGCCGACCCGGAAGGCACCCGTGTTGACCGCTTCGGCGACGGCCTCGACCGCGTTCGCCTTCTCCTGCGGGCTGGTCGTGTAGGTGAGCACGAAGTCGAGGCTGACGTTCTTCAGCATCGCCTTGAAACTGGGCACACTGAACTTGCCGCCGACGTAGATCGCGATGTTGCCGCCCGGGGCGATCACGTCCAGGTCCAGATCGAGGTTTCCGGTGTCTACCTCGACGATCAGCTCCGGGCCGTCAGGGCTGATCTCGCGCACCCGGGCGGCGACGTCCTCCTCCCGGTAGTTGACCACCGCATCGGCACCGGCCGCGAGCGCCAGGTCCGCCTTCTCCTTCGAACTGACCGTGGCGAGCACCGTCGCACCGGCCCACTTGCCGAGCTGGATCGCCGCGTTACCGACCGCGCCCGCGCCGCCGGCCACCAGCACGGTCCGGCCGTCCAGCGCGCCCGGTTCCAGCCGGGCCGGACCGTCCGCGGCCAACGTCAGGCACCGGTGCGCGGTCAGCGCCGGAATGCCCAGAGCGGCGCCGACCTCGAACGGAACGTCCTCGTTCATCCGGACCACCTGCCACCGGGGAAGCACCACATATTCCTGGGCGGTCCCGTTCGCCCGGCCGAACCCGGCGTCCCACACCCACACCGGGTCACCGGGCTCCAGATCGTGCACTCCTTCACCGAGCGCGTCCACCACTCCGGTGCCGTCCTGGTTCGGCACTCTCGGTGGCGTCACCCCGTCCGGCACACCCCGCCCGGCCCGGGTCCCGGTGTCGGTCGGGTTCACCGCCGAGTACACGATCCGGACCCGCACCTCTCCCGCCCCGGCACCCGGAAGGTCCCGGTCGACGATCTGAAGAACGGAAGCGGGACCCGGCTCGTGAAAAACGGCAGCACGCATACCCCCACCCTATTTCGCGCTCAGGCGTTCGTCCGGGTTGCCGAACAGGAGTAGTGCCGAGTTGGGGGGAGGCGACCGTGTCCACCGTGCTGATCGCTGACGATGAGTTCGACCACCGTGAGCTGATGACGCTCGTGCTGCACCGGCTCGGATACGACGTGGTGACCGCCGGAGACTCGGGTGCCGCGCTGGAGTTGCTGACCGCCGGTGGGATCGACGCGTTGCTGACTGACGTACGCATGCCGGGTGTCTCGGGAATCGAACTGTGCCGGATCGTCCGGAACTCCCCGGCCATCGCTGCCACACCGGTGATGGTGATCAGCGCCGACGTGCACCGTCATCACATCATGACCGCGTTGCACGCCGGCGCCGACGACTTCCTGCCGAAACCGTTCAGCCGGGTGCAACTCGGCACCCGGCTGGAGGCGTTGCTCGGTATCCGGGCCGGCAAAGCGGCCCGTTCGGCGACGGCGGCCCGGGCGGCCCTGCTGGCCGCCCGGCAAGCTCTGGTTCTGGAGCAGAAACCGGAGCGACCGCCGTTCCGTCGTACCGCCTAGCTCAGCGGATCGTGATCAGCTGAGCCTCGGTGGTACTGGTGTTGTCGTGACTCAGGACCAGCAGGCCCTTGGCCGGGCTCTTGGCGAACTCGGCCTTGTCGAGCGTGACCTTCGAGGTGAGCGACTTGTTCGGCGCGACCTCGCCGATCAGGCCGATGGTGAGCGCCGGCGTGAACGGGTTGAAGGTCGCGGTCCCGGCGATCTCATCGTCGTTGCCGTCGATGATGCCGACACTCTCCACGTGGTAGGTCAGGCGCGGGCTGGCCGCCGACAGGCACGGCGACCCGGCCTCACAGAGCTGCGAGACCAGCACCGGGAGCACGATGGTGCTGCTGTCGAACGGGGCGTCGGCGAAGAACTCCAGCGTGGCGCCGCCGGTCCGCAGGTCGAAGACCGCCGTGACCAGCTCGCCGGTCAGGTCACCGGTGGTGAGCAGGCCGTAGTCGGCGCCGACGACCAGGTAGTCGTCGATCTTGTCGCCGTTGACGTCGACGTACACGTCGAACTCGTTGCGGGCGGCGTTCGACAGCCGGTTGTGGGTGCTGACCGCGAACGCGATGGCGTTGTCGGCGGGCAGGCTCTGCACCCCGACGGCCTTCAGGTCGGCGGCACCGGCCGCGTCCTTCGCGTCGGACAGGCCCCACGCGAACACGTCGGCGGTCCCGGCGACCGCACCCTTCTTGTTGGTCACGGTGGCCGTGGCCGCGCCCTTCTTCTTGAGGGCGTTGACGTCCAGCGCCGTGCTCACCTTCGACACGGCCTGCGGCACCAGGTAGTACGGCACCCGCAGCTTGACACCGTCGTTGCTCTTACCGGTCGGGGTGAGGGTGATCAGGCCCGCGACGTCGTTGAACGCGCTGGAGTCACCCGCGGTCCCGGCCGCCACCTCGAGGGTGACACCGACCTCGGTCTCGCCCTTGCCGGCCAGGGTCACCTTGGTCTTCGACAGCTTGACCTTGTGCGGGCTGCCCGCGGGCAGGGTGGCCGCGACGGTGAAGGTCTGCTTGGTCCTGCTCAGGTTCTTGACCTTGATGACCTTGCGCTTGCTGTACGTCTTGTCCAGCTCGGCGAACCCGTAGTTCAGCGTGGCGGTGCCCTTGTCACCGAGCGCCACCACCTGGGTGTTCACCGCGCCCGGCGCCTGGATCAGACCGGCCCCGTTGACGCGGGTGGTGTAGTCGGAGACACCGGACGGGTCGGCCGTGTTGACCATGGCCGCCTTCCAGTACTCGACCTTGCGCCAGTCCGGGTGAGCCTGCTTGACCAGGGCCGCCTGACCGGCGGTCATCGGGGCGGCCATCGAGGTGCCGGACATGGCGACCGTGCCGTTGCCGGTGCCGACGCCCGCGGAGAAGATGCTGACGCCCGGAGCCGTGACGTCCGGCTTCAACCAGCTGTCACCGGTCCGTGCGCCACCCGACGAGAAGCTCGCCGTCGCCTTGTAGCCCGGGTTCTCCAGGTTGATGTTCTCCAGCGAGAGGCTGGATCCGTTCGCGGCCAGCAGGGTCGCGCCGGCCGATGACGGCACACCCAGGAACGGGATGGTGACGAGCGCAGCCTCGCCGGTGTCCGGGTTACTGGTGATCGGGCCCTCGTACGGCGGCAGCGAGTCCACGTTGTTCACCTGGATCACCGCGACCGCACCGGCGGCCTGACCGTAGACCGCCTTGGCGACCCGGGCACAGGTGCCACGAGCCACCACCGCGATCGAGCCGGTCACGCCGGCCGCCGCGAACTCCGCGGTGCTGCAGCCCAGCGCGATGCCACCGGCACCGTTGCCGACCACCTTGATCGGCGCGGTCAGGCCATTGGCGAAGGTCGCGCCGTTGGCGTTGATCGCGTTCAGGCCCAACGACAGCTTCGCACCCGGGAAGGCCGGGGTCGGGTCGCTGGCGGCGACGCTGATCGTGCTGGTCGAGGACGCCGGGCTACCGGTGATGTACGGCGCCGGGCCGGAGTTGCCGGCCGAGGCGACCACGATCACGCCGTTCTTGGAGGCGTTGTCCGCGGCGACCGACTCCGGCGCGTCCGCGGTGCCGAACGGCGAGCCGAGCGACATGTTGATGACGTCCATGTCGTTGGCCACGGCCCAGTTGATGGCGTCCACCGTCATGTCGGTGGAGCCCTCACAGCCGAAGACGCGGACCGCGTACAGGTCCACCTTCGGAGCCACGCCCGGACCGACGATCCACGACTTGGAGTTGATCGTGGCGCTGTCGTACGCACCCTTGTAGGTGCTGCCGTCAGCCAGCACACCGTAGCCGCCGACCGTACCGGCGACGTGGGTGCCGTGGCCGCCGCAGTCCAGCGGGTTGGCGTCGGGGTGCGGCACCGGCTGGTACGAGTCGCTGGCCGGGTCGGCGTCGTAGCTGTCACCGACCAGGTCGATGCCGCCCTTGACCTTCGGGGCCTTCGGGCCGAACAGCGCCGGGTCGGCCGCCGTGGTCTCCGTGGCGTGTGCGGCCTCGTACGCGGCGGTGGTGCCCGGTCCACCGAAGTCGGCGTGGGTGAAGTCGATGCCGGTGTCCAGAATGGCGACCTTGACGCCTTCGCCGCGCAGGTTGTCCGGCGCGCTCCACACCGCCGGGGCGCCGATCATCGCCACCCCCCGGACGTTGTCCGGTTTGACCAGCTGGAGCGCGTGCACCTTGACCACGCCGGGCGCTGCGGCCAGCGACTCCAGTTCGTCGGCGGCGACCCGGACCTTGATGCCGTTGTAGGCGTCCTGGTACGCGCCGAGCACGGTGCCGCCGAGCTGACGGGCCTTCTTCTCGACCGGCACCTGCTCCGTGCGGATCCGTTCCCGGCGCTGCTTCTTCTGCGTCGTGGTCAACGGTTGCGCGGCGGCCGCGTCGACCACCGCGACCGGGTCCTCGCTGAGCTCGACCATGACGGTGACCTGACGGTCACGCATCCCGGCCGGCAGATTGTTGATCTTGGAACCGGCGGGTACCGGCTTGAACGCCGGCGAGTCCCCGGGGGCGGCGGCCGCTCCCGAGGCGCTGCCGACGCCCGTCACGGTCAGCAGAACGCTGATCCCGGCCATCGCGGCGAACCGCTTGCTGAATTTTTCTGAGCCCACGCGGGCTTGCCTCCTCCGTGCCGCACGTGAGTCCGGCCGGGCACGGTGGTGCGGGGCCCGGACGTCGCGTGCCTCCCTCAGGACAGGGTTCGACCCATGACGAATAATCGCCATGGGTCGATCTGATCAAGGAGTTTGCCCCGGAATTGTTTCCAGCACCAGCCTAGTAATGGGCGATGATCCGCCGAGCTGATCCATCGACGGTCACTTGACCTCCGTACGGAAGAATCCACTGCGGCGACGTGTGTCCGAAGTCGATTCCAAACACCAGCATCGCCTCGGGGTTGTACGTGGCAAATGCCATAAGTACCGCCTCCCGCTGTTCATCCCGGTATTTCTCCCGTTCCGCCACCGGCCGCTGTCCGAAAAGGGACGTGGCCTTGGCGGTCGCGACAAGCGCCGCCGGGAACTGCTCCAGCAGGCCCCGCTCGCCGAAGTTGCGCAGCATCCGGAACACCTCGCCGCCGGAGGGCTGCTCCTCGGAGGTCTCCAGCAACAGAATCGACCCGGTGTACCGCTCGTTCGGCAGGATCCACCGGCCGGCCGCCAGGTTCCAGTGCAGGATCTCCAGGTTGCCGCCCCAGGTCTTCGCGGTGACCACCCGGCCGGGCTGGTGCCAGTGCCGTCCGGGGCTCGGCACCGACGGCGGCGCCTCGGTCAGCGCCCGCGGGTCGTCCCAGGCCATCTCCTCCTCGCAGAACTCGGCGACCGGCGTGATCTCCAGGTCACCACCGTCGAAGAGGGCGGCGCGCAGCGACGTCGCGTGGATCTCGTCGACGCCCGCACCCCGGCCCAGATGCACCTGAGTGGACCCGCCGTGGAACGCCTGGACACCGTGGCCCCAGAGCCAGTTCAGCAGGTTGGTGTTGTCGGAGTAGCCGAAGTACGGCTTGGGGTCGGCCCGGAACGGCGCCGGGTCGAGATGGGGCAGCACGGTGAGCTGGTCGTCGCCGCCGATGCTGGCCATCACCGCCCGGATCGACGGGTCGGCATAGGCGGCCATCAGGTCCGCGGCCCGGTCCTCGGGCGAGGCGCCGAAACTCCGGGTGGTCGGGAACTCGACCGGCTCCAGGCCGAACTCCTCACGCAGCCGCCGCATGGCGAGTTCGTGGACCTCGGGGAAGAGAGCAGGTGCCGCAAACGACGGCGACACGACCGCGACGCGGTCACCGGGGCGAAGTCTCATGATCCCATTCAACCCGCCCCGGCAATCGCTTTCAGGCCATCGATGCCGTTCCGAGGACCTTCCCGTCCCGGTCGGTGATCAATATGGCCGCGACGTCGGACATCTGTGCCGAGCTGGCTCCGGTCAGTTTGGCCTCGCCGTCGGCGGTGTCACCCCAGGCCGCGGCCTGCTGGGTGCTGCCGTCCTTCATCCGGACCAGGCACAGGAACGGACCGTTTCCGGACATCCGGGTGACCGCCAGGGACACCTCGACGCCCCACTTCTTCGGGACCACCGCGGCCGCGCCGGTCAGCCCGCTGCCGGGGGCCGGCTGGAACTGCGCGCTGACCGGACTGGGCAGCGCCACCACCGGCGGGTTCTGCGTCCCCGGGGTCTGACCGGTATTGGTCATGACCCCGTAGCCGATGGCTGCGGCCGCGATCAGCGTGACCGAGGCGGCGGCCAGCCAGCGCACCCGGTTGACCCGGGTCTCCTTGTACTTCTCCGCCCGCATCCGGCCGAGCAGGCCCTCGATGTTCTGTGGACTGGGCCGGGCCGTCGGGCCGACCGCGAGGGCGGCGCCACCGGCGAGGTTCCGCGCGTCCGGCACATGCTGCAACATCTCTGGTACGGGTGCCAGCCGGTCCAGTTCGGCCCGGCAGTCGGCGCAGTCGTGCAGGTGCTCGTCGAGTTTCTCGGTGTCGGCTTCATCGAGTCCACCGAGGAGATAGCCGCCCAACAGCCGGTGCAGCGATCCGTGTTCGTCGAGGTCGCTCATCGAAGCATCCCCATCTCCTCAAAGACCGTACGTAACGCTCGGACCGCGTAATAGGCGCGCGACTTGACCGTGCCCTCCGGCACCGACAGTTTCCGCGCCGCGTCCGCCACGCTCTGCCCCTCGTAGTACATCGCCTGGATGACCGCCCGGTGTTCCGGCGAGAGGCGCTCGAGCGCCTCCGCCACCAGCCAGCCTTCCACCATTTGATCAACATTGTCAGCCGACGGCACCGAGTTGACCGCGTTCTCATCGGCGACCAGGCGTGGTCTGCGCTGTTCGGCGCGCCAGGCGTTGGTCACCACGTTGCGGGCGATGGTGAGCAGGTACGACCTGGTTCGTCCCGGTTCTGGGTCGAGGTGGTCGATGTGCTTCCAAGCCCGCAACAGCGTCTCCTGAACCACGTCCTCCGCCTTGTGCCGGTCCGACACGTAGCGGGAGACAAAGTTGATCAAGACGGAATAGTGTTCGGTGTACAGCGCGGTCATCAGTTGCTCGTCGGGGCTCACCCGTCGCTTCATCGGCGCCAGTTCTCCCTCGGGTTCGGCCCGTCCACCCGGATGTACATCGTGGCACGTGGACCGGTTCAACCACTGCCCGGCAAACCGGAAAACGTCGATGCCCGGCACCCTTTCGGGTACCGGGCATCGACGATGAAGATCCAGGTCAGCAGACCCCGGGACCGCCGTACCGGAAGGTTCGGGCGGTCAGCTTCGACGCCGCGTACGCCTCGGTGGTGCTGCGCACGGCCAGGTCCACGGTGGGCCCATTGAGATAGGTGACGCTGCTGAACCGGGCGGCAGTGGTGTCCTCCGGGGTCAGGCCGTTGCCCATCTGGGTGCACGGCTTGAGGGACGCCGCAGCCACCTCGCCGAAGATCTGGATGTTGCCGGTCTTGGCGAAACCGCTGCTCCAGAGCTTGTCCGGGTAGTAGCCGACCCACTCGGAGTCGTAGGCGACCCACCAGGCTCCACCGGAGTACTGAAGGCCGACCTTCTTCACGGTGTCCTGCGGCAGGGTGTCACCGGGGCGGATGTTCGCGCTGTACTGCACGAATCCACAGCCGTTGTAGCAGGTGGGCTTGCCGTCGACCCAGTGGAAGACGAACAGGTGCGGGTCGTCGTCGCCGTTGACGGTCCGGTCCACGGTCCAGCCGACCTCGACGACCTGGAGCGTGTCGGCCGACTGCACGGCCAACTCGGCGAGCGTGTGGTAGTCCGCCTTGTCCAGGGTGGGCTTGGCGATGGTCATGTTGGCGTAGACGCCCTCGGTGACCGCCGGCTGCGCGCCCACGTTGTAGTGGAAGAAGACGGTCTCGCCGTCGGCGGGGACGGCCGACTTGACGAGGCTCGGGGGGACCGGCGGGATCACCGTGGTCTGCTCGGTCGTACGGAAGGTACGACCGGTGGTAGCCCCTTTGGGGGCGTACTCCTCACCGGCTTGCTCGCCGCTCGCGTCGGGGGCGGCGGCGTCCAGCCCGGACGCTTTGAGGGACCGGCTGCTCGCACCGTCACGCCCGGTCTGAAGATCCTCCGGCTCCGCGCCCCACGGGAGTGTCGTCGGCGGGGTCGGTTCGGGTGCCGTCACGGCGGGGTCGACAGCCGGCGCGACGGCCGGCACCGGGATCTGCTCCGCACCCGCGTTGAGCGTCGAGACGACTCCGATGGAGCCGACGACTGCTGCGGTGATGCCGGCGGCGAGCAGTCCGCGGCGGGACTTCAACACGGGTCCGTCCTCGGTGTGTCATGGCCTCGCGGCCTGAACATCGGAGGCGGCCACGTGGCGCACTCCGGCAACCGGTTCACGGCGGCGCGGTCACCATATAGCGTTCTCAATTGGGTAGGGACCGCCTGAGCAGCGTATTTCGCCGGAACAGCCGACCAGCGTAGGCCGATCCGGTGAACCCTCGGCCGATTTACTCGACGCAGCGTGCTCACCCGATTGCGCAACGATGTTTTTCGCACCAGCTTTCGAAAGAGGCAAAGTTCGCCAAGCCTCTTTCGAGTTCAGTAGTGGATCACGAAATCGCCACACCCCCGCAAGGATCTTGTGGTAAAACCTATCAAGTCTATAGGATAACTATCCTAAACCTGGAGGGGCACCGTGGCCGTCACCGGCGTTCGACTCGACCATCTCGCCATCGCTCAGAGCTTCTCGGCGGCCGCCGACGAGTGGGCGGTGGCACCGCGCTTCAACCCGGTCGAGAGGTGGTACCACCGGCTCGCCGTCGCCGACGACCACGAGGTGTGGCTGCTCACCTGGCTGCCCGGGCAGGCCACCGAGATCCACGACCACGGCGGCTCGGCCGGCGCCTTCCACGTGCACGACGGCACCCTCGCCGAGGACACCGTCTCGGTCACCGGCGGCGTCCCCCGTGTCATCTCCCGGGAGCTGGGCGAAGGCGCCGGCCGCCGCTTCGGCAGCCACCACGTCCACCGCATCGAGAACCGCTCGGCCCGTCCCGCGGTCAGCGTGCACGTCTACGGCCCGGCACTGACCAGGATGACGAAATACCGGCTGTCCCCCGCCGGACTGGAGGTCCTCACCGTGGAGCGCGCCGGCGCCGAGTGGTGACCTACTTCGGGTAGATCACGCCCGAGCGGCCGCTGTAGAGGTGCCGGGTGCCGTCCACGTCCCGGCCGGTGTTCGGCGCGTCCAGCCACACGATGTAGGGGGCGCCCGAGGTCAGCCCGGTGATCGTGGTGGTCATCGTGCACCCCGTCCCGGCGGCCACGGCCTTCCAGGTGGGTTCCGGCTGGGCACCGGAGATCAACTGCTGCGGTACGGCGGTGACACGGTAGTTCGAGTCGTACTGGGTCGGCCATTCGATCTTGACCGAGCCGGTCCCCACAGTCACCTCGATCGGGATGAACACCCGCCAGTCAGTCCGCGGCCACAGCTTGGTGCAGCCCGGATCCGGAGTCGGCGTGGCGGACACCGAGATCGACGGCGAGACCGTCGGCTTACCGGTCGTCGTGCTCGGTGCCGGGGTGGCCTTGCCCTGGTCCACCAGGATCCACGGCTTGCCCAGTTCCGCGGTCGTCCCCGCACCGTCGCCACCGCTGCCGGAGCCGTTCATGCTCAGCGCGGCACAGCCGCCGAGCGCCAGCGATGCCGTCGCCAAGGTGATCGCGATACCGGTGCGCCGCATGTACGTCCTCTCGATGGGTGGTCCCCTACCGTTCGGCCACGTACTCCCGCTTCTTAGGCCTCTATCCGGCCGGCCGCAGCCGGTGCCCGGCCATCTCCAGTTCGCCGTCGTACACGTGGACCGGGGTCTGCAGGCCGGAGTCGTCGCGCAGCACGACCGACTCGCCGTCGACGTCGTAGGTGCCCCGGGCCGACCGGCGGCGCCCGGCCACCTCACCGGCGAACGTGCCGTCGGTGTGCAACCGGAGTCGCACCGTCCCGTCCGGGCTACGCCACGCACCGACCACGGGCGTGTTGATCGCCACCTGCGACTGGATCGCGGCGGGACCGTTGTAGGCCGTGCCGCCCATCGCGATGGCGAGGAGCGATGCGGCGTCGAGGACGGTGAAGTCGACGTGCGGGTCGAAGGCAGTGTGCATCGGGCTCGGCTTCCGGTCGGGGCGCGCTTCCGGTCGGGGCGCGGGGACGCCCTTTCCGGTCGGCACCCGATGGACCGGGTCGCTGGGTTCCGTCAGTTGCGAAGCGGAGCGATTCGGTTCCCGTACGGGTGCTCGGTCCCCGCACGGGTGCCCGCTCAGACCGTGGCGCGCAACGCCGCGGTGACCGCCACGGTGAACTTCTCCAGGTAGTCCTCCTCGATCGGCTGCCGCGCCACGGCGAGACGCCAGTAGAGCGGGCCGAGGATCATGTCGACCGCGACGTCCGGATCGGTGCCCTCGGGCAGTTCCCCTCGGGCGACGGCCTGGCCGATGAGTTTCTCGCCGACGGCCTGCTGATGGGTGCGCAGGGCCCGCTGGAGGGTCTCGGCGATCTGCGGATTGCGGGCCGCCTCGGCCATCAGGTCCGGAATGATCTGCGAGGCCATCCGGTGCTGAAGGGCCGTGCTGACGATCAGCAGGAGGAGTTGGAGGTCGCCAGGGAAACTCCCGGTGTCCGGAAGTGGAACCTTTCGGTCCGCGACATCCTTGACTATCTCCATTACCATTTCGAGTTTGTTGCTCCACCGGCGATAGATCGCGGTCTTGCCGACACCGGCGCGGCGGGCGACGGCTTCAATGGACAGCCTGCCGTAACCCACCTCCGCCAGCTCACTCATGACCGCTTTGCGAATCGCCACGGTGATGTCGCCTCGGAGCACCGCCGCTCCGGCTGGTGCGCGCTTGATTGTCGCCACATGGCCACTATAGCGCTACGACGTAACGGTTGCGTTCCGCCGTTCGGTCGGCTACCTTTCAGTTCACGTCGATACGAACCCGTTCCATCGACGTCGGCGGGAGCCTGGCATGCTGCACTCTGTGACCGCGCATCAGGCCTCGGATTCCGCCGTCCCCAGCGGGCCGACTAGATCGGAGCACGACCCCATGCCAGAGACGGCGGTCGCCCCGGCCGACACCGGGCTCTCCCTCAAGGAGATGGCCCGGCAGAACGGCCTGAGTGCCTCCGGTCGGCTCCCCAGCCTTCCGGAGTACACCCGGCAGCTTGTGGCCTACCGGCACTTCATCCAGGCGCACGCGAGCGCGAAGATGACGTCCGCACTGGGCAACACCAAGCTCGGCGCGGTGTGGCAGGTCCTCACCCCGGTCATCAACGCAGCGGTCTACTTCGTGATCTTCGGGCTGGTGCTCAACACGCACCGCTCGATGGAGAACTTCATCGCGTACCTCTGCATCGGTGTCTTCGTCTTCCAGTTCACCCAGTCGGTGGTGCAGACCGGGACGAACGCGATCACCGGCAACCTGGGCATGATCCGCGCGCTGCACTTCCCGCGGGCCAGCCTGCCGCTCTCCGCGGCGGTGGTGGAGATCCGCAACTTCCTGGTCGCGATGGTGGTCCTGATGGCCATCGTCCTGGCGACCGGCGAGCCGATCACCCTCCAGTGGCTGCTGCTGGTCCCCCTGGTCCTGCTCCAGTCGTTCTTCAACGTCGGGCTGGGCATGTTCATGGCCCGCTACGGCTCCAAGGTCCGCGACGTCAAGCAGCTGATCCCGTTCATCATGCGGTTCTGGCTTTACGGGTCGGCCGTGCTCTACCCGGTCACCATGTTCGAGAACGTACTGAAGGGCTGGCAACTCCAGATCGTCGAGGCGAACCCGCTGCTCATCTTCATCGAGCTGGCCCGCCACGCACTGCTGGAGAACGTCGTGCTCGCCAATCCCCCCGCCGTGCTGTGGATCCAGGCCACCGTCTGGAGCCTGGTCGTCGGCATCGGTGGTTACGTCTACTTCTGGCGCGGAGAGAAGGGCTACGGCCGTGGCTGACAGCGAACGCACCCCCACCGTCATCGCGGACAACGCCCACATCATCTATCGGGTCCAGCAGGGCGGCGCCCCCAACTCCAGCCCACTGGCCAGCCTCAAGCGGATGGTGACCGGCTCCAAGGCCGGCAACATCCGCGAGGTGCACGCGGTCAAGGGTGTCAGCTTCGTCGCCTACAAGGGCGAGGCGATCGGCCTGATCGGCACCAACGGCTCCGGCAAGTCGACCCTGCTGCGCGCGGTGGCCGGCCTGCTGCCGGTCTCCAAGGGCGCGATCTACGCGGCCGGCCAGCCGTCGCTGCTGGGCGTCAACGCGGCCCTGATGAACGAACTGCCCGGGGATCGCAACGTCGAGCTGGGCTGTCTCGCGATGGGCATGTCCCCGGCCGAGGTGGCGACCAAGAAGCAGGAGATCATCGACTTCTCCGGCATCAACGACAAGGGCGACTTCTCCTCGCTGCCGATGCGGACCTACTCCTCCGGCATGTCGGCCCGGCTGCGGTTCTCCATCGCCGCCGCGAAGCAGCACGACGTGCTGCTGATCGACGAGGCGCTGGCCACCGGTGACGCCAAGTTCCGCAAGCGCAGCGAGCAGCGGGTCCGTGAGCTGCGCGGCCAGGCCGGCACGGTCTTCCTGGTCAGCCACAGCGAGCAGTCGATCCGGGACACCTGCGAGCGGTGCATCTGGCTGGAGGCCGGCACGATCCGCGCCGACGGCCCGACGACCGAGGTGATGAAAGAGTACGAGGCCTTCACCCGCAGGTAGAAGGCCTCGCGACTCCGGTTCGTCAGTTGACTGACAGGTGCACGTGGTTGGTGTGGTCGCTGGACGGGTCGCCACCCGCGCCGCTGTACGACTTCCAGCCACTGCTCGGCAGCCAGATCCGGCGGTACCAGATCACGTAGAGCACGTCGAGGCTGTCGGCGTTGTGGATGAAGTAGTTCGCCAGGTTGTTGCCGTAGGTCTTGTCCGATCCCGTGGCGTCTCCGCCGAAGGTGCCCTTCTCGGCGGAGAAGTCGCAGGCCCGGCCCTTGGGATGCTCACCGCTGTTCTGGGTGCGCCAGCACTTGGTGAACCGGGTGAACCCGGCGGCCTTCGCCTGGTTCAGCGCGTGCAGGGTGCGCGGGGTGAGACAGCCGCCGGTGCCGGTCGGGTCGGTCTCGCTACAGCCCGAACCGGAGCCGCTGGGGGCCGGGGCCGCGTCGGCACTGTCGCCGGTGCTGGTGGCCGAGCTGGCGGCGCCCTGATTGGCGGCCTTGAGTGCTGCCTCGGCGTTCGTCTTCTGCTTCGCCATCACGGTGACCTGCTTGGTCTGGTCCTTGATGGTGAGGTCGAGGGCGACCTTGGCCTTCTGCTGGGTGTCCAGGGTGGACTTGATGTCCTCGATGGCCCGGTTCTGGTCGGTCGCGACGAGCGCCAGGGTCTCGGCCCGGCCCAGGAATCCCTCGGCCGAGTCGGAGCTGAGCAGGGTGGCCATCGTGCCGGCGCGACCGGCGGTGTACGCCTGGGTCGCGAGCATGTCGAGGGTGTCCTGCTTCGGGCCGACCTCGGAGTCCAGTCGCTTGATCTCGGCGACCAGTTTGACCTGCTGGTCCTTGGAGGTCTTGAGCTGCTTCTTGGCCTTCACATAGCCGCTGGAGGCCTTCTCGAGCTGTTCGATGAGGGTCCCCGAACCACCCTCGCCGTCATCTCCGGAGTCACCCGGGGCGGCGAGCAGCGGAGGGGCCGCAGAGGCCGCCGTAGGGGCGACGACCAATCCGCACGCGGCGACGAACAGCGCCAGCAACGCCGCCAACCGCCGCGCAGTGTTCTGCTGCACAGGCATTTCCTTCCGTCGGCCGCCGACCGAGTTAGCTGACGGGTTCGGGACGAAGGAAATCCCTACCGCTGGGTGCGGATTCACCCCGAGGGAAAATGGATCCCCGGCTCGTCATTGATGACGATTAGGCGGCGGCTCCCGTGCGGGAACCGCACCGACCATACCCACTCGATCCAAGTATCGACAGTTCTCGTACGCGACGCATTTGGCCTGACACAAACGGTGACAGCAATTACGGATAGTCATTGGACGGTAACTGCATTGGCCCTTACCGGGGCCTGATCCACAGCGATATCTCGGGTAAACTGGCCGCCGGTCCTGCCAGGACGGCACCGCCCCCGAGTTGCCGGCAGGCCACCGCCCAATCGTCGCGAGACGAACCGGGGAACCAGGTCACTGGGGTGTATCCGCAGTTGCGGTAGGGATTGCTTCCGTCCCGAACCCGTCAGCTAACTCGGTCGGCGGAGTCACGGAAGGAACTGTTGATGACAGCACGTCCCCGCCGGTGGCTGATACTGGCCCTGGCACCGCTGGTAACCGCCGCGATGCTCCTGGCACCGGCCTCACCAGCGTCCGCCGCACCCGGTGACGAGACCGAGAACCCGGCACCGGCTTCGGAGACGAAGTCCGACGGGCTCATGTCGACTCTGATGGAGTCGACGAACCGGCGATTCGTCTCCGCGAAGGCAGCGGTCGCTGCCTCCACCAAGAACCAGAAGAAGCTGAACGTCGACATCAAGGCCGCCGAGGCCCGCCGGGACGTGCTGATTCCCGAGGTCAACTCGATCGCCCGGCAGCAGTACCTGACCGGGAACCTGAGCACCCTCACCTTCCTGCTCGACAGCAGCTCCTCAGACGACTTCCTGAGCAAGGCGGTCTCACTCGAGGAGATCAACACGCTGCACGACCGGAAGCTCAACGAGCTCAACGAGGTGATCGACGAGGTCACCACCAAGAAGGCGGCCCTCGACGCCGAGCTCAAGAACGAACAGCAGCAGCTCTCGGTCCTGAAGAAGCAGAAGGAATCCGCCGAGAAGCAGCTCG
Source organism: Actinoplanes derwentensis (assembly GCF_900104725.1). Classification (NCBI taxonomy): domain Bacteria; kingdom Bacillati; phylum Actinomycetota; class Actinomycetes; order Micromonosporales; family Micromonosporaceae; genus Actinoplanes; species Actinoplanes derwentensis. Next base: position 7,093,948 of record NZ_LT629758.1, read on the forward strand.
ACCTGGTCGGCGCCAGCACCGGCATCAACCAGACCGTCAACCAGGGTCTGGTGGACTCGAAGTCGGCCGAGGCGAAAGCCGCCCCGCGCAACTCCAGCGGCGGGTTCTCGGCCGAGGGTTGCACCGAGGACGACCCGACCACTGGTGGCTGCATCACCAAGCGCACCCTGAACATGTACAAGGAAACGAAGAAGGCCGGCTTCAATCTGTTCGTCGGCTGTCACCGCACTGGTGGGCCCTTCGAACATCCCAAGGGCCGAGCCTGTGACTGGTCGTTGCAGAAGAGCGGATTCTCCTCGGCGAGTCTCAGCGACACCAAGAAGATGAAGTACGGCAACAACCTCACGGCCTTCCTGGTACGGAATGCCGACGAGCTCGGGATCTACTACGTGATCTGGTACAAGCAGATCTGGTTCCCGGCTTCGGGCTGGAAGTCGTATCACGGTGTCAGTGATCACACCGACCACGTGCACGTCTCGATGCTCTAACAGCACGTAGAAAAGCGCCCCCGCCCTGAGTCAGGGCGGGGGCGCTTTTCTATGACCTCAGTGCACCGAGCGCCGGACCGGAGCCCGGCCGTGCGGCTGGACCGGCGCCGGACCGGCCGGCACCGCGGCGGGGATCGGCACGGTCACCGGACGGACCTGGGTGACCTCGATCTCCTTGCCGTGGTGCAGCAGCGTCAGCCGGGCCTGGCCGCCACCGTTGCGCAGCGAGTACGTGACCTCGTCGGCGGTCACGATCACCCGCAGGCGCAGTCCCCGCCAGAGCAGCGAGAACTCCAGGTTGTTGATCCGGCTGGGCAGGCGCGGCGCGAAGCTGAGCTGCCCGTTGAAGTCACGCATGCCGCCGAGCCCGGCGACCAGCGACATCCAGGTGCCGGCCAGCGACGCCACGTGCACGCCGTCCCGTGCGTTCTGGTGCAGGTCGTGCAGGTCCATCAGGGCGGCCTCGCCCAGATAGTCGTGCGCCAGCTCCAGGTGCCCGGTCTCGGCCGCCATCACGGCCTGGACACAGGCGGAGAGCGACGAGTCCCGGACGGTCCGCGCGTCGTAGTAGGCGAAGTTGCGCGCCTTCTCCTCCGGCGTGAACGCGTCGCCCCGGATGTACATCGCCATCACCAGGTCGGCCTGCTTGATGACCTGCTTGCGGTACAGGTCGAAGTACGGGTAGTTCAGCAGCAGCGGGTACCCCTCCGGCGGGGTGTTCTCGAAGTCCCACTCCTGCAGCCGGGTGAAGCCCTCACTCTGCTGGTGAACACCGAGTTCCTTGTCGTACGGCAGGTGCACGGCGGCCGCCGCGTCCCGCCACGACGCCGTCTCCTCGTCGTCCACACCCAGGTTGCGAGCCAGGTCCGGATGCCGCTTGCAGGATTCGACGGCGGTCATCAGGTTCTGCTGCGCCAGCAGGTTGGTGTAGATGTTGTCGTTGACGATGGCGGTGTACTCGTCCGGCCCGGTGACACCGTCGATGTGGAACCGCCCGTGCCGGTCGTGGTGCCCCAGCGAACGCCACAGCCGCGCGGTCTCCACCAGCAGCTCCAGGCCGACCTCACGCTCGAAGTCGTAGTCGCCGGTGGCCTGCACGTACCGGCGGACCGCGTCGGCGATGTCGGCGCCGATGTGGAAGCCCGCCGTGCCGGCCGGCCAGTACCCGGAACACTCCTGGCCCCGGATGGTCCGCCACGGGAACGCCGCGCCCTGGAAACCGAGGGTCTGCGCCCGCTCCCGGGCCAGGTCCAGCGTCGAGTGCCGCCAGCGCAGCACGTCGGCCGCCGCGGACGGCTGGGTATAGGTCAGCGCGGGCAGCACGAAGGTCTCGGCGTCCCAGAAGGTGTGCCCGTCGTACCCGGGCCCGGTCAGGCCCTTGGAACCGATCGGGCGCTGCTCGGCCCGGGCGCCGGCCTGCAAGGTGTGGAACAGGCCGAACCGGACCGCCTGCTGCACCTCCGGGTCACCCTCGACCTTGACGTCGGAGTGGTCCCAGAACGCGTCCAGGTAGTCCTTCTGCTGCTGGACCAGACCGTCCCAGCCGTCCAGGCGAGCACTGGCCAGCGCCGCGCCGACCTGGTCCCGCAGAGCCGGCAGCGAACGCATACTGGACCAGCCGTAGGCGGCCAGCTTGACCACCCGCAGCTTCTGTCCCGGCTCCAGCCGGCAGGCCACCGTGGTGCGCAGCCAGTCCGGGTGGCCCTCGGTGGTGATGGCGTGCCGGCCCGGGGTCTCCACCAGGTGCTCCATGGCCGCGGCCATCCGCAGGTCACTGGCCTTGGTCTTGTGGATCAGGATGCCGCCGGTGCGCTGCTCCAGCATCTCCTCGCCCAACAGCGGGCGATCCAGGACGGCGGCCACCCGCGGGTCCTTGCTCATCGGCGGCAACTGCTCGTTCGCCACCAGCTCGGACTGCAGGATCAGCCGGGCCGACGTCTCCAGCGGCTCCACCTCGTAGAGGAACGCCACCACGGCCCGCTGGGTGAACGACACCAGCCGCACGGTCCGGACCCGGACGCCCTGGCCGGACGGGGAGACCCATTCGACGACCCGCTCCAGCAGGCCGCCCCGCAGATCCAGGCAGCGTTCGTGGGAGCGCAGTTCGCCGTACCGGACGTCGAACGGCTCGTCGTTGACGAGCAGGCGCATCAGCTTGGCGTTCGTCACGTTCACCATGGTCTGGCCGGACTCCGGGAACCCGTACCCGCCCTCGGCGTGCGGCAGCGGCCGCAGCTCGTAGAACGAGTTCAGGTAACTGCCGGGGAGGCCGTGGGGCTCGCCCTCGTCCAGGTTCCCGCGTATCCCGATGTGCCCGTTGGAGAGAGCGAACACCGATTCGGACTGGGCCAGCAGGTCCAGGTCGAGCCGAGTCTCCCGGATGTGCCATGGGTCGACGGGGTAAGCCCGTTCACGGATCACGGTCGTGCCTCTCGTAACTTATCTGGAGGTCTTTATGAAGAAGGAAACGTAGCTAGCCGGGCAACAGTTCGGACAGGTCGGTGACCACCACGTCGGCACCGTGCGCGCGCAGCTCGTCAGCCTGGCCGACACGATCCACGCCGATCACGATGCCGAACCCACCGGCCCGCCCCGCGGCCACTCCGGCCTGAGCGTCCTCGAACACGGCACAGTTCGCCGGATCGATGCCGAGCAGTTTCGCACCGAGCAGGAACGTGTCCGGCGCCGGCTTACCGGGCAGACCGCGCTCACGCGCGACGACCCCGTCCACCCGGGCCTCCAGTAGGTCGGCGATCCCCGCCGCCTCCAGGACGTCCTTGCAGTTGGCACTCGCCGACACCACCGCGCGGCGTAGACCGGCGGCCTTGACGGCCTTCAGGTACTCCACCGATCCGGGGTAGACCTGGACGGCGCCTTCCTTGATCTTCTGTAGCACGAGGATGTTCTTGCGGTTGCCGACGCCGTTGACGGTCTCCTGATCGGGGCCGTCGTCGGGATCGCCCTCGGGCAGGGTGACGCCCCGGGAGGCGAGGAAGGTCCGCACTCCGTCGGCACGCTGCCGGCCGTCGACATATCGGTGATAGTCGGCGCCGGAATCGAACGGCACGAAAGGCTGGCCGTCACGTTCAGCTCGCGATTCCAGGAACGAATCGAACGTCTGTTTCCATGCGGCTCCGTGCACCAGCGCGGTGTCCGTCAGCACACCGTCGAGATCGAAGAGGCAAGCGGTCACATGTGAAGGAAGTCCGAGCACGCGCCCAATGTAGCCGGAGCCGATCCGCGACGAGACCTGAAGGGCAGCTTCACATTTCCAGGATGTTTCAGCGAGCGGAGCGCCGGACGGCGTCCAAGCTGATCCGCAATCCGATCGAGGTACCGATCGGGCCGGTGGCCGTCGTGACCTCGTCACACAGCTGGTGCGCCAGCCACAGGCCGCGGCCGCCGACCTCGAACGCCTCCGGGGTGTGCGGGCCGTCCAGATAGGCACCCGGGATGCCGGGGCCGGAGTCGGTCACCACGCACCACACCGAACCGTCCTCGATCTTGAGAACGATCCGGCCCTCACCACCGGCGTGCAGCACGACGTTGGTGATCACCTCGTTGACGGCGAGCACGAACCCGTCCAGACGATCTCCGCCGAGACCCGCGGCCACCATCACCCGGGTCGACTCGTGCCGCAGGATGGTGATGTCGTCCGGGCCGAACGCGCGGTCCAGCAGCACCGGCCACTCCCGTGGCGGGGCGGCATCGACCCTCGGCTCCCCGTCGAGAGTCGAGCGCACTCTTTGGCCGATCCTGTCCTCCACCGTGGTGCAGCTTACTCGCTGTGGCCGATCGATGGCAGGAGGCAGACTGGAACCTGCCCGGAAGTGGTGTCCCTCATTCATCAGCGCCACCCCACGTCGATCCGGTCACCGCGTTCGTCGAAAAAGTGCAGAGCGTCCAGCCGGACCGCCACCGCAAGCGAGTGACCAGGAGATACTTGCGGATAAGGGGCTAGCCGGACGGAGAGTTCGGCCGGTTTGCGATGGTGCCGAGCCGGGCCGTTCCGCAGGTCATCCTGGCCCTCCGGGGCCGAATCGGCCGTGGCGTTCGCCCGAGAAAGTCGCTGCAGCGCACGCTTGAAAGCGCCACTGCCCGCCTCCGGCGAGACCGCCGGGGAGCCTGCCTCGTCCACCACGATCGCGGTGGCGCCGATGTCGAGGTAAGCCAGCGACTCGTGCCCGTGGTGCTCCAGATACCGGATCCGGCCCTGGAAGACCGGCCCCTGCGTGTCCGGGGTGACCGGGGTGAGCGCCTCGGCCCGGATCCCGACCACGATCCGCTCGCCGTGATAGCGGGCCACCGCCCGGGCCCGCGGGTCGTTCCACGGCATGTACAGCGCCTGCTCGCCGAACTTCAGCGCGATGTACTGATCCAGGTGCACATAGACCGCGGCTTCCAGCAGGTTCATCTTCGGCGAGCCGAGGAAGGCCGCGACGTAGAGCGTGGCCGGGCGCCGGTAGACCTCGGTCGGCGTGCCGAGATCCTGCAGCACGCCACGGCGCATGATCGCCACCCGGTCCGCCATGGTCAGCGCCTCGGACTGGTCGTGGGTCACATACATCGTCGTCACACCCAGCTCACGGGTCATCCCGGTGATCTCCGCACGCAGCTCGGCACGCAGCCCGCTGTCGAGATTGGACAACGGCTCGTCCATCAGGAAGATACCCGGCCGGCGCACCATCGCCCGCCCCATCGCCACCCGCTGCCGCTGGCCGCCGGAGAGCTGCCCCGGACGGCGCGCCAGCACCTCACCGATGCCGAGCGCCCCCGCGATCGCACCCACTCGATCCTGCCGCGGCGCCGGCTCGACACCGGACAGCTTCAGCGGGAACCCGATGTTCTCCGCGACCGTCATGTGCGGATAGAGCGCGAAGTCCTGAAACACCATGGCGATGCTGCGGTCCCGCGGCGGCAGTTCCAGCACCGGCTCACCATTGAGGAGGATGTCCCCCCGCGTGGGATCCTCCAGCCCGGCGATCATCCGCAGCACGGTCGACTTCCCGCACCCCGAAGGTCCGAGCAGGACCATGAACTCGCCGTCCTTCACCTCCAGGCTGACGTTGTCGACGGCATACGTGCCATCCGGCCAGATCTTGGTGACGTCCTTGAGTGCGACGGTGGACACCGTCAACCTCCCGCATCGAGTGCGATCCCGAAGCCCACGACGGTCGGCGATCGGTCCCTAACTCTGCGAGGGGTGTCAATGCTTCACCATCGGGCGAAAGTGCCATTTGCACATAGTGATCATTCAATTACGGCAAGCTGAACGCCGCAGGTCATCCGTGTGCACGTTCACACCCAAAACCGTATGATCGTACGGTTCACGGCTCCCCACAAGCAGCACACACCGCATGCCCGGTCCCCGCGAGAGGCACCCCACGCAAGGCCGCCGACGCGACCGCCGGGCCGAATGCGGTGCCCACGGCCAACCCCAACGACTGCGTGCCGACTTGGGGTTCGATCCGCACCACAGCTCACCACGCCAGGCGCACCAGCCCACCGCGTGGTGAGTTCGGGTTCGATCCGCACCACAGCTCGGCACGCCGCGTGCGGTCGGCTACGGCGTGGTGAGTTCGGGTTCGGTTCGCACCACGGCTCGGCACGCCGCGTGCGGTCGGCTACCGCGTGGTGAGTTCGGGTTCGGGGCGGCGGGAAGCTTTCCAGTCCCTGACTGCGGTCAGCGTGAACGCGCCGGCCACCAGAGCCGCCAGCACCGCCGTGCCGGCCGTGGCCCAGCCGAGCAGTCCGGCGAGCACCAGGAGCAGTACCCGGCCGTCCCAGCCCAGCCGAGCACCACCCGCACCGGTCACCGGCGCGCCCTTCTCCATCCGGGCGGTCAGGTCGTAGTGCCGCAGCGCGAGCGTGAACAACAACAGGAAGATCAGAGCCGGAGGAACCGAGCCGTAGAGCCCGACCGCGACCACCATCAGGTACTCGGCGGCCCGCAGCGCAGCCGGCACCAGCCAGTCCAGGGCGCCACCGTGCCGGATCCGGGCCGGGAACCCGGTGACCAGCACCGGAATCACCACCAGCGCGAGCAGCCACGGGTAGCGCGACACCTCACCGGTGGCCAGGAGCGCGACCGTGGCCAGGGCGTACACCACGAAGATCGCAGCGAACGGCAACGGCCGCCCAACGTCGACCCGGCTCAGCATGGCCCGCACCAGCGGCCCGTCGTCGCGGTGCCGCAAGGTGTCGACCGTGTGCAGCACCCCGACCCGCATCGACAGCGCCCGCAACGACCGCAGCGCCAGCGTGTAGGCGGCGGCCAGCAACCCGAACCCGACGACCGCGGCCATCGTGACCCGGCCGTTCGAGACCGCCGCGAGCACCGAGATCAGGGCCCAGCGCTCACCGATCGGGAAGACCACGATCCGCTTGGCCCAGTAGATCAGCGAACCACGCTGGCTCTGCGCCTTCACCGAAGCTGCACTCAGCCGAGCGCCGACGCCTCCGACTCGACCACTCGCGGCTCCCCCGCCAGCGACGCCGCCACCAGCTGCGTCTCCGCCGTTTGCCGCACCGCCCGCGATGCCTCCACTTGCGGTGCCCCCGCCCGCTGCGGCCTGAGCCGGGCGGGACGCGGCCTCGTCGTGCAGAGCGCCGTACCAGGTGTCGGTCATGTGCCGGGCGGTCTGCAACACGATCGCGGTGATCGCCAGCGGCCACGCGTAAGGCAGCCCCATCCGGTCGGCACCGGCGGCCAGACCGGCATAGACCGCGTACTCCTTGGCCCGGTCGGCCATCGTGTCCAGCCAGCCGCCGAAGGCGTCGAAGTTCCGGGTGTACCGGGCCAGCTGACCGTCCACACAGTCGAGCACGAACCCGAGGTAGAGCAGGATCCCGCCGAGGATCATCGCGGGCCGGGACGCCTGCCAGAACAGCAGCGCCGCACCGACCGCGAACAGCACCGAGAGCCCTGTCACCCCGGTCGGCGTGAGACGGAGACGGGCGGCCGTCCGGGTCACCAGCGGCGACCAGGAACTCACCGCGTACGTGGTGAAGAAGTCGTCCTGTTCCTTGACGGCCAGCCGGAGTCGCGCGGCGTCCTCGTCGACCGCGGCGATCGCGTCCCGGGCAGCGGCGAGCCGTTCCGGGCCGTCGACCTGTTCGGCGTGCAGCAGCCGAACCCGGGTGGCCACCGGCACGAACCCGTCAGCGAGCATCTGAGCCAGCGGGTCCGGCTCGTCGGCGGCCTTCTCCAGCAGCGGCAGGTCGGCCGGGGCGATACACATCGCACCCAGGTAGCGCACGGTTCCACCGCCCGGCGGCGCGGCGATCACCCGGCCCCGGTCCTCCTTGAGGGCACCCTCCGCGGCGGCGACCACCAGCACCGTGCTGCGGCCGGCCGGCTCGGTGGCCAGCGTCCAGAGCAGGCTGTCGTGGGCGACCAGATTGTCGGCACAGATCAGTAGCGACTCACCGGAGTCGCGAGCACGACGGGCCAGTTCACGGAGATGACCACCCTCGTCGGCGCCGGGGGCGAGCCGGACTGTCGAGGAGACGCCCGCCGCCCGAAGGGCACCGGTGAGATCACCCGCGAGCCGGTCGGCTTCGCTGTCCGGTATGTCGCGGCTGGTCCGGGGAGTCAACACAGCCAGCGTCACCCGAGCACCACCGCTTGCCTCCTCAAAGCCACGCAGGCTTCTCACCAGCCCGGTACCGCCACCAGCGACAGCACCCGGTTCATCAACGATCCCAGCCCCACCGAAGCGATCCCGGCCTCACCAGAGCGTCCCCGGCACCGCCGAAGCGATCCCGATTCACCGATGACACCGGCCTCACAGCACTTCCCGGCAGCACCGGCCGCACAGCGCTCGCCGGTGAAGCACGCGGCCGTGAGACCGACCTCACAGTCGAATCACTCGACCGGCGACCCGGCGAATCGATAGCTCAGCGTGGCCGAAGCCACACCCGACCCCGACGTCAGCGGGCCGGGAAAGTCTCGTCTCCGGGCTCGGTTCCGGCCGGCTCACCGGATCGTCCGCATCATCGATGGCCAGGACTTTCTCCTGACGGAACGGCAAGCGGCCGACCGGGCGGGCCAGCGGGCCCGAAACCGCCTCAGGTTAACAGTGGGCGTCCACCGGGTACGGGAGACCCTTACGGGAGCTTGCCCGCCGGCATCCAACCTCAGAATGAGGGAAGGCCGGGCTCCTGTGCTTACCGTCGAAGTAGTCCGGGAAGAGAAACACCGGACTACCGCCGAAGGAGTGGATGAAAGTGACCAGCCCCCTCAAGAGCCGCACGTTCTCCCGCCCCCGCCACAACCGCATGATCGCCGGTGTCTGCGCCGGTCTGGCGCAGCGTTTCGGGATGCGCCCCGGCACCGTCCGGCTGCTGTTCGTGGTCTCGTGTCTGCTGCCCGGCCCGCAGTTCCTGGCCTACGTGGCCCTCTGGTTCCTGATGCCGAACGAGCGCTGACCCCTCACGTGGTGACCCACGGCCGTTTCAAGATCGATAGTTGCGGTGAGTGATGGTGGCGGCTTCAGCGTGTCGGATATGGACGAAGCTCCGTTGAGACCAGGTCTTTCCACGGAACTGGTTCAAACGGAGCTTCGTCGTGCCGCAGTCTGTCATCCCCACCACCGATCCAGCATCGTCGGCGACCGTCGGCGAGGCCTCGTTCACGCCTTCGTGTCACGGTCTGCTGGAGTTGTTCCTCGCCGTTTCTGACGGCCGTTCGGACCAGGGCCGTGATCATCCGGTCGCGGTCGTGCTCGCGCTGGTCGCGGCGGCCACGGTAGCCGGTTTGAAGGGCTACAGCGCGATGAGCGGCTGGGTCGCCGACGTGCCCTGCCACATCCTCGACGGCCTGTACACGCGGGCCGAAGCCCGCCCGGCAGGGCGGCCATCACGCTCGACACTCTGGCGGGTCTGCACCGACACCGACACCGATGTCCTGGACGCGGTGATCGCCGAGTGGACCACCACCCAGCAGACCGCCACCAGCACCGACACCCCGATCCAGGTGCGCCTGGACGGCAAGACCGTCCGCGGCGCCGTCGACATCGACGGTGAACAACTGCACCTGCTGTCCGCTCTGGCCGGCCCACCGCACCAGGGATCAGCGGCCGTCGTCATCGCCCAAGCGCCGACCGACGGCGCCAAGACCCGCGAACCGGCCACCGCCCGTGCCCTGCTCGAGTCTCTCGACCTACGCGACGTCACGGTCACCGCCGACGCCCTGCACACCGTCAAAGCCACCGCCGAACTCATCCACCAGCAGGGTGGCCACTTCGTCCTACCGGTCAAAGAGAACCGGCACGCCCTGTTCGACGCCCTCGACGCCCTGCCCTGGACCGACACTCCGATCGGCCACGAGAGCACTGACACCGGGCACGGCCGCACCACCCGCCGCACCATCCGGGTCCTACCCACTCCACCCGGCCTGCCGTTCCCGCACGTCAAACAGGTCTGGCTGATCGAACGCTACGTCACCCACAGCAACGGCAAACAGTCCGCAGCCGCACAACTCGGCGTCACCAGCCACCCCGCCGACCAAGCCGGACCCGCCGAACTGGCCGCGTTCAACCGCGGCCACTGGGCCATCGAAACCCTGCACTTCATCAGGGACACCTGCTACCGCGAGGACCACTCCCACGTCCGCACCCGCTCCGGACCCCGCGTCCTCGCATCGCTACGCAACCTCGCCATCAACGCCCTACGCCTGGCAGGCCGCACCGACATCACCGAAGCCACCCGCTGGGCCAACCGCGACATGACCAGGCCATTCACCATCCTCGGTCTCACCAGATGATGTTGAAACGACCGTGCGTGGTGACCTCAGGCGGCCCCCAGCCCCAGGTCACCACTCAAAGCCCTCACCAACCAAGCGTGGTGACCTACGGCGCGAATCGCACCCGAAGTCACCACGCAAGGCGCCGCGAAACGCCGCGTGGTGACTTACGGCGCGATTCGCACCTCAGGTCACCACGCAAGGCTTCTCGACGTCGGGTGCGGATCGCGCCCGACGTCACCACACCAGCACAGGACAGCGTGGGACCGCCGGTTCGGGGGTCCCACGCTGTCCTTACGTGGGTCACGGGGCCGCGAACGTCACCGTGACCGTTGTGTAGCCGAGACGGGCGAACAGGCTCTCCAGCATGCGCTCGGTGTTGTCACGGGCCCGCTCGTCGAGGCCGCTGGCCCGGGCCGCCTCGGTGATCCGGTCCTGGGCGAGCTTGTAGACCTGCTGCTGTTTGCCGGGGTCCTTGCTGAAGGCGTCGCCGATCCGGTTGAACAGGCCACGCTCCTCGGCGACCACATAGCTGCGCTGCATGTCGAGCGCGGCCGTGGACTGTTGCGGTGCCGGCAGGGTCAGCTCGATCGTCTTCTTCTCCTCGTCGATCTTCAGGGCATCACCGGCGAGGGTGCTGAAGTCGACGTAGGTCTCGACGGTGCCGGACCCGACGAACAGCGTGCGCCGGTTGATCAGGAAGTCGGGGATGTTGTCCTTGTTCTCCTGCAGGTCGACGATGACCTGGAAGGTGCCGTCGGCCGCGACGTAACGGTTCAGGTCGCGCATGGACTCCAGAAGCACCGGCTGGCTGCGGTCGGTGGTCTGGGCAGCGAACGGGTTGTCGAAGGTGGGCAGCACGTTGATCGCGCGCAGCCCGAAGCAGCTGAGCACCATCAGCGCGAAGATGAAGAAGACGAAGATCAGCAGCCGGGCGAAGGTGCTCGGCTTGTGCACCACGGCCGGCTCAGCGAACGGCGCGACGGCCGGCCCGGCGAAGGGCGCACCCGGCTCACCACCCGGCTCACCACCGGGTGGAACCGGCCCGGCACCTGACGGGACCAGCGCGGCGCCGGGCGGGACCGGCTCCAGGTCACGCACGGCCGGAAATTCGCTGGTGGGCTCGTGGGGAACGGACCCTGAGGGGTCAGCGGGGGAAGGCGATTCGGCCATGCCCTAAAGGTACGGAGGGGGTGCGACATTCCGCACGCCGAGAGCACACCGAGAGCACACCAAGAAAAACCCCGAGAGCACACCGGAAGAAGCGCTGAGAGCCTCAGAAGACCCCTGCCGCCGACCCTCAGCGCGCAAAAGCGTTCAGACCGGTCAATTTCTGCCCGATCGACAGCTGATGAATCTCCGATGTGCCCTCATATGTCAGCACACTCTCCAGATTGCTGGCATGTCTCATCACCGGATACGAGGCCAGGATCCCGTTCCCACCCATGATCGTCCGGCACTGCCGCGCGATCTTGAGTGCCTCTCGGACGTTGTTCAGCTTCCCGACACTGATCTGTTCGGGTCGCAGTGGCCCACTCATCGAGTCCCGCCGCCGCCCCAGATGCAGTGCGAGCAGGAACCCTTTCTGCAGCTCCAGAGTCATGTCGGCGAGCTTGGCCTGGGTGAGCTGGAACCCGGCGATCGGTCGGCCGAACTGTTCCCGGGTGGCGGCGTAGTCGAGGGCCGTGTCGAGACAGTCCCGGGCCGCTCCGAGCACTCCCCAGATGATGCTGAGCCGTGCCTCGGTCAGGCAGGAGAGCGGCGCCATCAGACTGCGGGCGCCGGGCAGACGGGCACTGTCCGGAAGTCGTACGCCATCAAGAAGGATCTCGCCCGTGCTGGACGCCCGCAGCGACATCTTGTCGCTGATGTCCCGGGTGGTGAAGCCGGCTACATCGGTCGGGACGACAAACCCGACCACACCTTTCTCGGCTTTCGCCCAGATGATCGCCACGTCCGCGATGGGCGCGTTGAAGATCCAGGTCTTGACGCCGTCGAGGATCCAGTCGTCGCCGTCCCGGCCGGCCCGGGTGGACATGCCGGTCGGGTCGGAGCCGTGGTCCGGTTCGGCGAGGCCGAAACAGCCGATCGAGCGGCCGGCTGCCAACTCGGGCAGCCATGCGAGTTTCTGCTCTTCGGAGCCGTACCGCCAGATCGCGTACATCACCAGGGAGCCCTGCACCGAGACGAGCGAGCGGACTCCGGAGTCGGCGGCCTCCAACTCCATGCAGGCCAGCCCGAGCGAGACGGCCGTCGAACCGCCGAGCCCGTAACCGCTCAGTTGCATCCCGAAGAGTCCGGCCTTACCGAACTCGATGGCCAGCTCACGGACGGGAGCACCGCCGGCCTCGAACCACCGGGCCACGTCCGGCCGAACGTGATCGTCAGCCACCCGGCGAGCCAGAGCGCGAGTGTCCCGCTCCTGTTCACTCAATAGGTCGTCAAGATCCAGCAGGTCAAGAGGCCTAACACCCATGGATTCAAGCTAACGGGTGTGGCCTCAGTCCTCCACAACCAATACACGTGCGTGGATCTGGTTGCGTTGCTGCAGGGCCGCGCGGAGGGCCCGGTGCAACCCGTCCTCCAGATAGAGATGGCCCTGATATTCCACGACATGGGGGAAGAGATCGCCGTAGAACGTGGAGTCCTCGGCGAGCAGCTTGTCCAATGCCAGCTCACGCTTGGTGGTGATGAGCTCAGCGAGCCGAATCGGGCGCGGTGGAATCTCCGCCCATGCTTTCAGCGTGGTCTGGTGATCGGGGTACGGGGCTCCGTCCCGGACCGCTTTGAAGATCACGGCGGTTGCCCCTTTCCGTGAGAACCGTGGTGTCAGCCTACCTACGGGCTGATCAGGCCTCGTCCTGCGAAGCCCATCGGCCATGATGCACCACATCGTCCACCGGCCGGTGACCGCGCCGGAGTGACGGTGACCTCTTGTCGGCACCCCGATAGCCGATCGTGAGTGTTCCGACCGGGCTGAACTCGGCCGGAACCCCGAACGCCTCCTTGAACGATTCCACCCCTGCGGCGGGCAGACCGATGAAACAGGAGCCGAGATCCTCGTTGACCGCGGTCAGGTGCATGAGCAGAGCGGCGAAACCGGTGTCGATGTCCCAGAACGGGGCAGACCACCGTGACTCGTCCCGATCCGTCCAGCCCTTGTCGGAATCCGCGTATCGATCAAGATAGGCGGATTTGTTGGAGAGCGCCACGATGATCAATGGCGCGGTCCGCATCCGGGTGAGCCACCCGTCGGAGGAGGACGAGGACGAGGAGAGCGCGGTGCTCTCCCAGTAGCGGGCCCGGTCGGCCGGTTCGGTCAGGACCAGAAAACTCCAGCCCTGGGAGAAACCGGCCGACGGCGCGCGCAGCCCGTGCCGAACGATCTTGTCGACCAGCTCGGGCGGGATCGGGCGGTCCGGGTCGTACCCGCGAACCATCCGCCGCCGGCGGATCACCTCGTCGAATTCCATGAAGTAAAGACCGTCAGAACCGGATGCCCCAGGACGTCGACCAGGTCTGTCCCGGAGTAAGGACGATCAGGTCACGACCGGTCCGGAAGGCGTCCGGCGGGCAGGTCATCGGCTCGACCGCGATCGACCGCCGGTGCCGCTCGCCGTGCAGGGTGTCCGCGGTGAAGACCTGCCAGTAGCGGAACTTGTCGTCGGCCCAGACCACGATGTCCCGGTCCCCGCCGGAGAGGGTGAGCGTGGTGATCCCGTCGGCGTCGAAGTCGATGTCACCGAAGGTGGTGTCGAGCACCAGGTCACCGATGCGGCGCGGCTCGGCGAAGTCGAACTCGGTCCCGGCGATCTTGGTGGCACCGATCGGCAGCAGCCGGCTGTCGGCCATCACCCGGGACTTGGCCGGCACCTGCAGCACGGTCTCGTCCACGGTCACGCCGGGCACCTTCAGGTACGGGTGCACCGAGTAGCCCCACGGCGCGTTCGTCTCGGCCGTGTTGACGACCTCCTGCACGCACTTCAGCCCGTCCGCCGAGACCGACCAGTGGCTGCGCAGGGTCAGCGCCCACGGGTAGCCGGGCTGCGCCGGCAGGTCGAACTCCAGCGTCACCGCGTCCGCCGACTGCGACACGAGGTGCCAGCGGGACCAGTTGACCAGGCCGTGGATGGCGTTGCTCCGCGGCGCCTCGGTGAGCGCGAGCTGGTAGGCACTGCCCTCGAACTCGTACTTGCCGTCCCGGATCCGGTTGGGCCAGGGCGCCAGGATCTGCCCGGCCGAACCGGGGGAGATCTCGTCCGTGCCGAACCCGTCGACGATCTCGACACCGTCGACGGAGTACGACCGGAGCGTCCCGCCGACCTCCACCAGGACGGCCCGGTGACCGTCCGCCTCGATCGACCACTGGACGCCGGACTTGGCGGTTGACTCTGCGCTCATACCCGCGACACTATCGGTCGTCCGTCTCGTCCCGCTCGGGCCGGTAGCGGATCAGTGCCGGCGAGGCGAGACCGAGCACCACTGCCAGTCCGGCGGCCACCAGTCCGCCACCCACCCAGGATGTTCCGACGCTGGTCAGGTCGGCGGTGGCACCGGCCCGCAGGTCGCCGAGACGTGGCCCGCCGGCCACCACGACGGTGAACACCCCCTGGAGCCGCCCGCGCAGGTGGTCGGGCGCGAAGGTCTGCATGATCGTCTGCCGGTAGACCGCGCTGACCAGGTCGGCCATTCCGGCCAGAGCGAGCAGCAGCACCATCAGCCACAGGCTGTGCGCCAGTCCGGCCAGGCCGATCGCCAGGCCCCAGCCGACCACCGCGACGATCAATGCGAGCCCCTGCCGTTTCACCCGGCCGATCCAGCCCGAGGTGAGGCCGCCGATCATCGCGCCGATGGCGATCGCGCTGTACAGCCAGCCGACCGCCGAGCCGCCGCCGAACTGTTCCTCGGCGACCACTGGGAACAGCGCCCGGGGCATCGCGAACACCATGGCGACCAGGTCGATCCCGAAGGAGAGCAGCAACACCGGCTGGGTGACCAGGAACTTCAGCCCGATCGCGATGCCGCGCAGCCCGACGCTCGGCTTCTCCTTCGAGGCGCCGAACGAGGAGGCGCTGGATGCGGCGGGCGGGATGGCCGGAAGACGCCAGGTGGCCCAGAACGTCACGGTGAACAACAGCGCGTCGAACGCATAGGCGACGATCACTCCGCTACCGGTCGACCAGACGCCCATGATCACTCCAGCGGCGAGCGGCCCGAGCACTCCACCGGCCGTGCTGGCGGTGTAGTTCAGCGTGTTCGCGGACGGCACCATCGGCTCCGGCACGATCCGCGGGACGATCGCCTGCCGGGCCGGTGAACTCACCGCGAACCCGGCCGCCTGGATCGCGGTGAGCAGCAGCAACAGGTGCCCGCTGCGTACTCCGAGCACCGCCTGCACCAGCAGCACCACCGTGGTCACCCAGGTCACCACCGAGCTGACCAGCAGCAGCTTGCGGCGGTCGACCACGTCGGCGGCGGCGCCACCCCAGAGACCGAAGATCAGCAGCGGTACGAGCCCGGCCACGCCCAGCAGCCCGACCCAGGTGGCCGACCCGGTGATGGCGAACATCTGCACCGGCACGGCCACCGCGGTGAACTGGAATCCGAAGTAGGACGTGCTGTTCCCGATCCAGGTCCGCCGGAACGTCGGGACGCTCAGCGGACGGGTGTCGATCATCCAGGACCGGGGTTGTCTGGTGCCCTGGCTCAAGGTGCCAGCCTTTCGACGACCCAGTCGCCCTCGGTGCTGCCGAAAGTGTTGCGGAACCGCAGCCGGTCGTGCAGACGGCTGCTACGGCCCTGCCAGAACTCCACCGTGTCCGGGCGTACCAGAAATCCGCCCCAATGCGGCGGAGCCGCGACCGGTCCGTCAGCGAACCTCTCAGCGGCCGCGGCCAGCCCCTGGTCCAGTGCTTCCGGGCCGGGCAGCACGGTCGACTGCGGGCTGGCCCACGCCCCCAACTGGGAGCCGCGGGGGCGGGACCGGAAATACTCCTCGGTCTCGGCCCGGCTCACCCGTTCCACCGCCCCGGACACGATCACCTGGCGTTGCATCGGAAACCAGGGAAAGACCAGGCTTGCGTACGGGTTGAGCGTCGCCTCCGCACCCTTGCGCGACTCATAATTCGTGAAGAAGACAAAACCCTTGCTGTCGTACGCCTTGAGCAGCACCGTCCGCGCCGACGGCCGGGCCTGCCGATCCGCGGTGGCCACGATCATCGCGTTGGGCTCCGGCAGACCGAAGGCCGTCGCATCGGCGAACCAGCTCGCGAACTGCCCGGTCCAGTCGGCGGCCAGGCTGTCCTCGGTCAGTGGCGGCCACTCGGTGTAATCGCGGCGCATTCCGGCAGGTGACGGCGGTTCGGTGACCACACCAGCTCCTTCGCTCAGGTGTCGGCTCTGCCCGTGGGGGCGGAAACGACGGTAAGTCCCGCGCCCGGAAACGTCAGGTGAACCAGGATGGGTGTCATCGAGAGCACAATCGCGGCGGGTCGACCGGGCGGTTACCCGGCGGGCAAGATGAATCACCCACCGCAGTTCGGTTCCACAGGGAGTGCCGTGACCGACTTCAAGCCAGGGCTCGAGGGCGTCATCGCGTTCGAGACTCAGATAGCCGAACCCGACCGCGACGGTGGCGCGCTGCGATACCGCGGCGTCGACATCGAGGATCTGATCGGACAGGTCTCCTTCGGCAACGTCTGGGGCCTGCTGGTCGACGGCAAGTTCGGGCCCGGGCTGCCACCGGCCGAGCCGTTCCCGGTGCCGGTGCACTCCGGAGACATCCGCGTCGACGTGCAGTCCGCCGTGGCCATGCTGGCGCCGTACTGGGGCCTGTCGCAGATGTTCGACATCGACGACAAGCAGGCCCGCAAGGACCTGGCCCGGGTGTCGGTGACCGCGCTCTCGTTCGTCGCGCAGGCGGCCCGCGGGCTGGGCCTGCCGGCCGTCCCGCAGAAGGACATCGACAAGGCCGAGACCATCGTGGAGCGGTTCATGCGCCGGTGGCGTGGCGAGCCCGACCCGCGGCACGTCAAGGCCGTCGACGCCTACTTCATCTCGGCCTGCGAGCACGGTCTCAACGCGTCCACCTTCACCACCCGCATCGTCGCGTCCACCGGCGCCGACGCGGCCGCCTGCATCTCCTCCGGCATCGGCGCGCTCTCCGGCCCGCTGCACGGTGGCGCCCCGACCCGGGTGCTGAGCATGATCGAGGCGGTCGAGCGCAGCGGCGACGCCGAGGCCTATGTGAAGGACGTGCTCGACCGCGGCGACCGCCTGATGGGTTTCGGCCACCGGGTGTACCGGGCCGAGGACCCGCGGGCCCGGGTGCTGCGCCGGATCGCGAAGGAGCTGAACGCGCCCCGGTTCGAGGTGGCCGCCGCGCTGGAGGTGGCCGCCCTGGCCGAGTTGCGCGAGCGCAAGCCCGGTCACGAGCTGTGGACGAACGTGGAGTTCTGGTCCGCCGTGGTGCTCGACTTCGCCGAGGTCCCGTCGCACATGTTCACCTCGATGTTCACCTGCGCCCGGGTCGCCGGGTGGAGCGCGCACATCCTGGAGCAGAAGCGCCTGGACCGGATTCTGCGCCCCGGCCTCCACTATGTGGGACCCGAGCCCCGGAAGCCGCAGGAGGTCGAGGGCTGGGATCAGCTGCCGCATAATGTGTGACCGTGACTGCTGACATCCGGATTCCTGACGCGATCAAGCCCGTCGACGGACGGTTCGGCTCTGGGCCGAGCAAGGTCCGCCCCGAAGGTGTCGAGGCGCTCTCCGCGGTGTCCCGCACGTTCATGGGCACGTCCCACCGGCAGAAGGTGGTCAAGGACCAGGTGGCCCGTCTGCGCCGGGGCCTGGCCGAGTTCTTCGCCGCGCCGGACGGCTACGAGGTGGTCCTGGCCAACGGCGGCACCAGCGCGTTCTGGGAGATCGCGACGTTCGGCCTGGTGCGGGAGAAAGCGCAGTTCGCCGAGTTCGGTGAATTCGGCGCCAAGTTCGTGCAGGCGGTCACGGACGCCCCGTTCCTGGCCGACCCGACGGTGCATCGCGCGCCCGCCGGTCAGGCGGCCTATCTGACCGGCGAGGCCGGTGTCGACGTCTACGCCACCGTGCAGAACGAGACGTCCACCGGGGTGGCCGTGCCGGTCCGCCGGGTCGCGGGCGCCGACCCGGGCGCGCTCGTGCTCACCGACGCCACCTCGGGCGGCGGCAGCCTCGACGTCGACCTGCGCCAGACCGATGTCTACTACCTGGCTCCGCAGAAGGCGCTCGGTTCCGACGGCGGCATCTGGCTGGCCCTGATGTCCCCGGCCGCGATCGAGCGGGCCTTCGAGATCAAGGCCTCGAAGCGCTACATCCCGCAGTTCCTCGACCTGGTCACCGCGATCGAACAGTCCCGCCTGGAGCAGACCTACAACACCCCCGCTCTGGCCACCGTCTTCCTCGCCGCCGAGCAGGTGGACTGGATGAACGCGCAGGGCGGCCTCTCCTGGGCGGTCAAGCGCAGTGCCGAGAGCGCGGCGGCGATCTACGGCTGGGCCGACCGGTCGTCGTTCGCGACCCCGTTCGTGTCCGATCCCGCACTCCGGTCCGCCGCGGTCGCCACGATCGACTTCGCCGAGGAGGTGGACGCGGCGGCGATCGCCAGGGTGCTGCGGGCCAACGACGTGGTCGACACCGAGCCGTACCGCAAGCTCGGCCGGAACCAGCTCCGGGTCGCTCTCTACCCGACGGTCGACCCGTCCGACGTAGCCGCTCTCACCGCCTGTGTGGATTACGTCGTCGAGCGGTTGTAGTCCACGAAAGTGGTTCATCGCAGTTGACTCAGGGGTACTCGTACCCCTAAAAGGTTTGCAGGAACGCGGCGTACGACAGCGAAGATCATCTCCGCTGGTCAGCACTTTGACGGCGTGGCTTACCCCCATTGGGTGACCTGGGCGCGTACCGTGTTCCGAAACGCGCCCCCGTGAATGACTCTCGGGGTCACAGGCCAACGCGACGAGACGGAGGCAACGCA
Source organism: Actinoplanes derwentensis (assembly GCF_900104725.1). Taxonomy (NCBI): domain Bacteria; kingdom Bacillati; phylum Actinomycetota; class Actinomycetes; order Micromonosporales; family Micromonosporaceae; genus Actinoplanes; species Actinoplanes derwentensis. Next base: position 7,113,191 of record NZ_LT629758.1, read on the forward strand.
TGCGGCCGGTTCGCTTCGTCGCCCTCTCCGAGGACGGACAGGCTCTCGTGCTCGCCGACGAGGTCGGGCGCTTGCTCTCACTCCCCATCGACGACCGGGTCTCCGGGGTCCTGACCGAGGGCCCGCCGGCTCCCGGCACGGCGGTCGCGGTGCTCTCGGAGAACGCGACCCCCTCGCTGTCCCCGCGTGACATCCAGGCGCGGATCCGCTCCGGCGACTCCGCCGAGGAGGTCGCCCGGATCGCCGGTGTCCCCGTCGACCGGGTCCTCCGTTACGCCGGCCCGGTGCTGCAGGAGCGCGCCATGCTGGCGCAGCACGCCCGTCGCACCCGGCTGAAGACGTCCGACTCCGGTCAGCCGCTCGCCGAGGTCGTCGACAGCCGGCTCGCGCAGCACGGCATCGACACCGAGAAGATCTCCTGGGACGCGTTCCGCCGCGACGACGGCACCTGGCGCATCGTCGCCACCTGGCCGTCCGGCAAGGCCACCGCGCAGGCCATCTGGGACCTCGACAAGGGCCGCCAGGTGGTCGCGCCGCACGACGACATGGCGCAATACCTGTGCGCCGAGCGGCCCACTCAGATCCTCGGCCAGGAGCCGGCCCCCGAGCGTGGTGGTCACGGCCTGCCCGGTCCGGTCCGCAGCGCGGAGCCGACCCGTGGTGGTCACGGCCTGCCCAGCGCCGATCCCGCGGTCCGGGGCGCCACCCGCGACTCGATCCGGGCCAGCCGCGACGCTCTGCTCGCTTCGCTGGACCGTCCGCTCGAGGGCTCGTCCGGCCGCAGTCTGGAGAGTCCGGCGGCTCGCCGGGCGGCTTCCGGCGGTGCCGCGGCGCTGCTCGGCGGTGGTTCCGGCTCGGCCTTCGACGACGACAGTGACCTGCCCAAGGAGGTCCCGGCCGTCCCGTCGCTGGCGGTGCTGCGCCCGCGTCGCACGGTCGGTCAGACCCCCTCGACCGGCAACGAGTCCGAGGATGGCAACAAGCCTCGCAAGCGCCTGCCGAGCTGGGACGACGTGCTCTTCGGCGGCGGCCCGGCAGCCCGCGAGTCCTCCTGACCCGCCTTTTCGTCGCGGTCTTCCCGTCCGAGGAAGCCCGCGAGCACCTGCGCCATCGGCTGCGGCCCGTTCCCGCCCGGCGGTCCGAGAAATGGCACGTGACGCTGGTCTTTCTCGGCGACGTGCCCGACGACGCGGCGGTGGTGCGCGCGCTCAGCGAGACGCCTCCACCCGCCCCTTTCAGCCTTCGGCTGTCCGGCGGCGGTCGCTTCGGGCCGGTTGTCTGGGCCGGCCTGGAGGGTGACGTCCCGGCGTTGCACACCTGCCAAGCGGCGGTACGGTCGTCGCTGGCCACTGTCGGCTTCCCGTCCGATCCCCGGCCCTTCCGACCCCATTTGACGGTCTCCTACCGCTTCGACCGCCGGTTGGCCGCCGCTCTGACCGGATACACCGGCCCGCCCTGGACGATCGAAGAGTTCTCCCTGGTCAGCAGCGTTGACGGGGAATACCATCGGTTGTGGACCGGATGAAAGCCGGGCCGCAACCCGTGGGAGGTCCGATGTCACACATGACCCGGTTGTCCCTCATCGGGGCGGTGCTGGCCAGCGGGATGACGATGACCGCCTCCCCCGCTCAGGCCGCGTCCACGGGTCTGGCCCGTGTCTACACCTCCGGCGCGACGCAGTTCGTCGAGTTCACCGCCGGGACAGGCAAGGCCAACCAGGTCGAGGTCTTCCGCGCCGGCAACACGGTCACCTTCGACGACCGGCACCGAATCAGGGCCGGCAAGGGCTGCAAGGCGGTCAAGGGCGACTCGACGAAAGTGCGCTGCCCGGTGCGGTCCGGCAACGCGGTGACCGTCGACGTCCGGCTCGGCGACAAGAACGACGTCTTCGCCAACAAGACCGCGATGTACGCCGAAGTCCGCGGCGGCACCGGCAAGGATCGCCTTTACGGCGGCTCGGGTCCGGACCTGCTGAACGGCGACCGGGGCGCCGACCGGATCTACGGCGGCGTCGGCGACGACTTCCTCCTGGGCGGTGTCGGCGGCGACGACGTCCTACAGGGCGGTGTCGGTGACGACACTCTCCTGGGCAGCCCCGGAAACGACTACCTGAACGCCGGGGACGGCGACGACCTGGTCTTCCCCGGCACCGGCAAGGACTACACCTACGCCGGAGACGGCGACGACACCGTCCTGGACGCCGCGGGGAACGACATCGTCGACGCGGGTCTCGGCAACGACCGGATCTCCGGCGGCCCCGGAGCGGACCTGATCTACGGCGCCGAGGGCGACGACCGGATCCACGGCGGCCCCGGCGCCGACCGCCTCTACGGCGACGACGGCGACGACCTGCTGAACGGTTCAGTCGACCGGGCCGGCGGCACGTCCTACGACACCGTGCCGGACACGCTCGACGGCGGCCCTCACCGCCTCGGCGACACCGCCGAAACCCGGCCCGGCGACACCACGGTCGACTGCGAGACCATCACCCCCGTGCCCTGACAGCCCTACTCCCCCGACCGGCTCTCCCCGAAAAACCAGTCGGCCAACGCCGACGTTCCACGATCCGGCCTACCTCGCGCACCGGATCCCTCTCACGCGAGCATCCTCTGACCCGGTTACACCCCGACCTACCGCGCCCCACCCAACACGGCGTGGTGATTTACGGCCCGATCCACGCCCTGGCCTCCACCGTGCGCCGGAAAGCAGGGGGCGCCCGGTATGGCTACTGGTGGCATACCGACAACTCGCTCATCTTCGGCAGCCACCATAAGCCGATGGGGGCAGTGACCACCACGGCCGCCTTGGGCAGCCAAACCTTACGAGACATGCGTCTCCTCCCCATCACGTCGGGACGATACCGTCCCGTAGCCACAGCAGGGAGCCTGTCCCAGCCTTAAAGAAGCAAATACCTCTCAGCGGACGGAACTGTATCGTCCTGTTCATCAACTCATCAGCGAAGGCCGTTGCCTTGCGTACGCTCGGCGACCTCGGCTGCGAAGGCGAATCCGGCACCATCACCGTCGCGTTCAAGAAATCGAAGAACGGCTGATGACCGAGGCGAAGAGCGGGATCAGCGGAACGGGAAGTCGACGTGAGTGCCGATCCGGTATCCGTCGGGCCATTCGGCGGCGGGCCCATCGGTGCTGTCCAGCCGATTTCGCGAGTCGATGCGCAACACCGACGGCCGTTCGCTGATCACGACGAATCGGGTGTGTGGCCACCACCAGCCCAGCTGCGACGCGACGACGAAATCGCCCACGAGCGCGCCCGCATCGGCTGGTATCGGTGCGCCGGTCGCCACCAGCCAGGACGCCCCGACCAGCCGGTTGAGATCGTGGATGCCGCCGAAGTCGCCGCCGAAGTGACCGACCGGGTATCGCCAGTGGAGCGTGCGCCGGCCGGATCTTCCGGACAGCTCGACGGCGTCCGGCATGCCGGACAGTTTGGCAGCCAGCTCCCCGGCCCGACTTCCGGCCGGCTCGTGGCCTCGCTCGACGTCGGCGCGGCCAGTAAGGACAAAACTGCTGATGACGAGTTCGCTGTCCCGGTGAACGGCGTGTTCGATGGACTGGCTTACGGCGAAGGTCAACTCGCTGACAGATCTCCCAACGCTCGTATGCGCTGGTTTTCGCATTGACCGGCGGGCACAGGCATCGACTGTGATCAGCGCCGTGGCGAGGTTCTGGCGGATAAGGTCGAATGCCGGATCAGTGTGGCCCAGCACGGACCGACGTCTGCGCCACCCGATCACGACGCCGGCCACCGCAGTGAGCGTGGCGGCCGGCGTCAGCGTGGCGGCCAGCAGTGTCACGATCCATACCGACGACGGCGGACCTGCGGCCCGGCCCACGATGACGTCGGCGAGAAGTTCGCAGGGAAGCAATACCGCAAACGGGCCTGCACCCACGATCCCCACGATGTAGGTATTACGTAGCTCAGTGTCTTCCCACACGGACATGGTCATCGACCAGAGGATCGTGATCAGCAGGAGGCCGCCGACCACCCCGCCGATCCACGCGCTGCGCCAGTACTCCGGTCCAGGAGATGCCTCGCGGAGGAACCTGGACCCCACAGGGTTACCCGGCAGGATGAGTAGCTGCACCAGGGCCAGACCGGCGCAGAGCAGCGGCCCGGCCATCGCGAGCTTGACCGAGCTGGTCTGCGGCGGTTTCAAGGTACTTCGGAGAGACGCCTGAAGATCAACCGCGAGTAGTCGCCCGGCTATGGGCGACGGCACCCAGACCACCCGATCAGGCCAGGGCAGGCCCGCGTGCATGTAACAGCGCCGAACGGCACCCACCAACTCGCCCCGCTCGCCATCAGTAAGCGGAGAGGTGCTCAACAGGCGGTCGGCCCAGTCCCGGGCGAATCGATCCGCCTCGGCAGCCGGTCCCTCGGACGGCTTCACAAAGTCCATCGTGGCAGCTTGGTTCAACCAGGGCATTGACCCGGGCCGCCACCCTCATACACTAACGACGGCCATAGCGCGAAATACTCCGTCGACCAGATGATCACGGCATTCGTCCGCTGTTGCGGGCCTGTCGGGATGTCGGTCAGCTCGGTCGGTAGAGTTCGACGCCGCTGTAGCCGATGGGTGCCAGGAAGACGCTGCCGTCGTTATCGACCGCGCCGGCAGCAACCGGGTCTTCTCGGCTTGCCGGTTCGCGTGGGGTGAGCTCACCGGCCAACGTCCAATCGTCGGCGTGGAAGACGTGAATTCTCTGCCAGTCGACGGCCAGCAGGTAGTGGCCGTTCGCTGACCAGCGCAGGTCGAAGACTCTTGTCGGGCCGCGGAGGGTAGCCACCTGCTGCCCGGTGTCCGGATTCCATACCTCCACGCCGGAACCGGCGACCTCCACCGCTACGAGCGTGCCGGCCGGGTTGTAGGTGAGATCACCGGCCGTGCCGCCGCCGTATTTTCGGCCGACGGTGCGGACGATGGAGCTGTCGGCGAATCGGCGGACTTCGAACAATGGGCCGTCCTCGCGGCCGGTGTCGGTCCAATCGACGACGAAGGTGTCCCCCCGGGGTGAGATCGCGACGGATCTGAGGTCACGCCCAGCGGGTGAGACGGCTGACGCCGTGAACAACGACCGGCCGACGGTGCCGTCCTTCGCGACGATCACCAGACCGGCGCGCGCGGAGCGCAAAGCTACCGCCGATCCGGTCGAATCCCAGCTGGGAGCAGTGTACGGAAGGCCGATGGTCACGGGGGCGACGGCGCTCGTGCCGGTGTCTGCGTTGAAGAACCGAAGGTCGTTGGCGATGCCGAAGACGGCCACGGTGCTGCCGGCCGGATCCCAGAGGATGCCGGGCCGGTTGTGTCCGCAGTGTTCGGAGAAGAAGGAGACTTCGAACCGGAACTCGCGGACCGTGGCGCCGGATTTGTCGAAGATGTCCAGTCCGGTCCGGGCTCGGATCACGGCGTACCTCGTACCGGCAGGATTCCAGGCTGCCGAGCAGACCTCCTCACCGGGGAGAAGCGTGCGGACGTGGGCGTAGGTGAGCCGATGTGTCACGGAGGGACTCGGCGATGACACCGCGTTCTTGTCCCGGTCCTGGATTGCCGCCACGCCGAACGCGATCAGCAGGGCCAAGGCGACGACTCCGGCTGCCAGGCCCGGCCACACCCATCGTCGGCGCTCGCGCAGTCGCGCCGGCGCTGCGCGGGTCGATGCGGCGGGCGCCGGGACGGCGGCGGCCTGCGCGTACGGCTGAGGGGATGTAGTCGCGGCGACTGTCGGTGAAGGCGCCGCAACGGTCGCCGGCACGTGATCCGCGTCGGATCTCGTCGGTCGGCGGCGCGGCCGGCGGGCTGGCGTGCCCGGTTCCTGCCGGTCGGTCACCCTGACCAGCAGGTCGCGGGCCTGCTCCGCGGTCAAACGCCGATCAGGGTCCTTGCGCAGGAGTCCATTGATGACCGGCCAGAGCCGACCGGCGTGCGCCGGCGGGGCCGGCTCACTGGTGAGGACCGCGGCGAGAGTGGCCAGGGTGTCCTCGCGGTGAAACGGCGACCGGCCGGTCACCGCGGCGTAAAGAGTGACGCCGAGCGCCCAGAGGTCGGCCGCCGCAGTCGCGGGCCGGCCGTCGATCCGTTCCGGAGAGAGGTAGGCCGGTGAGCCGATCATCTGCCCGGGGGCGGTGAGCGCGGTGGCATCGCTGATGGCGGCGATACCGAAGTCGGTCAGCACGACTCTGTCGTCGTTGTCGAGCAGGATGTTGGCCGGCTTGACGTCCCGGTGCACGACGCCCGCACGGTGCGCGGCCCGGAGCGCGTCGAGCACCTGCAACCCGACCTCCGCGGCCCGTTGCTCGGTGAGCAGACCCCGCTCGCGGATGGCCTCGGCCAGCGAACACCCGCCGACGAGCTCCATCACGATCCACGGCCGCCCGTTGTCGGTAACCACATCGTGAACGGTCACGATGCCGGAGTGCCGCAACGCGGCCGCCGCCTGAGCCTCCCGGACCACCCGCCGTACGCCTGGATCAGCCGGATCGACGGGCCCGTCACCCGCAGCGGGAAACCACACCTCCTTGATCGCGACATCTCGGTCCAGCAGCGTGTCGCGCGCCAGCCACACCGCACCCATCCCGCCCCGGCCCAACACCCGCAGCAGCCGGTACCGCCCAACCAGCACTCGCCCCGCGTCCTCGGTCACCCCCAGGAATCTATCGACCACCACCAACATCCGGCCCCAACCGCCGAACGGCCTACCCGACCTCAGTGTCGTAGAAACCCGAGCAGCAGGTCCCGCCGCAGGCGGCGGCCCTACTGATGCACGTGGTAACCGCCGTGCCGAGCATCGAGCCGGCCAGGTCGTCCTGGGGCGACTTGATCATTGGTCCACCGCGATCCGGCATGTGGAGGGTGAAGGCTTTGACGGTGCGGGTCTCACAGCGGTCGTGACCGCGGTCACGGTTCCGGTCCCGACCGGGATCTGCGCCCAGGGCAGCCGTTTCACGTCGCCCTCACCGAAGAGCCAGCACGCCAGATCCGCCAAGGTCATCGGCCAGTAGGTCCTGCCCTCGCCACGCCACAGGCAGGCCTGTCCACTATGTAACAACTGAAGTTCCACCTTCGAGCCGGGCACCTTGAAACCAGACAGCGGTCTGGGGAAGGATGAAACGGCAACGGATACGGTCCCTGAACAGGAAACATCGAGGTGACCGGATGCTCGCCGGCCAAGTACGGTCGCTCGAACGGGAAAGGCTCGCCGATATCCTCCACGATTCCGGTGTCCGGCGAAGCGCGCTATCGCCAGGAGCGCGGTGAGGAACTGCTCGATACGCTGCTGACCAGTGACGCCGGCCGCCGATGGCCCTCCGCACGGCAGGTCGCCGGGCTACTGCGCGGGGCTATGAGGGTTCGGGCCGGTGGGGCCGGTGGGAATCCCGTCGCGGTGGTCCGCTGGCAGGGTCTGCAGCTGACCGCCGTAGCGGTGACGGCCTACGGCACGGCCCACGCGATCTCGGAGGTCTGGCCCCTGTGGGCTGCGGACGAACAGGTGCCGTGGCGTCTTGCCGACACCGCCACGGCGGGTCTCATGGTTGCCACACTGCTGCTGCTCACGCTCGGGTTTGCCCATAGCGCGCTCGTGGCCGGGTCTCTGGCCGTGATCGTGCCGCTGGCAGCGACGCCGGGGGCCGTCAATTGATCGGACCGGCTCGGCTGTGTGGTGGTCTGCGGTACTGGCGGTGGCACTGATCGCAGCAGGGCTCCGGCGCCCAGCGGCTGTGCCGTCCCTGAGCTGGACGGCCAGAGGCCTGACCACTACGGCGATCAGTGGCATCGTCCTGGCCACCCCAACCGGATTGGTCATGCCGTTCGGGCTGGAGCTGCCCACGGCCGTCGTTCTCGGCGGCGCGGCGGTCGGCCTGCTCGCCCTGTTCTGGTTCGGCGGCGCCGATCCGCGACTGTTGATGGCCGCCGCCGGCTTGTTCGGAGTGAAGGCCCTGAAGGGACTCTGCAGTGCCTATGTGTACAACGTAATCAGCGGCACTTGGCCTTCCTCGGAGGCGCTACCGCAGATCACAGTGTATGTGGCCATCGTGGCGGCCCTGATCATCTCCACAACCGTCCAGACCCGCCGGCTCGCTCAGATCTGACAAGCCTGGCCCGTGCCGGGAGACGTCACGGGCAGTGGCAGGCCGCCCTCCACGCCTATCGGGAGGTCGCGGCATTGAGGTTGGTCAGGGGGCAGGGTCGTGGCGGAAGAGCAGGCCGGCGGCGGTGAGTTCGCATTCGACGCGGAAGCGTTCCGCCTCGCGGTCGAGGCCGGTCAAGGGCTCCAGGAAGTCCTGGATGCCCAGACAGCGGCAGGCCAGGCTGAGCCGGTCGTCGTAGCTGCGCATCGTCGCGGCCAGTAGCACCTCGGAGTGGAACGCCGGGTTGCGGCGCTGGCGGTCGAGGCGGCGCAGTTCGAAGGCGATCTCTTCGATCGCGGGGGGCTTCAGGCCGGCCAGGCGGACCTGGTCCCAGGAGCGCATGCCGCGGTCGAGGCGCCGCCACTTGCCGCGGGGAACCTGGTCGATGTGACGTTGGTTACGGTGGGACCGGACGTGAGTGCCGGACCGGTTTCGGGGTGCGCGGGACCGGAGTTCTTCGCGGCCGTCTCGGGTGAGGACGCGGCGGAGGTCGGACGGATTGCCGCTGAGAAGGATCGTTGCGGCACATGGAAAGATCAGCAGCACGGAGAGCGCTGCGGAGAGCACGGCTATGTGCGCGATCGCCACGGTTAGACGCTAGGCCCTGATCGGCCGGGTCGGAATACCCGTTCGGTGGAGCCGAATGTGCCAACATCACCTGCGCTGACCTCGGGATACACCTCCCACCGCAGTGATCTTGAGCAATGGGAGGCACTTCCCGTCTTTTCCCGGAATGTTCAGACTTTGACGCCGGTCCGGTCCGTGACACGCATTCGGGGAATACCGGCGGCGGAAAGCGGAACATCGGCCAGAACGGGGTCCGTCAGAACAGCGGCGGACAGATCCGGGTCCGCCAGAACCGGGGCGGCCGGAACGGGGCCCGCCGAGGCCGGGCTGATCAGGCTGACCCGGGGGCGAGGGCGTAGCCGCACCCGAATCCGGTCCCCGCTCGCTTTCAGCTCCCAGATCAGGGCGCCGATCGCGGCCAGGAAACTCACCAGGCCCGCCGCCCAGATGCTCGACGACACCCCGAAGTGTTCGCCCCACCAGCCGGACAGGGACGCTCCGATCGGGGTGGTGCCGAGGAAGACCAGCACGTAGAGGGCCATCACCCGGCCCCGGAACTCAGGGGCGACGCCCATCTGGACGCGGTGGTTGCAGCCCTGGGCCAGGTAGATCGAGAAGAAGCCGGTCGGCACCAGCAGCAGTGCGGCGACCACGAAGTTCGGCGCGAACCCGACGGCGATCTCGAAGAGGCCGAAGAGCAGCGCGGCCCCGATGATCAGATAGGGGCCGGGGCGGGAGCTGCGCCGGGTGCCGGCCAGCGCGCCGCCGAGGGAGCCGATGGCCAGAGCCGTGGTGAGCAGGCCGAACGTGGACGGGCCGGCGTTGAAGTCGATCTTCGCGAGGGCGGCCAGGGTGACCGGGAAGTTGAAGCCGATCATGCCGATGACGGCCATCATGCAGATCGGCAGCAGCAGGTCGCGGCGTTTACCGACGTAGCGCAGGCCGTCGATCACCTTCGCGTTGCCGCGGTTCTTGCGCTCGGTCCGGTAGAGGTCGGCGGGCCGCATCCGCACGTAGGTGAAGACCGGGGCGATCGCCAGCACGGTCGAGATCAGGAACACCGCTGGCGTGTTGAGCAGCGCAAGCAACACCCCGGCCAGGGCGGGGCCGCTGATCCGGGCCACGTTGAAGGTGGCCGCGGAGAGGGCCAACGCGTTGGGGAGCAGGTGCAGTTCGACCAGTTCGGAGACGAACGACTGCCGGACCGGGGTCTCGACGGCGTTCGCGATGCCGAGGAACAGCGCGGAGACGAACACGTGCCAGAGTTCGACCACCCCGGCGGCGACGATGATCGCGAAGATGATGGCGAACAGTGCGAACGCCGCGTTCGCCCCGATCAGTAGCTTGCGCTTGTCGTACCGGTCAGCGAGGCGACCGGACCAGAGCGTCAGGACCATGACCGGTACGAACTGGAGCGCGGTCACCATGCCCAGCGCGGCCGGGGAGTCGCCGGAGAGTTCGAGGACCAGCCAGTCCTGTGCGGTGAACATCATCCACACGCCGACCAGCTTGACCAGCTGCCCGATCGTGAAGAGCCGGTAGTTCGGAACCCCTAAGGATCGGAAGGTGGTACCCAAGATCGCCCCTCTTCGTCGTACGCGTCATCGTCGTGTGACGAAGCGGAACGGCGGGGGGCTCGGTGTCAGCCGCGGGCGACCCGCTGCAGGATTTCCGCAGCGTGTGCCAGTGTCTCCCGTTCCTCAGGGGTGAGCCGGGCCAGCTCGACGGCCAGCCACTCGTTGCGGGCTCGCTCGTGGAACGCGTAGACGGCCCGGCCCTCGTCGGTGGGGGCCAGGATGACCTGGCGACCATCGGTGGGGTGGGGGGTCCGCGCGACGAGACCGCGCTCCTCCAGCTTGCCGACGATCTTGGTCATCGTCGGGGGCTGGACCCGCTCCATGTCGGCGAGCTCACGAGGAGTCAGCGCACCGGCCAGTTGGAGGCTGGTCAGCGCGGAGAGCTGACTGAACGTCAGATCGCCGACGGGGCGGGCCTGCCGGACTCGCCGGCTGAACCGGATGATCGCATCCCGCAGCGTTTTGGCCAGCGTGTCGGCCGTGGTGCGCTCCGTCGTCATCACCCGCTCCATCACGGTCCTTAGCCTAGCTAATGAGCATGGCTAACGACATCTGTTTACTCGTATGACAGCCGTCACCGGGCTTGAGCACCCGGTGACGGCTGATAGATCAAAACTCAGAGGATCCAGGATTCCAGGGGGCCCCGGGCGAAGTACAGGACGAACAGGGCGGCGATGCCGTACATCAGGGGGTGGATCTCCTTGATCCGGCCGGTCGCCAGTTTCAGGATGACGTACGTGATGATCCCGGCCCCGATGCCGTTCGAGATCGAATATGTGAACGGCATCAGCGTGACCGTCAGGAACGCCGGCACCGCGATCATGTAGTCCGTCCAGTCGATCTGCCGGACCGTGGTGATCATCAGGAAGCCGACCACCACCAGCGCGGTCGACGCCGCCTCGAACGGAACCACCTTCACCAGCGGCGCGAAGAACATCGCCACCAGGAACAACACACCGGTCACCAGGCTGGCGACACCGGTCCGGGCGCCCTCGCCGACACCGGAGGCACTCTCCACGTACGACGTGTTGCTCGACACGCTCGCCACGCCACCGGCAGCCGCGGCGACCGAGTCGACGAGCAGGATCTCCCGGGTACGCGGGGGCATGCCCTCGGCGTCCAGCAGCTCACCCTCCTGCCCGACCGCGACCATCGTGCCCATCGTGTCGAAGAAGTCCGTCACCAGCAGCGTGAAGATGAACATCAGCACGACCAGCGGACCGGCCGTCGACCACGAGTCGAGCACGTTGAACTCACCCAGCAGCGACAGGTCCGGGGTGTCGATGATCCGGTCGGGCAGCGCCGGTGTGTTCAGCGACCAGCCGCCCGGCTTCGCGACCGCCTCGACGATCATCGCAATCACCGTGGTGCCGAGGATGCCGATCAGGATCGCGCCCTTGACCTTGCGGACGAACAGCACCAGCGTGATCAGCAGACCGATCACGAAGACCACGATCGGCCAGGTCATCAGCTTGCCGCCGGAGCCCAGCTCGACCGGGACGGTGGTGTTGGCGGCGTCCGGCACCCGGTGCACGAAACCCGCGTCGACCAGACCGATGATCATCAGGAAGAGGCCGATGCCCACCCCGATCGCGGTCTTCAACTGGGTCGGTACCGCTTTGAAGACAGCCGTCCGCAGACCGGTCAGCACCAGGATCCCGATCAGCACACCCTCGATGACGACCAGGCCCATCGCGTCGGCCCAGGTCATCTCGGGAGCGATCTCGTAGGCGACCAGCGCGTTCACGCCGAGACCCGCGGCCAGCGCCAGCGGGAACCGGCCCACCACGCCCATCAGGATCGTCATCAGGCCGGCCACCAGCGCGGTTCCCGCGGCCAGGGCCGTGATCGGCAGCTGCGCCCCGGTCTTGTCGGCACCACCGGCCAGGATCAGCGGGTTCAGGACCACGATGTAGGCCATCGTGAAGAACGTGACGACACCGCCACGGACCTCGCGGCTCAGGGTCGAGCCGCGCTGGGATATCTCGAAGTACCTGTCGAAGGCGTTCTTCGCTGAAGAGGCGTCGGTGGAGGCGTTAGTGGACATGAGACCCTTCCGGGTTATGCGCGAGGGAACGCGCGCATGTTGTCAGACCCGGCTGACCTCGGCAAAAACGGGACGATGTTACAACTCTCACGTGCTGCTCGGATGCGATGCGTAGTGGCCGTACCCTGACGGAGTGACTGACCTGTCTCCCGCCACGCAAACCGGGCATACGCTGCCGGCGGCTCTCGCCGTGGTGACCGGGACGAAACCGCGCCCCGCACCACTCGACCCGCCGATGGTCCCGTTCGCACTGACCGGGGCCGCCGCCTTCGCCGTGGCCCTGCTGTCCACCTGGCTGGGCGGGGCGCCGGACTCCATCGTTCAGATCTGCCTGGCCGGCCTGCTCTGGGGCATTCCGGGCACGCTGACGATGGTCGTGCACGATCGGAACCGGAAACGCCGCCGGGCTCTGACCCACCCGGAGTTCCACACCACCGACTAGCTGTGGCCGTAATCCTCGGCCGGCTCGCCCGACTCCACTGAGCCGTGCCCGCGACTGACCGCGACCGCCTCGACCTCGCTGTCGTCATAGACCGTGGGCAGCTCGTCGACCGGCTGCTCGGCCGCGCTGAGCAGCGCCTCCGAGTGGGCGCCGCAACCGTGGTCGGCGGCGACCGCACGACCGTCGTCGGGCGCGTAGAGGTTGCCGCAGACACCGAACATCAGCCGCATCGAACCGGCCAGCGGAAGATAGAAGCCGCAGGCGCCGCAGCGCGCGTTCCGCGGGGCCGCCGTCGAGATCGGGGCCTCGGGGCCGGCGTCGCCGTCATACCACCGCTGGGCGGTCTCCATCCGGCCGTCCTGCGACATCACCCGGGACCGGCCCAGGCCCAGCTCCCAGGAGACCTCCTCGACCGCGGCGTCGTCGCTGAGCACGTAACCCGGGGCCAGCCGGTCGTCGTCGGCCGCGGTCGGCATGAGATCGCCGACACCGAGGTCACCGGGCTGGACCCGCTCGTTCCACGGCACCCAGCCGGGCGCGAGCAGCGCGTCGGAGCCGGGCAGCAGCACCGTCTCGCAGACCGTGACGTGCCGGCTGCGCGGGACACGGGTCACCGTGACCGCCCACCGCCAGCCCTTGTATCCGTCGAGGTGACTTTCAAAGAAGTGAGTGACCACACGGTCACCCTCGGCAACGACTTCCAGATGGTCACCGATGTCGGTGGGGTCCACTTCGGTGATGGCTCCACGGGCCACCCCGACAGCATCGGCACAGACCTGGTCGAGTCGGGCGGCGCGGGCGGCGGTCCTCAGAGTCACCCACCCATTGTTGCCTACCGAACCCCGGAGCCCGCAACGACTCCCCAGATAACCCGGACAGCCAGGGCCTTGCGGATCGCCGGGCCCCGGAACGGGACGCGGGTCGCCCACATCAGTCAGGATGGTTCCATGCCGCTGCTTCCCACGCTCGGACGCACCGTCGGCACCGGCGTCAAAGCCGCCCGGCTGCTGGTGCGCGGCTCGGTGCGCGGTGGCGCCTGGGCCACCCGCCGGGTCGGCTCCGCCCGGGCCCGCGGAGCCGCCAACGAGGTCGGCATGATCCGCCTCTTCGACCTGCACGCGGTCTCCTGCGCCGGTGACGCGCTCATCGCGATCGGCCTCGCCGGGACGATCTTCAGCGTCCCGCTCGGTGAGGCCCGCAGCCAGGTCGCGCTCTATCTGCTGATCACGATGGTGCCGTTCGCCCTGCTCGCGCCGGTGGTCGGTCCGCTGCTCGACCACTTCCGGCACGGCCGGCGGTACGCGCTCGCCGCCACGTTCCTCGGGCGGGCCTTCCTCGCCTACGTGATGGCCGACAACCTGCTCGGCTGGGGGCTCTATCCGGCGGCCTTCGGCGTGCTGGCCCTGTCCCGGGCCTACGGGGTGGCCCGCTCCGCCGCCGTCCCCCGCCTGCTGCCCGAGGGGGTCGGACTGTCCCAGGTCGGCGCCCGCGCCAGTGTCTACGGCACCTTCGCCGGCATCCTGGTCGCCCCGATCGGCCTGCTCGCCTTCAAGTTCGGGCCACAGTGGCCGCTGCGTGTCGCCGCCCTCATCTTCCTGGCCGGCATGATCGTGGCGCTGCGCCTGCCACCTCGCGCCGACTCGGATCCGCCGGAAGCCCTGCCCCTCGCCTGGCGCACCCTGCTGGGCATCGGCCGCGGCACCGACCGCCCCCTCTCCGGCAAGCTGGTCGTCGCCACCCTGATCGGCAGCACCAGCCTCCGGCTCCTCTACGGCTTCCTGCTGCTCTTTCTCACCTTCGCGATCATGGGTGGCCAGCTGGACACCTCCCTCGCGGGCTGGGAACCGGGCCGGGGCACCGCGGTCGGCCTGGTCGGCGGCGCCCTCGTCCTCGGCACGTTCCTGTCCACCGCGGCCGGCACCAGCCTGCGCATCCGCCGCCCGCTGGCCCTCCAGTCCGGCGGCATCGTCGTCACCGCCGCCGTGGCCGTCCTCACCACGATCTTCTTCAACCTGGCGATGGTGACAGTGCTCGCGCTGGTCACCGCGATCTTCAGCGGCATCGCCAAACTGGCCGTCGACGCCAGCATCCAGGAACGCGTCAGCGAACGGCAGCGGGCCACCGCGTTCGCCCACTCGGAAACCGCCCTGATGCTGGCGTGGGTGGCCGGCGGCGGGCTCGGCCTCATCCCTGTCGCCGGGCGGCTCGGCATCGGCTTTGCGGCCCTGCTGGCCGTCCTCGCGGCAGCCCGGGCCGTCTGGTCCGCCACCCGCCTGCACAACGAGCGCCTGGCTGGCCGCCCCGGAGCCGCCCCCACCGACGACCTCCTCTCCGAGGACACTTCTGCCGGTACGACGGAAGCCCACCCGTCCACACCCCAGGCCCAGCCCCGCGACCAGCACTCCGGCCCCGCTTCCCCCGCCGTCGACCCCTGGGCCACCGACCCCTGGGACGCCCCCGACGATCCGGGCTTCGCGACCCCGCCCCGAGCCGCCGACCCGCCACCCGCGCAGCGGGCCCGCACCGACGCCGAACGCACGCAGCGGCTGGACACCGAGCCGGAGCCCACCGAAAAGCGCTGGTGGCGAAGCAAGCGCAAGAGCACTGCCACCTCGCGACCGGGGATCGTCCGCGAACGACGTTCAGCAGAACGCGCAGCCGACGAGCCGACCTCCAGCCCCGAATCCGGCAGACGTGCCGGTGGCCGCGGTGCGGAGCCCGACACAGCGACCAGCCGGCCCGAGCCCGGCGGACCAGGCGGACCCGGCGGGCCGGCGGCGCCTCCCGGGTACCACGTCTACCGGCCCTCCTCCGTCGGCTCCGAAGACTCCGCGAAGGGCGAGGACCTGTGAGCCCGTACCCGATCCTGGTAGTGACCGCGGTGAACGCCGAGGCCGAAGCCTTCCGGGCCCTCCTCGACCCGGAGAAGATCGTGGTCGAGGCCGCCGGCGTCGGCCCGGCCGCGGCCGCCGCGGGAACCGCGCGCCTGCTCGCCTCCCGCCCGTACCGTGCGGTGCTGAGCGCCGGGATCGCCGGCGGTTTCCCGGGCCGCGCCGACGTCGGCAGCCTGGTGATCGGCGTCCGCAGTATCGCCGCCGATCTGGGCGCGGAATCCCCGGACGGTTTCCTGCCGATCGAGGAACTCGGCTTCGGCAGCAGCGTTCTGGAAGCCGATCCGTCCCTGGTCAAGGCCCTGTGTGCGGCTCTCCCCGAGGCGGCCCCCGGCGACATCCTCACCCTGGCCACCGTCACCGGCACAGCCGGGACCACCGACCGTCTGGCGGCCCGCTTCCCGCACGCGGTCGCCGAAGCCATGGAGGGTTACGGCGTGGCGGTGGCAGCCGAGGGCGCCGGAGTTCCGTTCGCCGAACTACGCGCGATCTCCAACCCGGTGGGCCCCCGCAACCGAGCCGCCTGGCGCATGGCCGACGCCTTCGCCGCTCTCCGAACCGCGGCCCCGGCCCTGAACACCCTCCCCTGACTTCTCGTCCCGGATTTGACGCGGGAAGCGTTTACACGGAAGTTGTTGCTGTTGACGATCTATGCCGTCATGCTGCGCTGAACGCGTGTGATCGGGGCCACCTTTCACCGCTCGTATCGGAGCGAGGCATCGATGGCAGACGTGAGCGCCGGCACCCGGGCTCGACTGATCGGCGCGGGTTACGCGGCGCAGGGCCTCGGTTATGCGGCTGTGGTCACGGCGTTGCCGACGTTCAAGGACCGGCAGGGTATCGACGACACGTTCGTCTCGGTGATCCTGCTGCTGGTGGTGCTGGCGGCGGCCGGTGGTTCAGTGCTGGCCGATCAGGTGGCCGCCCGCTGGGGCAGCCGGTACGCCCTGTCGTCCGGACTGTTCCTGGTCGGTGCGGGACTGGCGGGCACCACGTTCTGGTCACCCAACGCGGTCTTCGCGGCGATCTTTCTGGCGTACGGCGTGGGCCTGGGCGCGGTCGACGCGTCGCTGAGCATGCAGGGGGTGCTGGTGCAGGCCCAGCTGGGCCGCAGTGTGATGAGCCGGTTGTTCGCCGCGTACACGGCCGCCGCGATCGCCGCCGCACTACTGATGTCGGGCGCGCTGGAGACGGGTGCGGGCGCGTCGGTGGCGGTCGGTGTGGCTGCGATCTTCGCGGTGCTGGTGGGGCTGGTGGGCTGGCGATCGTTCGTACCCGGTCGTACCGAACGGTCCAGTGTGGTGCATGCCGAGGGTGGCCGCGCCGTACGGCCGATCGTCCTGATCTGTGGGATGTTGATCTTCACGGCGTTCCTGGTGGACTCGGCGATCAGCACGTGGAGTTCGGTCTACCTGCACGACTCACTGTCGGCGGCGGCCTCGGTGGCGCCACTGGGCTACGCCGCCTATCAGGGCGCCGTGCTGGTCAGCCGCCTGGTCGCCGACCACGTGGTGCCCCGAGCCGGCCGGGTGCCGGTCGCGATCGGCGCGCTGGTGGCGTGCGGCATCGGCTGCGCACTGGTGGTGACCCTGCCGGTGCTGGGCGCCGCGATGGCCGGTTTCACGATCGCCGGAATCGGGGTCGGCGTGCTGGTGCCACTGGCGTTCAGTGCGGCCGGCGAGGCGGCTCAGGGCAGCAGCGACGAGGTGATCGCGAAGGTGAACCTGTTCAACTACGGCGGGGCGCTGCTCGGCGCGGTGCTGCTGGGCGCCCTGTCCGAACCGATCGGCCTCCGGTGGGCGTTCCTGATCCCGGTGGTGGCGGTGATCGCGACGTTGCCGCTGGCCCGCCGCCTGCGAAACCTGACCGCACCCCAGCCCGCCGTGAGCTGACCGGCCGACTGGTCCGCGGTGGCTAAGCTGTGGCCGTGCCGAAGCTGGTGGATCACGACCTGAGACGGGCGGAGCTACTGGCGGCCGCCTGGCGGGTGGTCCGCTCACGCGGCGTCGAAGGCACCACGACCCGGGCGATCGCCGACGAGGCCGGCTGCTCGCTGAGTGTGCTGGCCCATTTCCTGGGCGGCAAGGACGACATACTGGTCGCGGCGCAGAAGGCGGTCTACGACCGAATAGTGGAGCGGGCCTTCGAGATCGGCGGCGACCTGTTCGGCCTGGACGGTCTGCGGGCAGCGCTGGAGGCGGTGCTCCCCCTGGACGAGGAGCGCGCCGCCGACGCCCATGTGAACGTGGCGTTCGCCGGCGCCGCCCTGTCCCATCCCCGGCTGGCCGAGTCCCGCCGCGACTCCCACCGCTCGATAAGGGTCCACCTGCTGAACTGCCTCCGCGAGGCCCGCGAGTTGGGCGAGCTGCGCTCCGGCGTGGACGACGAGGTGGTGATCGACGACTTCATCATCCTGGTCGAGGGCAGCACCCTGCTGAGCCTGGTGGACGGCTGGGCCGAGGAGGGCCGCTCCGAACGCCTCTCCCACCTGGCCGACCAGTTCACCGACCAGCTACGCACCTGACCGTCCCGCCCCCGGCCTCCGGCTCCCGTCACCCACCGGTTCCCCACGCCGCAAACCGAACACGGAACCCCACGCAAACCGAAAGCCATGTGCCCCGCAAACCGAAAGCCTAAGTTCCCGCAGATCGAAAGCCGACGGCTATCATGATGCGTGGCCACACCGCGCATCATTCCCCGCCGCGCCGCTGCCCAGGTGAACGCCGCGCTGGCTGATACCCGCGTGGTTCTGGTCAGTGGCGCACGCCAGGCAGGCAAGAGCACCCTCGTCCGCATCGTCGCCGGAGACCGGCTCGCCGAGCGTCGCGACCTGGACCGAGCACAGGACCGGGCTGCGGCATCCGCCGACCCGATCGGCTTCGTCGATGCTCCCGAGTTGCTGGTCATCGATGAGATTCAGCGTGACCCGGGGCTGCTGTTGGCGATCAAAGCCGCCGTCGACGAAGATCCTCGCCCCGGCCGGTACCTGCTCACCGGATCATCTCGGCTGTTCGGTCTGGCGGCAGCTCCGGACGCGCTACCCGGCCGGATGGAAACGGTCGAACTCTGGCCGTTCTCGCAGGGCGAACTCGACGACGAACCGGACGGTTTCATCGATGCGGTCTTCTCCGCCGGTCCTGGCCTAAGGCACGAGTCACAGGTCACCCGGGCCGACTATGCGGCCAGAATAGTGCGGGGTGGCCTACCCGAAGCCACGGTCCGCAACGATCCTCGACGGCGCCAACGGTTCTTCGATTCGTACATCCAGGCGCTCATCGATCGTGATGTCCGGCAGCTCTCCGACATCCAGCACAAAGGCGAGATGCGCAAGCTGGTACGGATACTGGCGGCACGCTCGGCGACCGTCATCGGCGCCAACTCACTCGAGTCCGCACTCGGACTGAGCAGGCCGACGATCGCGCGCTACCTTCAGGCACTCGAGGAGATCTTCCTCGTCAAACGGATCCCCGGCTGGTCACGCAATCTCGGCACCAGAGCCACCGCCGCCTCGAAGTTGATATTCGTCGACTCGGGCATCGCCGCCGGTGAACTCGCGACCGACGCGCGGGCCCTGCTTCGACCCGGAGCACCGTTCGGTCCGTTGCTCGAGTCGTTCGTGCTGTCCGAGTTGGCCCGTCAACTCACCTGGTCCGAACAGCTGGTGGATCTGTCGCACTACCGCGACCAGGCCAAGTACGAGGTCGACGCGGTACTCGAGAACAGATCGGGTCAGGTCGTGGGCATCGAGGTCAAAGCAGCCACCACCGTCGGTCCCGACGACTTCCGCGGGCTGCGCCGCCTCGCCGAACGCCTCGGCGACGACTTCATCACCGGCATCGTCCTCTACACGGGTTCCGCCACCCTGCCGTTCGGCGACAAACTCCGCGCCATGCCGGTCAGTTCCCTCTGGCAGATCCCCGCTCCGGCGACAGGCTGAGTAGTTGCTCATGGAGCTAAGTCGGGAACATCCCCTGGACGGGCTGGAGAACGTCCCATGGGCGGACCTCCTCGGCCCGGACGATGCGGCGGAGCTGGTAGCGGCGCTGCGTGAGCTGGCCGAGGAGGGCGGCAGCGACCACCGGATCTACGACGTCCTGGAGGACGGCGACAACTTCGACCACTACTGGTTCGCGACAGTGGCCGCCAAACCCGAAGGTCTCCGGCCCGCAGCCGTGCCCGCGCTCCGCTTTCTGGCCCGGATCGCGGCACAGCCGTCCGGAGTCGGGAGCTGGTCAGCGCTGGATCTGGTCGAGACCATCGTGGACGCGGCTCTGGACCGTCCGACCATGACCGGCGACGAGCTCGACGCGTTGGTCGACGGTCTGCGCGCGGAGTTCGACACGGCCCGGCCCGCGCTGGCCGAAGCGGACCGGCAGAGCCACGGTGAAGTGTCCATTCCCCGGCTGGTGGCCGAGGTGGACGCCGGGGTCCGGCTGGGGGGCGCCTACGAGCCGCGCTGGCGCGGGGTGGCCCGGCCGCTGGTGGAGAGCCCCACCGGCCGGCTTGTCACGGCTGGCGGGATGCTCGTCACCCAGGAGAAGGGCGGCCTGGTCTTCCGTTCGCTGGACGACGGCACGCCGATCCACGTGTTCGACTACCCCGGGGCCGAGAAGGCCTGGCCGTTCGCCGGTTCCCGTTCCGACCCGGGCCTGCGGGACGCCGAGACCGAACTCTGGGCCACGCCGTTCGCGGACGCCGACGGCCCCGGTGTGCTCACTGTGGAAGCCCGCGGTCGCGACGCCCTTCTGTGGCGGCTGGACGGCACCGGCTGGCGTGCGATTCCCCTGGTCCGCTCCGGTTGGCGGCTACGGTCACCGGCCCGGCGGGTGGACGTGGTCGCCGCGTACGGCGGCACCTGTTTTGTCGGTTACGCCGACAACGTGGTCCTCAGTTTCGACGCCCGCTCCGGCATGCTGTCCGGCGAGCCGATCACGCTGCCCCGAGGTGCGCGGCATCTGGCCGCCGACGGCACGCACATGACGGTTCTGCTCCACCATAGCGGGAGCGGGCCGAACCTGATCCGGATCGACCTCGCCACCGGCCGGCTCGTGGAACCTACGGCCGGCCCGGCCGACACGCTCCCCTTCGGCTATCACTCGCAGGGCCGTCCGCACCTGGTCTTCAAGAACGGGTTCACCCCCGGACCGCAGCTGCATCGGGTCGACGCAGGGTCGAATGCCGAGGTCGGGCAGCCGATCAGAGTCGGTGACCTGAACGGGTTCTGTGTCTACGAGGTGGGTGGACGGCCCTGCCTCGCGGTGGCGGGGCTCCGGCAGGTGCACCGGTTCGACGCAGAGACCGGGGAGCCGATCGGCCGGCCGCTGTTCGGGCATCGGCGGATCGTGCTGGACGTGGTGTCCGCGGTGGTGGACGGGCGGCCGACGCTCTATTCGGCGGACGGTGCGACCGTGCGCCGCTGGGACGCCGAGACCGGCATCCCCTGGCCCGCGCCGATCCCGTGACGACGTTCCGGGGCGCGGGCTGACGGTCCGCGCCCCGGCCGGTCAGCTGCCGGCCGACTGGGCGGTGATCAGGTCGCGGTACCAGAAGTAGGAGTCCTTCGGGGTTCGTTTCAGGGTGTCGAAGTCGACGTGGATCAGGCCGAAACGTTCGTCGAAGCCGGCTGCCCACTCGAAATTGTCGAGGGCCGACCACACGTAGTAGCCGTCCACTCGTACCCCGGCGGTGATGGCATCGGCCACCGCCCGCAAGTGGGCGTCCAGGTAGGCGATCCGCCGCTCGTCGTGGACCCGGCCGTCGGGGCCGGGGTCGGCGTCGTGGAACGACGCACCGTTCTCGGTGATGAACACCGGCGGCAGCCCGGGATAACGATCGCGCAGCGTCACCAGGATCTCGGTCAGGCCGGCCGGCACGATCGCCCAGCCGAAGTCGGTGCGCTCGTCGCTCTTCACCGGGACCGGCGAGAACGGCATGTCGGTCGGAATGTCCACTTCGAGCACACCGCTGTAGTCCTTGCCGGCCCGCGGTGCCTCGATCATCGTCGGCTCGTAGTAGTTCACGCCGTAGAAGTCGAGTCGCGCTTTGATCAGCTCCAGGTCCCGATCCAACTGGGCGCCCTCGGTCCCGACCCCGGCCCGGATCATCTCGTTCGGATAGTCACCGAGCAGGATCGGGTCGGAGAAGGTCCAGTTCGTCAGCTCGGAGAAGAGCGTCGCCGCGGCGACGTCCTCGGGGGCGTCGGTGGCGGGCGAGACCGGGAAGTGCTGGCTGGCGACGCCGACGGTCCGAGCGCCGTGGGTACGAAGGACCTGCACCGCCAATCCGTGGGCCAGCAGCTGGTGGTGCCCGGCCGGAAGCGCGCCGAGACCGAGGCCGCGAGCGGGGGCGTGGTCGGCGAGCGCGTACCCGTACAGGGTGTGCACGTTCATCTCGTTCATGGTGATCCAGTCGCGCACCCGATCACCGAGCCGCAGCACCAGCGTGCTGGTGTAGTCGGCGAGCCGGTGGGCGGTGTCCCGGTTCATCCAGCCGCCGGTGTCCTCCAGTTCCTGCGGGAGGTCCCAGTGGTAGAGCGTCGGCACGGGCCGCAGCCCGGCTTCGATGATCGTGTCGACGAGCCGGTCGTAGAAGCCGAGGTCACCGGCGAGCACCCGAGGCCACGAGAAGGAGAACCGGTAGTCCTGCACCCCGGCGCCGGCGATGAGCTGGATGTCCTCGGCGAACCGGTGGTAGTGGTCGATCGCCACCCGGCCGTCCTGCCCGTGCCGGACCGTACCGCCACCAGAGGTGAAGGTGTCCCAGATACTCGGGCCCTTGCCGGCGAGAGAAGCCGCGCCTTCGATCTGGTAGGCCGACGTCGACATGCCGAACCGGAAGCCGGGTGGAAACTGGGGGTACACAGTGGATCCTTTCAGCGGAGCGTTTTCAAGCGAGGGAGCAAGATCAGCGCGACCAGCGCAAAGGCAGCGGTGACCAGGTACAACGTCCGGTACCCGCCGAGTCCGGTGACGATCGGCGCGGCGAGGACCGGGGCGAGCAGCTGGGGCAGGGTGCCGGCGATGTTGGCGACGCCGAGCATGGTGGCCCGGGTCTCGGCGTCCGGCAGGACTCCAGTGATCACCGCCATGTCGACCGCGATGTAGGCGCCCCAGCCCACCCCGACCAGCGCCGAGGCCACCAGCACCACGGGCACGGTCGGGGCGAGTGCCATCAGGGTGGTCCCGGCGGCCAGGAGGATCGCCCCGGCCACCACGAAGACCTTCCGGCGTTCCCAGCGGTCCGACAGCATGCCCCCGACGAAGCCGCAGATGCCGGCGAAGAGCACGTTCACCACGGTCAGGACGAGCACCCAGGTCGCCGCGTCCGTCACCTGCACCTGGTCGGACAAGAAGTAAAGGAGGTAGACCAGGACCAGGGCGTTGACCAGGTTGAGCAGGAACCGGATGACCCAGGCCCAGACGAACTGCCCGCCCGGCCAGCGCAGCCGTGTTTTGGACGACCGGACAACCGCACCCTCCCGGTTGATGATCAGGAGGGTGGCGCCGAGGGCCGGCACCGCGACGGCCACCGCGATGTAGCCGAGGGTCTCGTCACCGACCGCTACCGCGACGGCGGTGCCGAGGATGACGCCGACGATCTGGGCGACTCCGAAGAGCGCCCCGACCGTGCCGCGCTGCTGTTCGGGCACCCGGTCGCCGATCAGCGCGGCCAATGCGGCGAGTGGCCCGTTGAGCCCGACCTGGACCAGGATCCAGCCGGTCACCATGACCGGTGTGGTGTTCGCGGCCGAGAGGGTGAGCAGGCCGGCGACGCCGACCACGGTGCCGGCCACGAAGATCGGCCGGCGGGAGCCCAGCCGGTCGGAGAGCATCCCCCACAGCGGATTGGCCACCATGGACGCTGCCGCGCCCCAGGCGGTGACCACGGCGAGCAGTGCTTCCTTGCCGCCGTCACCGGCCAGCCGGGCCGCCTGCTCGGGGAGCAGGATCTGAATCGGCCCGAACCAGCCGGCGGCGACGCCGATCATGGCGAGCGCGTACGCCACCATCCATCGGCGCCGCACCGGCGCTGCGGCGAGCAGGGTCACGCACGTGCCCTTTCCCACATCACCGTGTAGGCCTCAGCGCCGCTGAGCAGTTGCTTCTTCAGTGCCGGGCCGTCGGTTCCGGCCTGGTTGATCAGGTCGGTGACCCAGTCGGTGTAGAGGCCGTACTGGGCGACGCCGTCGGTGTTGAGGTCGAAGGTCCGGGTCCCCATCACCTGCTTGTTGACGGTGGTGCCGTTGACGGCGGTGAACGGGTAGGTGAGCGGGCTGGACCCGGCATTCAGGCGGGGGGCTGCCTGCGGGCCCAGCCCGTTCACGTCGGTGCCGACCCCGTACCCGGTGATCTTCGAGCCGTTGGCGAGAGCCCGGTGGGTCCGCCACTCGTCCAGGAAGGTCGGCGTGCCCTGGCCGTCGTCGCTGGCCGAGAACGCGTAGCTGGCGACGAAGCCGCCGATGCCGAGCATCCGGTTGATCAGGGCCGGGTCGGCCCAGGTGTGCACCGAGGCGACACCCGGGTAGTTCGCCTGGGCGGCGATGTCGAGGACCGCGGACGCGGTCTTCACTCCCATGTGGTCCAGGTGGATGATCATGCCCCGGTCGATCATTTGATTGATCAGGTACGAACCGAGCGAGGTCAAGCCACGGGTGTTGCAGATCTGCCCGCTCGGGTAGACCGGCAGGATCGTGCCGGCCGGCAGGCCCACCCCGAGTTGCAGCAGCCGCGCGATGTCGTCACTGACCAGCGGCTGCTCATTGTCGGACGGGCCGGTGCAGCTGGTCGCCTGCCACCAGTGACCGGTGGAGATCAGGTTGCCGACGTTGATCGCGGCGCCGGTGACGCCCTCGTCGAAGCGGGTGCCGCCGAACGCGTTGTCGAACTTGTGCACCGGGTAGAGCCCGCTGACTCCCAGGGCCTGCAGTTCGTTGAGCCCGGCGTCGATGTCGGCGGTGGTGCACTGCGCGACACCGTTGATCTCACGGCAGCCGAAGAGTTCGGAGTTCTCCACCCCGATCGTGACGGCCAGTTTGCCCTGGGCCGCGATCGATCGTACGTCCGCAGGGGTTTTCGCCAGGCGGAAGAAGCCCTTGCCCGGACCGCCGCTGCGGGCGTCGATGTAGTCCTGCATCTTCTGCAGGTAGACGGCCTGCGCGCGGATCTGGTCCATCTCGTCGCAGGAGGTGTGCTCAGGCGTCAACTCGCAGATCACCCGGTTGGCGACCAGCAGCACGTTGAGTACCCGCTGGCCGGACTTCCAGGTCCGCTCCAGGCTGCGGAAATAGGACGCCTGGTGCAGCAGCGTGTCGTTCTGCGGCCAGTCGGTGAAGGTGGGCCAGCCGTCCTCGGCCGAGTTGATCGGGTCGGTGCCGGCGATGATGGCTTCCAGCAGGGCGCCCCAGCCGAGGGTCCCGTGCGAGGCGCAACCTTTGAGGGCGACAGCGACACCCCCGGGGGCGTACGCGTCACCGCAGCTCAGTGACCCGCCGAAGGCCTCACCGGCGGTGACGTGCGCGTGTGCGTCGATCCAGCCGACCAGTTTGCCGCTGGAGTCGACACCGGCGGCCGGGGTGCCGCTGACGCCGGTGGCGATGTCCGGGATCGCGGCGCACCCGGTGGCCGGCGCGAGCTTGAAGGTGGCGCTGCCGCTGCCGAGGCCGCCCAGGTAGGAACCCATCTGCTGGCTGGTCTCGGTGCTGACGAACTTGTAGGAGCTGCCGTCGGTGCTGACCGTCCAGTCAGCGCGGGGCCCGTAGTCGGCGCCGGCCCACACCCAGTTCGCCACGCTCTGGTACGGAGGTGCACCGTCGCCGTCGCGGAGCAGGTATCGCCCGAGTTGGGTGGCCTCCAGCCGGAACGGTTCGGCGCTGGCCACCGCGCTCTTGAAGCCGTAGCCGACCGAGTCCTTCCAGACGTAGCCGAGGGAGTTCGATCCGTTGAAAGCCTGGAGGGTGACGCAAGCGCCCTCCAGGTCGTAGGCGGGTGTCCAGCTAGCGGCGGCGCGGGCGGGCACGGGGAGCCCACCGACGAGGCCGATCACCAGGACACCCGCGACCAGCGAACGCGGCACGAGGCACCCCCTTTGGTCGATCACTTGATCCAACAAAACGGAGTGTAAGAAGCGCCACACCTCCGAGGCCAGAGGTGGACGTGAATATTTTTGGGGAGAGGCCTTCTGTGGCGTACGCCGCGCTACCGAGCACCCGGCACAAACCGGCACTAGCGTGGGAGTCGTGGCGCTCTCCCTGGCGGTTTCCCCATGCCCCAATGACACCTTCGTGTTCCACGCGCTCGCGCACGGGCTGGTCCCCGGCGCACCGCCGGTCGACCTGACCTTCGCTGACGTCGACGTCACCAACACGGCAGCCCTCGACGGCGCGTTCGACCTGGTCAAAGTCAGTTACGCGGCACTGCCCTGGCTGCTTGACGACTACGAGCTGCTGCCCTGCGGGGGTGCGCTCGGCCGGGGCTGCGGGCCGCTCGTGCTGACCCGGGACCGCACCGACCTCAACGGCGCGACGGTCGCCGTGCCCGGCGACCGGACCACCGCCTACCTGCTCTTCCGGCTCTGGGCCGCGGATCAGCGCCCGGCTCGCATCGAGGTGGTCCCGTTCCACCAGATCATGCCCGGGGTCGCCGACGGACGCTTCGACGCCGGCCTGGTGATCCACGAGGCCCGGTTCACCTACCCGAGGTATGGGCTGAACGCCCTCGTCGACCTCGGTGAATGGTGGGAACGCGACACCGGCCTGCCGATCCCGCTCGGTGCGATCCTCGCCAAACGCGGCACCGTCGACCCGGCTGCCGCCACTGAGTGGATCCGTGAGTCGCTGCGGCACGGCTGGCGCGACACGGCCGCCAGCCAGAAGTTCATCCTCGCCAACGCGCAGGAGATGGAACCCGCGGTGGTGAGACAGCACATCGAGCTCTACGTCAACGAATTCACCCTGGACCTGGGCAAAGACGGACTCGCCGCCGCCGATGCCCTGCTGGGGCGTGCGGCGGCGGCGGGTTTGACGCCGGCTGTTCCGTCGTTCTTATAGGGCTTACCAGAGATGCTTGCTCAGATCTCGAACTCGCGGGCGACCGCGTGCACCAGCTGCGCGATCTTCAGCGAGGTCTTCTTGTCCGGGTAGCGCCCGCTCTGCAGGGACGGCTGGACCGAGCTCTCCAGGACTTTGATCATGTCTTCGATCATGCTGGCCAGCTCGTCCGCCGGCCGGCGGCGCAACTCGGCCAAGGACGGCGGGACGTCCAGCAGCTTCACACCCATGGCCTGCGCGCCTTTTCGGCTGTCGACGACGCCGAACTCGACCCGCTGGCCAGTTTTCAGTTCCGTGACCCCCGCCGGCAGCGCACCCTTGGGAAGGAAAACGTCTCCGCCCTCATCACTGGTGACGAAGCCGAACCCCTTCGTAGCGTCGTACCACTTCACTCGACCCGTGGGCACCGCTGACCTCAACTTCACTCAATGGAAACAACCGATCACGCCAAGGCTATCCAGCGGACGGCTCGGACCCAACTGCAATCTCATCGAGTAACGCGGGGCGCACGGCCGGATCCGGCAAGGGGCACGAAGTCGCCACCCTGCCGGGATCGGATCGACCAGGTCAGATCACGGGTGGCGGCTGGACGCCCGGTAACTCAGGCTCTCCACCGGAAGAGGGAACGTCAGATCGTCACCGAAGGGGGACGGGGCGGCCGCACGGTCGGAGATGATCTCGGACACATGCATCTGGCCCTTCATGTCCACACCACGGGGCCCGGAGTGCTCACTCACCGGGCTCGGGGTGCCGGCGGTCTTGGGCTTCGCCACTTTCGGTCCTCCTCAGATCCAGGTCCGGCCACGCCCGGACCCGACACCATCGTCCCATGAACGTTAGCGTTGAAGACGATGGCCACCACATTCGCCGATCAACTCCGGTCGCTGCCCGACGAGGCACTGGGCGCACTCATACAGTTGCGCCCCGACCTCGTCGTTCCGGTGCCCGCCGACATCTCGGCCCTCGCCGTACGCGCCCAGTCCCGTAACTCCGTCGCCCGCTGTCTCGACAGCCTCGACGAGTTCACTCTCACCATCCTCGACGCGGCTCGTCTGAGCCGGGCCGCCGACACCGCCCTGACCTCGGTCGACGCCATCGTGCAACTGGCCGGCTCCGAAGGCGTGCCGGAGGCGATCGACCGCCTGCGCGTCCGGTTCCTGCTGTTCGGCCCGCCGGAGGCCCTGCACGTGCCGGGGGCCGTCGACGAGGTCACCTCGCCGTACCCCGCCGGGCTCGGCCGGCCCGCCGACTTCCTGGACCCGCAGGCCGCCGCGCTCTGCGCCGACCGGGCCAAACTCCGCCGCACCGTGCTGGCCGCGCCGCCCGGGGCCCGCGCGGTCCTCGACCGGCTGGCCGCCGGGCCCCCGGTCGGTGCCCTCAACCGGGACGCCGTCGCCGAGCCGGTCCGCTGGCTCGTCGACCAGCACGTGCTGGTGCCGGTCTCGGAGGCCGGGCGGGCCCCGCGCCCCGACGGCGAACTCGTCGAGCTGCCCCGCGAGGTGGGCATGCTGCTGCGCCGCGACACCGGGCCGTTAGGCGTGCTGCGCCCGGCCGCGCCGGTCCTCGACGGCCCGGTCCGGGACCCGCGGTCCACCGACTCCGCCGGAGCCGGTCAGACCATGGAGGCGGTACGCGCCACCGAGGCACTGCTGGAGGCCCTGGCGGCCGAGCCGGCTCCCGTGCTGCGTACCGGCGGTCTCGGCGTCCGTGACCTGAAACGGCTGGCCAAGGCGGCCGGCATCGAGGAGGCCGCCGCGGCGCTGCTGATCGAGACGACGTACGCGGCCGGGCTGCTCGGCGAGTCCGAATCCGGCTCGAATCAGGACCTCTTCCTGCCGACCGGAGCGTACGACCTGTGGCGCTCGACCGGCATCGCCCACCGCTGGGCCGCCCTCGCCCGCACCTGGCTCGCGATGACCCGGCAGCCCGGACTGATCGGCCGCCGCGACGACCGGGACCGGCCGATCAACGCTCTCGCCCCCGACGCCGAACGCGCCGGTGCACCGCAGGCCCGCCGAGAAGCCCTCAGCGTGCTGAGCGACCTCGCCCCCGGCACCGCCCCGCCGGTCGACGAGCTACTTGCCCTGCTCGCCTGGCAGGCGCCCCGCCGGTCCCGTGGCCGGGAACCGGCACACCGGGACGCGTGGACCGGCGCCGCGCTGCTGGGCGTCACCGGACTCGGGGCTCTCACGTCGTACGCCCGCCTGCTCCTGACCGACCCCGACGACGGCGGCGGCGACCCGCTCGGGGTGCATCCGGAGGACAGCCACGCCGACGCGGTCCGCGCCCTGGACCAGCTGCTGCCCGATCCCGTCGACCACATCCTGGTGCAGGCCGACCTGACCGTGATCGTGCCCGGCCCGCCCGAACCCGAACTGGCCGGCGAACTCGACGTCCTCGCCGAACCCGAGTCGGCCGGCGGCGCCAGCGTCTTCCGGGTCACCCCGGCCAGCGTGCGGCGTGCGCTCGACATCGGTTACCAGGCCGCCGACCTGCACGATCTGTTCCGTCAGCGGTCCCGCACCCCGGTGCCGCAGGCGCTCACCTACCTGATCGACGACACCGCCCGGCGACACGGCGGCCTGCGCAGCGGCTCAGCCGGGTCCTACCTGCGCAGCGACGACGAGGCCCTGCTCGCCGAAGTGGTCGCCGACAAGCGGCTCCTCACCCTGGACATGCGCCGGATCGCACCGACCGTCCTGGTCAGCCCCCGCCCGGTGGCCCGACTGCTGGGCGCGCTGCGCGAAGCCGGCTACGCCCCGGTGGCCGAGGACGCCGTCGGCGCCACCGTCCTGACCAGGCCGAAGACCCGCCGCGCACCGAGCCGTTCGGCCCGGGTCCCGGAACCGTCCGCGCCCCTGCTCTTCGGCCCCCGCCTGGCCGGCGTGGTCGAGCAGCTGCGCCGCGGCGACATCGCCACCCGGGCCGCCACGCGCGCCCCGGTGACCGTCCGGGCGGCCCACGGCCAGGCCATTCCCGGCTTGACCGTGGTCCAGCAGCACACCCAGGCGATGGCGGTCCTGCAGCAGGCGGTCCGCGACAAGGCCCGCGTCTGGGTCGGTTACGTCGACACCCACGGCGCCACCCTGTCCCGCCTGGTCCGCCCACTCTCGATGAGCGCGGGCTACTTACGAGCGGAAGACGAACGAGGCGAGTCCCTGCACACCTTCGCCCTGCACCGAATAACCGCGGCGGTCCCCGAAGAGTAGTCCCGAACCTAGTATCTTGCGACTACCTGCTCCGCACATATAGATTCGGAGCAGGTAGTCGCATGCTTTCAACGGGGAGGGCAGTGCAATCGCATCTGCAGCAAATCAGTACGACACCGCTTCCAAACGGATCGTCATAGCGAATCCGGAAGCCTTCGGCCGGGTGTTCGGCATCGACATGTCGGGCGATCTCAAGCCCGGCCCCACCGAACTGAACCTGGGCATCATCCACGCCGATCGCCGCAACGCCGACCTGATCATGACGGGACCCCACCGCGTGGTCCATCTGGAGTTCCAGAGCCGGGCCGATCCGGCCATGGCGAACCGGATGTTGATCTACCAGGGCATGTTGCGGGGTGAACCGGACCACGCCGACAAACGCCTCCATCAGCACGTCATCGTCCTGGGCAAGGGAACATCCCCCACCAGGATCTACGAACCACCCAATCTGTTTTTCAGGTTCGAGACCCACTACGCGCGCACCCTCGATCCGGACATTCTGCTCGACGATCCGGAGTGCGCGCCGTGGGCCGTGCTCGCCGCCACCACCGACGACAAAGAACGGGCGGCTCGCCTAGTGGCCATTTTCCAGGCCGTGACGTTCGCCAACGAGAAGTCCGAGGCCGTGCGGCGAGACCTCATCCAGACCGCACTGACCTTTGCCACCCTGGTGATGAAGCGCGAGAATATCGAGAGAGCCTTGAAGGAGGTCAACATGCCTGTCGACATGATCCACGACACCGTGTGGGCGCAGGAGCTGATCGAGGAAGGCCGCGTCGAGTCGAACCGGACCAACACGGTGAGAATCCTTGAGCGCCGAGGCATCGACCATCACCAGGCGGAACTGATCGCCAAGGCACTCCTCGACCAGAACCTCGAGACACCTGTCGAGCGGGCCGCCTTCGACGACCTTGAACAACTGAGGGCCCTCGTCGATCAGAACGACTGAGCGTACCGGCGACTTCGACAGCAAACTCAAGGCACTCGGCTTCGATCCCCCCTGGCTCAGAGACCAGCGAAAGGGCTGACCGGAGCACGACCGGGGCGGCGGGTGGTGCACCCCCGATAAGTGGCACCACCCGCACCTCGTCGCCTGATACACGCGCTAGAGAGCCCGTAGGTTGCATGAGATCTGGGTCACATGATCTCTGCTGAGCCGCGCACCCCCGATAGCGACACGGCCCACCCCTCTATACGACGCAAGTTTGGGTGGGAAAGGTTGTAGACGAAATCCGTGGCACACTTGAGGGTCGACTTTTAGCTCTTCGGAGGGTGTGCGCGTGAGCAGCGGACCACTGATCGTGCAGTCGGATAAGACTCTGCTCCTGGAGGTTGATCACCCTGATTCGAAGGCCTGCCGGATGGCGATCGCGCCGTTCGCGGAGTTGGAGCGTTCCCCGGAGCATGTGCACACCTATCGGCTGACGCCGTTGGGGCTGTGGAACAGCAGGGCGGCGGGGCATGACGCGGAGAGTGTCGTGGACGCTCTGATCAAGTTCTCTCGGTACCCGGTTCCGCACGCGCTGCTGGTGGACGTCGCCGAGACGATGGATCGGTACGGGCGGTTGCAGCTGCTCAACGACCCGGTGCATGGCCTGGTCCTGCGTGGGCTGGACCGGATCGTGCTGGTCGAGGTGGCGAAGTCGAAGAAGCTGGCGGGCATGCTCGGCGCCTATGTCGACGACGACACGATCCTGGTGCACGGTTCGGAGCGTGGCCGGCTCAAGCAGGCACTGTTGAAGCTGGGCTGGCCGGCCGAGGACCTGGCGGGTTACGTCGACGGGGAAGCCCACCCGATCGAGCTGAGGCAGGACGGCTGGACTCTCCGGTCGTACCAGCAAGAGGCTGTTGATGGTTTTTGGGCCGGTGGGTCCGGGGTCGTGGTGCTGCCATGTGGCGCGGGGAAGACCCTGGTCGGGGCGGCCGCCATGGCGACGGCGAAGGCGACGACGCTGATCCTGGTGACGAACACGGTGGCCGGCCGGCAGTGGAAGCGTGAGCTGCTGGCGCGGACGACGCTGACCGAGGACGAGATCGGGGAGTACAGCGGCGAGCGCAAGGAGATCCGCGCGGTCACGATCGCGACGTATCAGGTGCTCACTTCGCGGCGGGGTGGCGCGTTCACGCATCTGGACCTGTTCGGGGCCCGGGACTGGGGTCTGGTCGTCTACGACGAGGTGCACCTGCTGCCGGCGCCGATCTTCCGGTTCACCGCCGATCTGCAGGCCCGCCGCCGGTTGGGGCTGACCGCGACGCTGGTCCGGGAGGACGGGCGGGAGGGTGACGTCTTCTCGCTGATCGGCCCGAAGCGTTACGACGCCCCGTGGAAGGACATCGAGGCGCAGGGTTGGATCGCCCCGGCGGAGTGCGTCGAGGTCCGGGTCACTTTGACCGATGCCGAGCGGATGTCGTACGCGGTGACCGAAGCCGAGGAGCGTTACCGGGTCGCGGCCACTGCCCGTACCAAGCTGCCGGTGGTGAAAGCCCTGGTCGACAAGCATCCGACCGAGCAGGTGCTGGTGATCGGCGGGTTCCTGGATCAGCTGCACGAACTGGGCGAGTTCCTGGACGCGCCGATCGTGCAGGGCTCGACGACGAACAAGGAGCGGGAGCGGCTGTTCGACGCGTTCCGGGACGGTTCGTTGCGGACCCTGGTGCTGTCGAAGGTCGGCAACTTCTCGATCGACCTGCCGGAGGCGGCGGTGGCGATCCAGGTGTCGGGGACGTTCGGTTCCCGCCAGGAGGAGGCCCAGCGTCTGGGCCGGGTGCTGCGCCCGAAGGGTGACGGGCGGCAGGCGCACTTCTACACGGTGGTGTCCCGGGACACGATCGACACCGATTACGCCGCACACCGCCAGCGTTTCCTGGCCGAACAGGGTTACGCGTACACAATCGTCGACGCCGGCGACGTCCTCGGCCCGCCCCTGCCAAAGATCGACTAGCTGGCATGATTCCAGCCGTGAATATCACGGGGACCTTCCAGCACAGCTATTCCTCGTTCCGCCGGCTGAGCATGGCCGCGCTCGGCAAGGCCCGCTTCGGGATGTGGATCAGTGGCGGCCTGATCCTTCTGCTGGCGGTGACCACGGACGCGTTTCAGGACAGCCCGGTCCTGTACGCCGCCCCACTGGTGATCGTCTTTCCGGAGCTGATCGCTTACCTGAGCTGGCGGCAGCAGCGCAAGATCCTCACCGAGCCGGTGCACTACGAGATCAACGAGACGGAGCTGTACACCCGGGCGGCCCACAGTGAATCCCGGCTCGCCTGGTCCGGGCTGACCTGGGTGAAGAGCACCAAACACGGATGGCTGTTGAAGACCGGCGTCATGCAGGTCGTGCTCCCCCGGCCCGCGTTCAGCCCGGAGGAGCAGGCCACCATCGAAGCCTTTCTCAAGACGGCGCCGGTGAAGGTCAAGTCCTGACGTCTATCGCGTCCAGATGCGGGCGGCGGTGGTGCGGACGTTGCCCGCACGGTCGTACGCCCGCAGTTGGACCTTGATCTTCGCCTTGTTCTTCGGCGCCTTGGTCACCGCGAGTGTCGGCTTGGTGTGGTCGACTGTCACATATCGCGTGACCATCGTCGATTGCCCGAAAACGTCCCAGGCATACCAGACGAGCGGATGCCTGCCGTCGCTGAGCGAGACCGTCATGGTGCAGACGACACACCCGACGACCTCGGTATTCGGGCCTGCCAGGATCGCCGTGGTGTCCGGGCTGACGTCGGTGAGGCGTCCCCGCCGACGTCACCGAGGTGGCCCTGGTCTCCGGCGGTACCGCCGTGGCCGTGGCCGTGGCCGCGCCGTGGGCTTTCGCCTGGGACAGCAGCGCGCACAGCGACGCCCTGGTTCGCGGCCCGAAGGCCACCAGCACGGGACGTCCGAGATCACGAGGTCGATCACGCCGTGCTGAATGGTCCCGCCCGGCGGCGCGTAGGTGAAGGCCGGTGCCGTGGTGTCTACCCGCACCCGGGTGCTGGCCTCACCGGCGTTGCCGGCCGCGTCGATCGCCCGGATCGTCAGGTCATACGTTCGGACGGGACCGTACCGTCCCCCACTGGACCGAGACCCGGGTCGCGGCTCGTTCGGCTCGGATCTCCATCAGGTCGCCGAGGATCACCGCGCGGTCGGTGACCACCGGCTCGTCGTCCATGGCGTACGTGGTGCGTTCGCTGACGAAGACCGGACTGCCCGCCGGGCGGCTCAGCCGGGCGGCGCTCGCCACGTCGAGCAGACCCGGGACGATTCGTTCCGAGGCCCGCGTGATCGTCACGCCCGCTTCGGCCAGCGCCACGTAGAGCGAGATCCGCCGGAAGTCCTCGTCGCTCACCCGGGAGCCGTGCGGTTCCGGGACCCACGAGGTCTGGTGGATGACCGGCTGGTCGCCGAGGTACCGCACCCGCTCCAGCCGGAGACCGTCGGTGACGGCGGCCGACACCACCTCGGTCGTCACGTCGTGGCCTTGTTCGCGCAGGTCCTCGACGAAACTGCGGAGCGTGTCGACCCGGTAGGTGGCCTGCACCGGTGCGACGAACGTGCCGCGTCCGGCGTGCTGCACGATCAGCCCGTCGTCGCGCAACGACGACAGGGCCTGGCGCAGGGTCATCAGCGTCACGCCGTACCGCGCGCTGAGTTCCCGTTGCGCGGGCAGCGCCTCGCCGGGCCGGTAGACCCCTGTCCGGATCTTGTCGGTCAGATCAAGAGCGATTTGCCGGTACGCCGGAACCCTGGTCACGAGGCATGACGCTATCGTCCAGCGCCCTCCGGAACGATGCCAGCACGTCGCCGAGTTGCTCCGGCGTCCCGCCGTCGAGGATCCGGCGCATCAGGGCGGCCCCGATCACCACCCCGTCGGAGTGCGCGGCGGCGGTGACGGCGTGTTCGGTCGTGGCGATACCGAAGGCGAGCAGCACCGGCCGGTCGGTGAGCGCCCGGACCGCCTCCGCGACCCGCCCGCCGGACTCGGCGAACATGGTTCCGGTGGTGCCCATGACCGAAACCGTATAGACGAAGCCGCGGGACTCCCGGGCGATCACGGCGAGCCGCGCGGCTGGGGTGGCGGGCGACACCAACAGGGTCAGGGCGACCCCGGCGGCGCGCGCCTGCGCGGACAGCGCGGCGGCCTCGTCGACCGGCAGGTCCGGCACGATCAGCCCGGTGATCCCGGCCGCGGCCAGGTCCCGGCAGAAGTCCGGGCTCTGCTGCACCAGGTTGTAGTAGGTCATCGCGATCAGCGGCACACCGACGTCCACGCCGGCTACCTCGGCGAGCAGGTCACCGACCGTGACGCCACGCCGCAGAGCCCGGTCGGAGGCCTCCTGGACGACCGGGCCGTCCAGAATCGGGTCGGAGAAGGGCAGTCCGATCTCGATCGCGTCGGCGCCGGCCCGGGCGTACTCGGTCAGGTATCGGGTCCAGTCGGTGCTGATGCCACCGGTCAGGTAGGGCACCAGCAGCGGACGGCCCGCCGACCGCAGATGATCCTCGACGTTCACGATGCCTCCATCAGGGTCGCCATGTCCTTGTCACCGCGCCCGGAGAGCGTCACCAACACGGTCGAGCCGGGCGGCAACTCCCCGCTCCCGGCCGCCCGGATGACCCAGGCGATCGCGTGCGCGGATTCCAGAGCGCAAAGAATTCCTTCGGTACGAGCGAGAAGCCGGACGGCCGGGACGACCTCACTGTCGGAGACCACCACGTACCGGGCTCGGCCGATGTCGTTGAGGTACGCGTGTTCCGGGCCGATCCCGGGGTAGTCGAGGCCGGGCGCGATCGAATGGGCCTCGCTGACCTGTCCGTGCTCGTCCTGGAGCAGGTAGGACCGGAATCCGTGCAGGACACCGGCCCGCCCGAACGCGACCGCCGCGCCGCCTTCCGCCTCGACCCCGATCAGCTTCGCGCCGGTGTCGGCGAACCCGGCGAAGGTGCCGGCCGCGTTGGAGCCGCCGCCGACACAGGCGACCACGAAATCCGGGGTCTTGTCGGCGCACTGGACCCGGGCCTCGTCCCCGATGACCCGCTGAAACTCCCGGACCATCCATGGGTACGGGTGGGGGCCCATCACCGAGCCCAGGCAGTAGTGGGCCTCGTCCACACAGGTCACCCACTGCCGCATGGCCTCGCTGGTGGCGTCCTTGAGAGTGCGGGTGCCGCCGGTGACCGGGACGACCTCGGCGCCGAGCATCCGCATCCGGAAGACGTTGAAGGCCTGCCGCTCGATGTCGACCTCGCCCATGAAGACGGTGGCGTCCAGCCCTAGCAGGGCGGCGGCGGTCGCGGTGGCGACTCCGTGCTGCCCGGCTCCGGTCTCGGCGAGCAGCCGGGTCTTGCCCATCCGCTTCGCGAGCAGCGCCTGTCCCAGCACATTGTTGATCTTGTGGGAGCCGGTGTGCGCCAGGTCCTCCCGCTTGAGCAGCACGTCGACACCGAGTTCGGCGGAGAGCCGCCGGGCCGGGGTGAGCGCGGTGGGCCGCCCGGCCTGCACGGCGAGCAGGTCCGCCAGCTCACCACGGAACCCCGGATCCGCCCAGGCCTCCCGGAACGCCTCCTCGACCGCGGCGCAGGCCGGGATCAGGGACTCGGGCACAAAACGCCCGCCGTACTCCCCGAACCGGCCGGTCACACTCGGCTCCCGCATGACGCCTCCACTGTTCTAGAACTGAGTTCTATAACAGTTATACACATGCCCTGTGGACGGAGCAAACACCAGTCGGCCCGACTCCCCTGGACGGGGAGCCGGGCCGATTGGAGTGGTTCAGGTCAGCGGTACCAGGGTGGCGATACGGATGAGTATCCGACGCTGTCGATCTACTTCGGAAGCTTCGGGCCGGGGGTGAGCAGACCGGCGAGCAGGTCGCCGTGCCGGTCGGTGCGGGTGAGCGCCTCAGCCGGGGAGAACTGCCTCGCCGGGCGGGTGCCGGTGGCCATCGACAGGACCTCGTCCCAGGTCAGCGGGGTGGACGCGGTGGGGGAGTCGCCAGCTCGCAGCGAGTACGGAGTGACCGTCGTCTTGGCGGCCGCGTTCTGGCTCCAGTCGATGAAGACCTTGCCGGGGCGGACCTGCTTGGCCATCTTCGCGGTGATCGAGGCGGGCACCAGCGTGGCCAGTTCCTCGGCGACCCGATGGATGTACTCCGTGACCAGGGCCGACGACTGGGTGCCGGAGATCGGGCAGCACAGCTGCATGCCCTTGCGGCCGGAGGTCTTCGGGAACGCGGCGATCCCGTCGGCGGCCAGCCGGTCGCGGATCAGGACCGCCACCGCGCAGCATTCCTTCAGTCCGGCCGGGGCGCCCGGGTCCAGGTCGACGACCAGCAGGTCCGGGTCGGCACCGATCCGCCACTGCGGGGTGTGCAGTTCGATCGCCGCCAGGTTCGCCAGCCAGACCAGGGTGGCCAGCTCGTCGACGACCACGAAGTCGATGGTCTCCCGGCTCTTCGTGGACCCGGGGACAGGCAGCGTCTCCAGGTGCACCCAGGGTGGCGTACCGCCGGGTCTGTTCTTCTCGAAGAAGTGCGGCGCGCCGACCCCGTGCGGATAGCGGATCCGGGTGACCGGACGGCCCTTGAGGTGCGGCAACATCACCGGGGCGATCCGCGTGTAGTAGTCGATCAGCTCGCCCTTGGTGAAGCCGGTCGACGGGTACATCACCTTGTCCAGGTTGGAGAGCTCGACCTCCCGGCCCTCGATGGTCACCAGAATCCGGTCACGAGGCATCGTCGGCACACTCCCCCGGTGGCTTGTCGGCGCGCAGGCGCAGGAAGCGGGGGAAACGCAGCCGGAGGTCGGGTGTCTGATTGCCGTAGCGGATCTCGGCGACCAGCTCCGGTCGTACCCAATGGGCGCCTTTGGCATCCTCGCGCGACACCGCACCGGGAGCGAACGGTGAATCCGGGGTGGCGAGCGGCGCCAGCCGCGAGAGAAGGTCACGCTCAGCGACCGCGCCGATCCCGCCGCCGACCCGTCCCCGAAAGGCCAGCCCGGCCGGTGTCGGCACCCCGATCAAAAGCCCACCCAGCTTGCGTACGCCGGGACGCCAGCCGCCGATCACGTAGTCACCGGTCTGATCGAATTTGATCTTCACCCAGTCCGCTGACCTGCGTCCGGGCAGGTAAACCGAGTCGGAGCGTTTGGCCATCACGCCTTCGAGACGGTTCTCCCGGGCGGCCGCCTCGGTGGCCGGCCCGTCCCCGAACGACGGCGGCACCATCCAGTGCGCACCGGCCGGGGCGAGTTCTTCCAGGCGCTCCCGACGGGCCAAGTACGGTAACCCGGTGTAGTCGATCCCGTCGAGAAACAGCAGATCGAAGATCAGATAGGTGACCGGCAGGGCCGCGGCCAACTGGGCGGCCCGGCGCTTGTCCCGAACGTGCATCCGCTCGGCGAGCGCGGTGAACGACGGCCGTCCCGAAGCGTCCAGCACGACCATCTCCCCGTCGAGCAGCGTCCCCTCGGGCAGGTGCAGCGCGGCGATCTCCGGGTAGGCCGCGGTGACCACGGCGCCGGAGCGGGCGAACAGGTCGGGCGGCCCGCCACCGAACCGGGCCAGGACCCGGACGCCGTCCCACTTGAACTCGAAGCTCCAGTCCGGGCCCAGCGGCAACCCGCCCGCGGTCGCGAGCATCGGGGACAGGGGTGAACCCGGCACCCGATCACCATAGGCAAAATCGTTCACCTGACGCAGGCGTCTCAGTGATGCCATTCTGAGGTCATGCGAGCGATCTGGAAGGGCGCTGTCTCGTTCGGCCTGGTGTCGATCGCCGTCAAGCTCTATTCGGCGACCGAGGAGAAGGACATCCGCTTCCACCAGGTGCACCGCACCGACGGTGGCCGGATCAAGTACCAGCGAACCTGCTCGGTCGACGGCGAGGCGGTCAGTTACGACGACATCGCCAAGGGGTTCGACATCGGCGGCGGCGAAATGGTGATCCTGACCGATGAGGATTTCGCCGAACTGCCCCTCAGCACGTCAAGGGCCATTGACGTGCTCGAATTTGTTCCATCTGAACAGATCGATCCGATTCTCTTCGCCAAGTCGTACTATCTGGAACCCGAGGGGCAGGCCGCGAAACCGTACGTACTGCTGCGCGACGCCCTCCGCGACGCCGAGCGGGTGGCCATCGTCAAGATCGCGATCCGGCAGCGGGAACAGCTCGCCACCCTGCGGGTCCGCGACGACGTGCTGGTCCTCAACACCATGCTCTGGCCGGACGAGGTGCGCGCCCCTGAGTTCGGTTTCCTCGACGACGACATCGAGACCCGGCCGGCCGAGCTGGCGATGGCCAGTTCCCTGATCGACTCGATGGCCGGCAGTTTCGAACCGGACGAGTTCACCGACAACTACCGGGCCGCGTTGCAGGAGGTCATCGACGCCAAGGTCGAGGGCCGCCAGGTCGTCCAGGCCGACGAGCCGGACGAGGCCGCGCCTGCCGCGATCGACCTGATGGCGGCGCTCAAGGCCTCCGTCGAGCGCGCGCAGAAGGCCCGGTCCGCGCCGGTCGCCCCACCCGCCAAGAAAACCACGCGCGCGAGAAAAACCACGTCCACGGCCAAGACCACGAAGAAGTCGGCGTGACTACTCTTCTCCCATGGCTGTGGGATATGGGGAGGTTCGATGGCACTGACGTGGGCGGAGTCGTACCTGGGGAAGGTCCGCGCGAGCGTCGGTGACGGCGACACGATCTTCTTCGTCGGGGCTCGCACGGTGGTGCTCGACGATCAGGGCAGGTTGTTGCTGATCCAGCGGTCCGACAACCGGCGCTGGGCGATCCCGGCCGGGGCGATGGAGCTGGGCGAGAGCATGCAGGACTGCGCCGTCCGCGAGTTGTGGGAGGAGACCGGGCTGCGGGCCACTTCCCTGACTCCGTACGCGTTCTACACCGCGTACACGTACACGAACGAGTACCGGCACACGTACCAGCAGGTGTTGATGACCTTCGTGGTGCACTCCTGGGAGGGCGAGCTGCTGCGCGAGACCGACGAGAGTGTCGATGCCGGCTTCTTCCCGCTGGACGCGCTGCCCCAGGACTCGTTCGTCATCGACGAGGCGCTGGCTGACCTGGCGAAGTTCCGTGAGACGGGAATTCTGGTGATGAAATAACGGCTGCCTGGCAGTATGGCGGTTCGTGATCAGAAAACACCGCTTCGGACTGGATCTGTCCCCGTTACGCACCTCCCGGGACTTCCGGCTCGTCTTCATCGGCGGCGTGGTCACCGCGTTCGGTTCGTTCATCAGCTACGTCACCATCCCGTACCAGGTGGCGAAGCTGACCGACGACCCGCTGATGGTCGGCCTGATCGGCGTCTGTGAGCTGCTCCCGCTGCTGATCATGTCGTTCGTCGGTGGCGCGCTCGCCGACTACATCGACCGCCGGATCCTGGTCCGGGGCAGTGAGCTGGCCCTCGCCGCGATCTGCGGCATCCTGCTGGTCAACTCGCTCTCCGACGAACCGCACCTGTGGCTGCTGTACGTCGCCGCGTTCCTCACCGCCGCCGTCGCCGGTCTGCAACGGCCCGCCCTGGAAGCGATGATCCCGCGGCTGGTGAAACCGGAGCAGGTGCCGGCCACCATGGCGGTCCAGTCGATCGGTATGCAGTTCGCCCAGCTTCTCGGCATGCCGCTGGCCGGTGTCCTGCTGGCCAGCTTCGACCTGCACTGGGTGTACCTGTTCGACCTGGGCACCTTCGTCGTCTCGCTGATCTGCCTGAGCCTGGTGAAGGCGGTCCCGCCGCCGGTGGCCGCCGACCGCCCGTCGCTGAACAGTGTGGTCATCGGCCTGAAGTACGCCCGGTCCCGCCCCGAACTGCTCGGCACCTACCTGGTCGACATCAACGCGATGTTCTTCGGCATGCCGGCCGCGCTGTACCCGTTCCTCGCCAACGACCTGGGCGGCCCGAAGGTGCTGGGCCTGCTCTACGCCGCCCCCGCGGTCGGTTCGCTGCTGGCCACGCTCGGCTCCGGCTGGACCGCACGGGTGCACCGGCACGGCCTGATGGTGCTGGTGGCGGCTGGCCTGTGGGGTGTCGGCATCATCGGCGTGGGCCTGTCGGACACGCTCTGGCTCACCCTGTTCTGCCTGGCCTTCGCGGGCGCCGCCGACATGGTCTCCGGCCTGTTCCGCATGATCATATGGAATCAGACGATTCCCGACCATCTCCGCGGGCGCCTGGCCGGCATCGAGATGCTCTCCTACACGACCGGCCCGCTCCTCGGCCAGCTCCGCTCCGGCGCGATGGCCCGCACCGGCCTCGGCATCACCGGCGCCATCTGGGCCGGCGGTGTCCTCTGCGTCGTCGGCACCGTGGCCCTGGCCGCCGCCCTGCCGAAACTGGTCGCCTACAACGGCAAGGACGGCATGGCCCTGAAGAAGGCCGCCGACGACGAGTGGAACGCCACGGCGGCCTCCCGCACTACTTCACCTTGACGGCGTCGTACTTCGTCTGCGGCTGCCGGGCACCACTGCCCGCGTAGACGACCTTCCACGTACCCGACTTGGTGGCCTTGATCTTCTTGCTGTACTTGCCGCCCGTACCGGTGACGGTCTGACCTTTGTAGACGTACGCCGCGGTGCCGTTGGCCTTGAAGTAGAACTTCAAAACCGCACCCTTCAAGCCCTTCTTCGCGCCGTACGACACCGGATCGGCCTTCAACACGCCACGATGAGTCAGAGCACTGTTCTTCTTCACCGGCTCCGGCGTCGCGTCATAGGTCAGCGACGTCGGCCGCTTCACCGAGAACCGGTCGACCCGCTCGACGACGTAATCGTCGTAGTTCTCGTCCCACCACTTCAGCTCGGTCTGCACCCGGTAGGCACCCGGGGCGTAGATGTTTCCGCAGAGGAAGACCCA
The DNA here is from genome assembly GCF_900104725.1 of Actinoplanes derwentensis. Lineage (NCBI taxonomy): Bacteria > Bacillati > Actinomycetota > Actinomycetes > Micromonosporales > Micromonosporaceae > Actinoplanes > Actinoplanes derwentensis. The sequence goes on from NZ_LT629758.1 coordinate 7,154,958, forward strand.
GTCGGTGAAGTAGGCGTAGTCGCCACTGCGGGACGCCTGCGACGGGAACAGGAAGTCGACGATGTCGCCGTCCGGACCGGTGACGTCGGCCGACAGCGACAGCACCTCGTCCTCGTCACCCTGCGGGTCGTACACCTTGAAGGTCACTTTCACCCGGTTCGCGCAACCGGCGTCACCGTCGAGCACCACCGTGCCCGTCGACAGCGTGACACCGGCGAGCTTCACATCGGCCCGGGCCGGCGAGGCCCCCAGGGCGAGAGTGGTGAGCCCGGTGAAAACGGCCAGAGCCGCCGCGGCACCGCGACGAACGAGCGACTTACGCATGAGATCCCTTCCAACGAGCGAACGGGTCCGTTCCGTCGCTCCGCCGACCGAGTCTCCCTGTGCCAACCGTCGTTTTCCAGCCTCGGTGCGAAGTTCCGGCCACCCGTCCCGCCGCCCCTGCCCGAACAGCCGACCGGAAAGAGCCGAACCGCTTTCACCGCTTACACCCGGACTGATCCGATCCGGCTGCACCTTGACCGGCGCACCACGGCGGCGTTGCGACGAAACGGACTTTGTCCGACCGGGTCGCTAGGGTGCGGATCGTGACGCTGCGATCAGCCGCCGAGGACGACGAGTTCCTGCCTGAGTACGGCCTCCTCATCGTTCGGGATCACTACGAACCGGGTCGTTTCGACGGCCCTGACGGCCACCGCGGGCGGTGACCTTTCATCCGCCACTCGGGTCACCGCCCCGCGCCGGGTACATCAGTGACACCGGCCATCTCATGATGTGGCGTGACAGCGACATGACGCCCATCGCCCAGGTGCCGTCCGGCACGGCGATCGAGACGGCCCACGGCATCCTGATCGCCGGCAGCGACAGCACCGTCATCGTGCGCGACGACGGTGGCATCGACGAGCTCGGCCTGTCGAGTACCTTCAGCCGCCTGGACGAGCACGGGCGGCTCTATGCGGTCGTGGAATGGCACCTCGGCCGGCAGGAGTGGTACCGCCTGCACGTGCTCGACCTCGCCGACGGCACCCGTCGCACCATGCCCTGGGACGACAGCCGTCCGCTGACTCTCAACGCCGTGCACGACGGTGTCGTCCGGTTCAACACCGACATGCAGTGGCGCCCCGGCAGCCGGCCCGAACCCGCGCCGTACCCGGTGACCACCATCGACCCGGTGTCCGGCACGAGCCTCTATTACGACCCCCAGCAGGGCCCCTCGATCATCACACCCGGCGGCACTCGGCGGCGTTTCACCGGCGGATATGGCGCCAGGCTCGTCCCGGGCGGCAACCTTCTGTACGAATTCGGTCACGCCCCGACAAGCTTGATCCTGTTCGACGCGACCACCTCACGCACCACCCAGACGTACTGGCTGCCACCACGCAGTCAGACAAGCCCCACCGGCCCACAGCCGCCTGTCTGGGAGGACCCCACTCATCTCCTCGTGCACGTCGCCGGCGGCGTTCATGAGATCGGTACCGCACTGATCCGCCTCGACGTCAGCACCGGAGACTTCCAGGCAGTACCCCTGGCCGGACAGCCGGACTACGCCCGCTTGGTGCAACCCCTCATCCCGCGCCGGTCCTCGCCCTGACCACGCGGTCCGGTCCGAGCCGGATCCATCCGGTCCAGGACGCCGGCCTCGGCCGCCGGGAAGCCGTCAGTAGCTCCGGTTTCCAGCGACGGTGCGGGCGAACGACGGGGCGCGGCCGTTGGCGATCTCGCCGCCGAACCAGGCGCCGAAGCCGGCCAGGGCCAGGGCCAGCAGTTCGATGAAGAACAGGCCGCCGCCGATGATGCGGTCGGGGGCCTGGACGCGGAGCATCGCGATGACCGCGAAGATCACCAGCACGCCCACGTTCAGGAGACTGCGGAGCACGCCGAGGCGGCGGTCGCGGGAGACGCGCGCGAACATCACGTCCACGGCGATCGCGATGGTGACCAGGGTGCCGCTGACCAGTCCGGCCACGACGTTCCAGTAGGCCAGTGCTCCGAGGATGTTAGGCCCGCCCAGCAAGTCGGCCATGTCGAACAATACGGCCATGGCGAAGAGCCCCAGGGGGAACATCACCAGGATCGGCTGCACCGCCTGACCGGCGACGTTCAATCGGCTTTCCATGAGGTTTCGCCTTCCCACCTGCGCAAAGACAGATTCTTAACGGCTTGGCGACGTTGGGCTACCCGGTCCGCTCCGAGCACAAACACCACGGCGATCGCCGATGGGTCACCCCACCAACGTCGCACAGCTTGTACGCAATCTGCAACATGGCAGGTTGAGTGGTGGCGAGGTGCTGGGTGGCGTGCTTCACTGCTAACAGGGCAACAAAGGGCGGAGTCGGAGGGAGTGACCAGCAGCGGCACCCGGCGGCAAACGGGTGCCGTTGTCCGCCTCTGCGGCTTCGTTCGTTGCGGCTCGAGCGAGGCGGGGATGGGTCTCTCGCGCCAATGGTGGCCCCATTCCGTCCCTCCTCGCAAGAAACAGCGAAGAGGAGTTCGCCATGCGCACACGGATCTACTATCGCGGTCCGGACGCCCTGGTGTCCGACGATCAGTTCGTCTGGCACCCCCGTACCGCACCGCTGGTCTTCGCCGTTCCGGATCTGCGCAACGTCGGTCTCGTGCAGGCCCCGGCCCGTATCCGTCCCTACGCTCCCGCGTTCGCGGTGATCGCCCTCGCGGCCGCAGCCGCCGGCTGGGCGCTGCTGCCCGATCCGCTGGTCTACATTCTCGTCTTCCTCGGTCTCGCGATACCCGGCGTAGCCATGGTGTGGCGTGAGCCGGGCCGCTGGGAACTCCACGCTCAGTACCGGGGCGCCGCTGTGGTGCTCTACTCGTCGCCCGACGCGCGGGTCTTCAATCAGGTGAGCCGGGCTTTACGCAGGGCCATGGAAGACAACCGGCGAACACCCTGGGGGTACGGCCTGGCTGCCGCCTGAGCTGCGATTCTCCGAGCGCCCCTCGGGTGAGATGGCGGCTTGCGTCAAAACCGCACCTGCCGGCCGTCGTTCTGATAGGACAGTACTAGGATGTCCGCGACCTCGCTGGTTGCCTGGTAGCAGTCAGCAAGATGGCAGTCAGCGAGGTGGCAGACTGGTGTTCCTTGATTACCTGATGTCACCACCCACTTCGACGATGAAGGACTCATGACCGAGGGTGACTCGCCGACCATCGCGCGCCGGCGCGTACGACTCGCGCTCCGTGAAGCGCGGGAGTCGGCCGGTCTGACCCAAAATCAGGTCGCCGAAGAGATGGAGTGGTCGACCAGTAAGGTCATCCGGATCGAGAACGGGGATGTCTCCATCTCCGCCAATGATCTGCGTTCCGTGCTGACCTTCCTCGGCATCCGGGACAAGAGCACAGTCGCCGACCTGCTCGCGGCGACTCGAATTGCCCGGACCCGCCAGCGGGCATGGTACTTGGCCGACGAATTCCACACCACGCTCACCGGTGACATGCGTAAGCTCATCGAGTACGAGGTAGAAGCGACGGAAATCCGTTCGTACTCCATCTACTTCATTCCGGGCCCCCTGCAGACGCGCGACTATGCGACCGCGCTGATGTCCCGGTTCGAGGAAGAGTTGTCCGAGGAACAGCGCACGAGACGTGTCGACGCCAGAATGCGGCGCCGGGAGGCACTGCTCAGCCGGGCTGACAGCTTGCAGATCATGGTCATGGTCGACGAGTCGGTGCTGCGCCGGACCATCGGCGGCCCGGCAGTCTTCGCCGATCAGCTGCGTGACCTACGGAAAAACGTCCAGGACGGGACCATCCGGATCAGGATGGTGCCCTTCTCGCTCGATGCCTCGGTGACCAACAACGCCAGCTTCGACCTGCTCACGATGAGCGGCGGAGAGGCGTTGTACCGGGAGACCGGGCTCGGCGATGAAATGGTCGAAGACCAGGCCACGGCTGCGAAACATCATGCGCGATACAGCCGGGTCTGGGGTGAGGCCGCCGATGAAGAGGACACGATTCAATTCATCGAGGCACAGATCAAGGAGTTGGAACGAGCCGTTACGGACGGGTCGCGCCGACAATGAAAACACTAACTCACAGATAATATTTCTCGAAAGGTCCCCGATGGAACAGATGAACGTGCCCGCATGGCGCAAGAGCAGCCGCTGCGGAACGTCGACTTGTGTCGAGGTCGCGAAGGTCGAAGACCAGTACCTGATCCGCGACTCGAAGAACCCCGAGGCCACCGCCCTCTCCTTCACCAAGGACGAGTGGGACGCCTTCGTGGAGGGCGTGACCGCGGGCGAGTTCCGCTTCTAAAGACTTGGGCCCGCCCGCTCTGCGAGATCGCGAACGACCAGAGCGGGCCGGTCAAAAATACTCGCAAAATATTTAAATAGCAATAAATTGACGCCGCATAACTCCCAATGAGTGAGTTAAGCGGCATTTTCTCTTTTTCATTCATGTGGGCACCCGCTCGGCTCCGGTTCATTCGCATACCGTGGATTCCGAACCGTCACGGAGGTGCACACAAATGATCAAAACGGAAGAGCCACACTGGCGCCGAAGTAGGCGCTGTTCCACCGGCGCCTGCGTCGAGGTGGCGCGTGTCGCGGAGCGGGTTCTGATCCGTGACTCCAAGATGCCGACCGGCGCGATCCTCGCCTTCACGCACGAGGAGTGGGACGCGTTCGTGACCGGAGTCAAGGACGGCGACTTCGGTTTCGAATGACTCGTCTTCCACCGGAGCACCCTGATGCCGCGGGCCGAGCGCGGCATACTGCAATGGTGGACGGCACATCCGGCACCACCGGCACCAACCGCTTCGACCTTCTGAGCGAAGCGGCCGAGACCCTGCTGGACAACCTCACCGAGCGCTACCTGGTGGAGCGCCGGGAGAACAAGGAACCGTTCGGGCTCGACGAAGCGCTCGTGCGGACCGTCCGGCTCATCCCTCGCATGCCCACCGCCGCGCCGCTGGCGGTGCAGTTCACCGACTCCGGACTCCGGCTGCGCCTCGGCCGGTGGTGGGAGGAGCCGCTGCCGGCCTGTCCCTGCGACACCTGCGACGAGGACCCGAAAGTCACGGCCGAACGACTGCGGATCCACACCGGCGCCCTGATCGAGGGCGGACTGTGGGAACGCGTACGACGCGGGCTCATTGGGTCTTGGTTCGAGACCAGGTTGATCGGGGCCGGCGTGCAGGCTGATCAGGAAGGTCCGCTCTCCGCCGCCGGGGCCAGGGACGCCCGGCGTGAGGGCTTCGCGGCCCCGGTGCAATGGGCGCCGTGGCAGGTCCGTTCGCACTGAGGCTCTTGGGCACGGTGAGCAGGGAAAGGCTTTTGGGTACGGTGAGCAGGGAAAGGCTTTTGGGTACGGTGAGCAGAGAAAACTCTCTCACCATCACACGGGGTCACCTTTGCGCACCATGGAGAAGGTCGGCCTGCGGGCCTCCACCCGATCCGTCTACGTCACGTTCATCTTCCTCGGCATCGCGATGGCCAGCTTCGCGTCGCGAATCCCGCAGATCCGCGACCAGCTCGGGCTCACCCCGTCGCAACTCGGCCTGATGTTGCTCGCCATCGCGGCCGGCTCGGTGACGTCACTGCCGATCGCCGGGCATCTGGTCGGGCGCTTCGGCTCCCGGGTCATGGTCGGCACCGGGGCCGTTCTGCTCGGGTCGGCGCTGGCCGCCGTCGCGATCGGCTACCACTACGGCGTCGTTCCCGTGGTCATCGCCCTCTACGTCTACGGGCTCGCCACCGGCGCCTGGGACGTCGCCATGAACGTGCAGGCCGCAGTCGTGGAACGCCGCCTCGGCCGGTCGATCATGCCCCGCTTCCACGCCGGGTACAGCATCGGCACGGTCGCCGGGGCACTCGCCGGCGCGGGCGCCGTCAAGGTCGGCGTCCCGGTCACCGTCCACGTGGTGATCGCCTGCGTCCTCGTGGTGGCGGCAGTCGTCCCCGCCGTCCGATGGTTCGTGACCGATGAGGCCACCGCGGACGCCGCCGCGACGGAGAAACCTCGCGCGCTCGCCGCCTGGCGCGAGCCGCGCACCCTGCTCATCGGCCTGTTCGTGCTGTCGTTCGCCCTCACCGAAGGGGCCGGCATCGACTGGATCAGCATCGCCCTGATCGACGACCACGGCACCGCGGCGTCCACCGGCACCCTCGGCTTCGCCCTGTTCCTGGCCGCCATGACGGTCGGCCGGTGGTTCGGGCCCAACCTTCTCGACCGGTACGGCCGGGTGCCCGTGCTCCGGATGCTCGCCGTCACCGGCCTGGCCGGGCTGCTCGTCTTCGTCTTCGGGCCGTCCACACCGATCGCCTTCGCCGGGGCGATGCTGTGGGGGCTCGGCGCCTCGCTCGGCTTCCCGATCGGGATGAGCGCCGCCGCCGACGACCCGGTCAAGGCGCCCGCCCGGGTCGGGGTGGTCTCGTCGATCGGCTACTGCGCGTTCCTCGGCGGCCCGCCCCTGATCGGTTTCCTCGGTGACCATCTCACGGTCTCGAAAGGGCTGCTCGCGGTGGCGATGCTGCTGGTGCTGTCGTTCGCGCTGACCCCGGTGCTACGTGAGCCCGGCCGCCGCGTATAGGGAAGTTACAGCGGAAGTTTAGGCACCCGTTGAATAGTTCAGCACATCGATCCACTCCATTACGGAAACAGCTCAGAAGCGGAGTCGAAGTGCGTGGAACAATTCGGTGGTGCGTGTCCGGCGCGATGCTCGGTGCGGCGATCTTCTCCGCGACGCCGGCCATGGCGTCCGCAAGCGAGGTCCGGACGGCCGCCGCGTCGAGCGATGCCACGGCGTTCGAGGGCACGAAGTGTGAGCCGAACTTCAAGATGTGGAAGTGGAGCAGCGTCAGCAAGCCCTGGGCGATCACCCACGCCAAGGCGTTCGAGAACTTCAGCGGCGCGACCATCAAGCGCTCCTACTCCGTGACCCACACCTCGACGGTCAGCGCGTCCGCCAAAGCCAGCACCGGTGTCAAGTTCTCGGCCAACACGCTCATCGCCAAGCTGGAGGGCAACGCCAAGATCGAGCTGGCCGCCTCCGGCAAGAAGACGAACACCAGCAAAGAGACAGTCAGCGGCACCATGAAGAGCGGGAACGTGTACGTCTACTTCGCCGGGGTGAAGAAGGTCTCCGGCCGGTACGTCTACTCGGTCTGCAACTCCCGCGGCACCCAGATCCTCATCAAGGGCACGGGCAAGGCCACCTCGTTCGGCCTGCGCTCCGAGGGCGTGGTGCGGTGCGGCAGCTCCCCGAAGTCCACCACCCTGGCGTACAAGGTGGCCAAGGCCTACTGCTGACCTCAAAGGTTCGGCATCCGGGGGGAGCCGAGCCCTCAGCTCCCCACCAGAGAAGAAGCCCAGGTCATAGACCTGGGCTTTCTCGTTGCAACGCCGAACGGAACTGGTCGAAAAGAAGAACCCCAGGTCGGTGACCTGGGGTTTCTCACTGAGCCGCCTGACGGAATCGAACCGTCGACCTACGCATTACGAGTGCGTCGCTCTAGCCGACTGAGCTAAGGCGGCAACGTAGACAAGTCTACGGCATCGACGGGGGCATCATCATCGGGGTACGTCTGATGTCGTGTCCCGATGGCTACTGTGCCGGGTGTGGCGGAGGATGTGTCGATGGCCATCGTTCCCCCGCAGCGATCCGCTCCACCGGAGACCGTACCGGCCAAGCCGGCCGAGTCGGGGGCTGGTGGGCGCAGCCGGCCGCGCAGCCTCGATCCACAGGAGCTGGGGTTCACCCGGAAAGGGCCGATCGGCTGGCTTGCTCCGCTGATGCTGCTCAGTACCGGGCTGCGGACACTTCTGCACTTCCTCTTCGGGGCCTATCTGGACAAGCGTGAGCTGCAGAACGCTCTCGACGACGACATCTTCGACCATTCGGCGACGGCCACCGGGGACATCTGGGTGGACTATGTGGCCGACCTGGGCGACGGGTTCGACGCCACCTACTCGGTCGCCTATCTGCTGTCCCAGGATCAGCTGGAAGTCGACGGTGAGCTGCTGCCCCGGGGGCGGCTGCTGTTGATGGGTGGCGATCAGGTGTATCCGGTGGCCAGTGGTGACGAATATGAGCACCGGATGAAAGGTCCCTATCGCGCGGCGTTTCCCGAGGCTCCGGCCGGAGTGCCCCGGCCGACGCTGTACGCCCTTCCCGGAAACCATGACTGGTACGACGGGCTCACCGCGTTTCTGCGGCTCTTCGCTCGGCGTAAGGACGGCAACATCGGCGGGTGGCGGACCGGGCAGCGGCGGTCGTACTTCGCGATCAAACTGCCGGGGAACTGGTGGGTGTTCGCGGTGGACGAGCAGTTCGGGGCGTACATCGACGACCCGCAGTTGCTCTACTTCGAGAAGGCCGCCGAGCAGGTCGGGCCGGACGACCGGGTCATTCTGATGACGCCCTCGCCGACGTGGGTGAAGGCGCGGGAGAACCCGCACGCGTACGACGCGGTGGACTATTTCATCCGGACGATTCTCGGGCCCACTCAAGCCCGGGTTCGGGTTCTGGTCTCCGGCGACCTGCACCATTACGCGAGGTTCTCCGGCGACGATCGGGAGTTGATCACCTGCGGGGGTGGTGGGGCGTACACGCTGGGCACTCAGAACCTTCCGGGTCATCTGCTGGTTCCGCCGCCGGAGACGCTGACCCGCAACGCGAGCCGCAGTCGGCGGTACGACCGCAAGGCCACCTATCCGGACACGGCCGAGTCCCGCCGGATGGGGTGGGGCGTGTTCCATCGAGTGCCACGGCGTAACGCCGGGTTCGCCACGTTGCTCGGCATCATCCACACACTGACCATGTTGGCCATGGCCGGTGCGGGGGCGGCCAGTCAAGGTGGCAGCATCCAGCGGCTGTTCAGCATTCCGCTGGTCCTGATGCTGGTGCTGATCATGGCGGGCACGGTGCTCTTCGCGAAGCCGGAGGGCAACGTCCGGCATCTGGTCTTCGGGGTGGTGCACGGCCTGGCCCAGATCGCGCTGGCGGTCGGCGGCACGTGGGTGTGGTTGCAGCTGCCGTTCCGGGACTGGCCGTGGCCGGGGCCGCTCGCGGTGGCGGCTGTCGTCTACGGTCCGCTGATCGCCGTGGTCGCGACCCAGGCGCTCGCGCTGTATCTACTGGTCGCGGCCCGTTTCGACGTGAACCTGAACGAGCTGTACGCCGGTCAGGGCATCGAAGAGGCGAAGAGTTTCCTGCGGATGCACATCGCCGCCGACGGCACCCTCACGATTCACCCGATCGGGGTCGGCGCGGTCTGCAAACAGTGGGCGGCCGACCCGGACGGTGACCCGCATTCGCCCTGGTTACGGCCGGTCACCCCGATGGCCGTGCACCGGGTCGAGCCGGCCTTCGAGATCGTCTGAGGGGGCCGCTGGGTCCGGGTCGATGATCAGGGTGCGGGCGATTCCGACCAGCCAGAGCATGGTGAAGGCGATGACGGTCGGGTTCTTCACCGCGACCAGCCACGCGGTGGCGGTCTCCCGGGCGGACTCCGGCACCACGGTCGCGATCAGGGTCTCCGGCAGCACGTCGAAGATCACGAAGGCGATAATGAGCAGCACCCACTGGCCCCAGAAGGCGAGGCGGCGGGCGTGGAGGCCGGCTTTCAAGCGGGCCCAGGACTCGCGGCGGCCGATGCCGGCGGCGGCCAGCTCGTCGAGCATCAGGCGCACGACCAGGACGAAGAGCAGAATGCGGACCAGCATCACCAGCACCTCGCCGGCGATGCTGACGGCGGGCGGCACGTCCTGGCTGATGACCGTGAACCGTTGCGCGGTGGGGATCAGGGACAGGCCCAGGACCAGGATGACGTGACGTAGGTAGAAGCCTCCGGCCCACCTGGCCGCGGCTCTGCCCAGTGACAGAGAATCCTTCATGGCAACCTCCAGATATTCCACTAGCGTGGACTATCCAGGTACATGAAGTAAAGAGGTTTGACAATGCGTGACTACGGCTGGGAGTTGAGCACCGCTGTTGTGCTCTTTCACGAGGCGGTCGCGCAGCGGCTCGGACTGAGCGCCGCCGAGCACAAGGCCCTGGGCGTGATCCTGCGCTCCGGGCCGATGCCGATCGGCGCCCTGGCCCCGGCACTGGGCGTGGGCGTGACCGCGCTGACCGGCATCGTCGACCGGCTGGAACGGGCCGGTTACGTGCAGCGGCGGCCCGACCCCGCCGACCGTCGGCGCACCCTGCTGGTGGCCGATCCGGCGAAGAGGCCGGATCTCGGTGGCATCTTCGCCGACCTGACGGCGGCGATGGGTGAGTTCACCAGCCGGTACGACGAGGCACAACTGGCCGTGATCACCGACTATCTGGACAACACGATCCGCGTGCTTCGCGAGCAGACCACGCGACTGGCCGGCTGACCACACAGGCCACGCGACTGGCCGGCTGACCACCGCATTCGGCCCGGCGGGCGCGGGGCGGCCCGGGGCCCCGCATCGCTCGCGGGGACCGGGCGGAGCCGTGGTTGATGCGTACTAAATCTCGGGGTTGTATTGGGCGTCGTGGGCCTGGCGCGGAGCGCAGACCGAGGCACGGCTGCAGGAGCAGCGGGAGCCGTCGGCGTCGAGGCGGACCACCACCGCGTCCTTGGGAACACTGTGCGCGACGACGCGACCGTCACCCTCCGGCGTCGTCACACGGGAGCCGAGCGCCGGGGCGGAGGCCTGGAACGTCTGGTACAGCGGGTGCTCGTATTTGAGGCAGCACATCAGGCGGCCGCACGCGCCGGAGATGCGTAGTGGGTTGAGCGGCAGATCCTGATCTTTCGCCATCCGGATGGTGACCGGCTCGAAGTCGGTCAGGAACGTGGCGCAGCACAGGTCGCGGCCGCAGGAGCCGATGCCGCCCTGGACGCGGGCCGAGTCGCGGGCGGAGAGCTGGCGCAGCTCGACCCGGCAGTGCAGGGTGGCCCCGAGGTCACGGACCAGGGAACGGAAGTCGACCCGGTTCGGTGCGGTGAAATAGATCGTGGTGCGCGCGCTGTTACCGCCGGTCGGGTCGAGCACGTGATCGACGGCGACGACCTTCATCGGCAGGTTGTGCGACTTGATCAGCTTCTTGGCGGCGACCTTGGCCTCGGCTTTGCGCTTGCGCAACGTCTCGTCGCGGTGCAGGTCGGTGTCGACCGCCAGCCCGGCGACCTTGGGGAAACCGGAGGTGTCCTCCTCGACCCATTGCGGTGCCCAGACGCACTCCGCCACCTCGGGACCGTCATCCGTCGGCACCAGCACGCGGTCGCCGACGGCTGGCGTGAAGCCGGCCGGATCGAGGTAGTAGAGGCGGCCGTACCGGTTGAAGCTGACCGCGCACAGCATGCCCATGCGATCTACAGTACGACGGCAGGCCAGCCGTACCAAATGCCGGATTTGACCTACCCGCGAGGGTTGTCGCATAGATGCAGCGAAACTGTCCCCATCGACTGTCGTTGGCCAGTCCCGTAAGCATCCCCGGCTTGAAAGGACCTGCCATGGCACCCGCCCGGTCAGTGGCCGCCAGTGTCGTAGCGCTCGGGTTCGCGGGCACGCTGACCGCTCCCCTGCCCGCCCTCGCCGCACCCGGCTGCGCAAGGGCCGAACGCTACGCCGCACAGTCCGGGGCGGAACTTCTCCGCATCGACCGGCTCGACCTGAAACCGGGTGGCCGCATCGCCGATTCCAGGACCAAATCATCCGCCGGTACGGGGGACAAAGGCGCTGATTCCGAGCCTGATCAGGCCGACGATTCCGATCCTGCCCCTGTCGGTCCCGATGACGTCGATTCTTCTGTTGATCCTGATGACGCCGACGACTCCGAGACGCCCGCGCAGCCTCGTCCGCCTCGGCCGCGGCCCGCACAGCCTCGGGCCGTTCAGGAGAAGGCGACCGGCGGGCAGGGTGGCGGGGCGCCGCAGGAGGCCGTCAGTGACGTCGGGCTCGGGAACGCGCGAAGTGTGCTCATCGCCGGCGCTCCGGTCAGCTCGGCCGGAGCCGCCCGCGTCCTGAACGGCAAGGTCGCCGGATCCGCCGCCCGCAACGAGTTGGTCGTGCAGCAGGCGCCGCCGGTACAGCCCAAGGCGAGCGAACGACGAACCGGACCGCAGCGGTACGGGCCGCTCAACGTCGGCGCGGGTGCCCTGAGCGCCCGAGCGGTGTGGAAAGCCGGCATGGAATGCGGATCGGTCGAGGGGCCGGTGTCCACGGCTAGCGCCGAGATCAGCCGGGTCGCGATCACCGGAGCCGGGAACGGGGCGCTGATCCGGGTACCGGAGAAGATCTCCAGCCGGAGCGGCACCGCCCTGCGCCGACGGGCCGGAACCTCGCAGAGCGTCGCGACGGCGAGCATCACCGCGGGCCGGATCAGCCTGGTCGACAACGAGGTGCGGATCCGGGTACTGCGCTCACCCCAGCTCACGGTCACCGCGGGCGGAAAGAGCCGGGTCGACTACCGGCCGGCGATCGTGGAGATCATCAGCCGCAGCGGCAAACAAGCACGCCTGGACACAGCCGGTGAGTACGTTGACATTACGTTGAGTGATGAGCTTCGCCCGTTGGAATCGACGCCGGCCCCGCTAGTGCCGATCGGTGGACTGCCGTTGCCGACCGTTCCGGGCCTGCCGGTTCTCAGCGAGACCGAGAACAGCCCCATCCCCACCGGAACCGACGGCTCCGTCATGCGGATCTCGCTGGGCGCGGTACGCCAGGCAACCGACGGCGCCGCGATCGCCGCCGCAGCCACCGCGATCCGGGTGACCGTGATCCGCAACGACACGACAACCGACAGCAAACCGTCCGGTGTGGTCGCCGACCTGGGAATCGGCATGCTCCAGGCCGCAGCCGTCGCTCCCGGCACATCCGGGGGTGGCACCACCGGCGGCGGCTCCACCGGCGGTGGCACCACTGGCGGCGGCACTGGTACTGGCGCGCCCGGTGCCGGGTCGGGAGCCGGTGCCGGTCCCGGCACCGCGGTCGGAACCGGCACCGGCGATTCCGGCCTCCCGATCACCGGCCCGCGGGTGGCGTCCCTGCTGATCGCTGGGGCGGCCCTGGTCATCGGCGGCGTCTGCGCCGTGGTCACGACTTCCCGCCGCCGACGTCGGCAGCCCTGAACAGCAAAACTGAGCCCTGGGCGGCGCCTCCCGCAGTTGCTACGACCGCCTCGCCTTCCCTGCTGGTCGCGGCCGGCGGCTTCCCGAACCGTTTGACCTGGCGCCTTCGAAATCCAGTCCAGATTCACTCGTCCGGTGCCACACAACGAGAGCGCCATACGCCACATCGGACATAACCGGCTGGCGGGCAGGTCGTCTGACGGCGCCGGGTGCTGCAGGAGGTTCGCCAGACAGAGCAGTGGGTTTGGCCGGTGGTCGCCAGACAAGGCAGGGGGTTCGACCAAGCGGTTCGCCGGGCAGTGGCGCGGGTCCATCGCGTCGGGCGAACGGTCCTAGGCTCGCCGTTCGCAGGCCGTTCGTCAGACCGGTAGTGGGTTCTGCAGGCGGACGTAGTCGTCGAGGAGGTCTTCGGCCCGGTCGTAGCTGTCGGCGACCGTGCGGAGCAGGATCGCCCCGATGGCCGCGGCGGCGCCCGCTTCCTGGCCGGGCGGGTGTGCGCTGCCGGTGAGGGTCAGGGCCTCGGTGGTCAGGCAGACCTCGGCGAGGGATTCCGCGAGGTCGGCACGGGCGCCGAGCATCCAGCCGGTCAGGGCGTCGGCCAGGTCGGCGGTCGCTTCCATCCGCTCGCCGAGGCTGTCGGGGCCGCCGTGCAGTCGTTCGGCCGTGCTGCGCCGGGCCTGCTCGTAGGCGTCGGCGGCCGCCCCGGACCACTCCCCCGGCAGCGGCAGAGCGTCGGCCAGGTCGGCGTAGGCCCGGGCGTCGGCCCGCAACTCCGGAACCGAGTCCAGAATGGCCGTCGGCCGTAGCCCGGCGACCGCACGCGCGGCGTCACCGGGCAGCAGTCGCACCCGCCGCAGTTCGGCCCAGACGTCGTGCCCGCCGGGCGCGCCGACCGTCGAGAGCACGTCGTCGACCCGGGTGAGCAGCGGGTTCGCCACAGTCAACAGTTGATCGAGCCGGTCCATCACAATCCTCGCAGAAGACAGCCCATCGCCCGGCCGCCGACAATGAGCGGAAAACGGCCCATCACCCGACCACCAACGGCAAGCCGAAGGCGACCGATCACTCCGCCGACGGCAAGCCGAAAGCGGCCGATCGCTAGGCCGCCGACGGTAAGCCGAGAAGGGCGCGGCAACCGGCCGCTTGCGGTGAGCTGAAAGTGGCCTGGCACCCGGTCGACAAGACCGGATCCGGTGGGCGGACGCCTTGCAGGTAACCACACGTCACCGGGGCCACGGAGACCGGCCATCGGGTGCGGGGATGCGGAAGCGGACGAGGACGGGGCGCCGGAGGGCATCAGAGACCCCTCTGGAAACGTCGGCGGACCAGGTCGTCGGTTTCGGTGTAGGCGTGAGCGCTGACCCGGACGGACTCGGCCATCTCGGTCAGGTGGGTGGAGGCGTCGGCGGCCTCCCGGGCGCGGGCTGCCAGGACCGCGGACCAGCCGGCGAACAGGGCGCGGCCGATGCGGCCCGGGCGACCGGCGTCGGCGGCGCCGAAGTCGGCGGCGACCGGAACCAGATCTGGGACGCGACGGTCCACGGTGGCCAGTGCCTTTGCGGCATGGTCGATCTGGTCGGCGAGTCGATCCACGTCAGTGTCCTTCCAGGGTGCGGAACGATCCGAACACCTCACCGTGCAGTTTCTCCCTGGCCCAACGGGCGGCTTCGGCGGCGCTGGTCACCACGGAACGCATCTCCCGGGCGAACTCGGCCGGCTCGCGATGACGCAGGCCACCGTGCATCTTGATGTCCACGATGTCTCCCGCGGCGGTCACGACCACCTCGATCGACTGGTCCGGCGAGTGCACCGAGACGGTGTGGGCGGCCACCGCTGCACCGAAGTCGGCGTGCAGGTCTTCGATGCGCCGATATCGGTCGATCGCCTCGTCGATCCACGCCTCGTCGATCTCGCGGGCCATTCAGGCTCCTCACCGCGCGTCATGCCACCGTCGCGTTCCGGGTTGAGACCGTACCCGCTCCGGTCATCGTCCCGCTACGGCCGACAGCCCTCTGTGGATAACGTCGTCAATCAACACGGAGAGCGATACCGCTTCCATCGAAGTATTACTTTCAGTAGTCGAAATAGAGGGCCGGGGGCAAGCTGAGCCCACAAAAGCAGGAGCAGGCGGTACCGACCAGGACCAGCTCCGACCCGAGGGGCGAGGTCAGACGCGAAGGACGGAACGGCCGGAACCGGAGACACGAGCCTGGACGCGACGCGCGGGGTAAGCCGTGAGCGGCGTCGGCCCGGAACCGGCCGTGACGCGGGGTCTGGGGCTCGGGCCCCAGATATACGATCGTCCGGTGAGTCCCCAAGATGTCTTCTCGGATCTGGTGGGCCAGGACGAACCGGTCCGGATCCTGCGCCGGGCCGCGGCAGCGGCCGCCCGCACCATGGCCGGTGACCCGGATCCGGGTGGGATGACCCACGCCTGGATCTTCACCGGTCCGCCGGGGGCCCGGCGAGCGGTCGCGGCGCGGGCTTTCGCGGCCGCGTTGCAGTGTGAGCGGGACGGCATCGGCTGCGGCGAGTGCCACGGGTGTCACACGACGATGGTCGGTACGCACGCTGACGTGCACGTGGTGGCCACCGAAGGGCTCAGCATCGGGGTCAAGGAGACCAGGATGCTGGTGTTGCGGTCGGCCAGCGCCCCGTCCGGCAGCCGCTGGCAGGTCGTCATCGTGGAGGACGCCGACCGGCTCGGCGAGCGGGCCAGCAACGCGCTGCTCAAGGCCATCGAGGAGCCGTCGCCGCGGACGGTCTTCCTGCTGTGCACTCCGTCGGTGCACCCGGACGACATCATGGTGACGATCCGGTCCCGGTGCCGCCTGGTGTCGATGATCCAGCCATCGGCGGCGGCTTTGAGTGAGTTCCTGGTGCGCCGGCACGGCATGGTTCCGGAGCAGGCCGGCTGGGCGGCGGCCGCCGCGCAGGGTGATCTGGAGCGGGCCCGGCAGCTCGCGGCGGATCCGGAGTCCCGTGGTCGCCGGGACGAGGTGCTCGGTGTGCCGCGCCGGCTGACCAACATCGGGGCGTGTTTCGAGGCGGCGACGAAGCTGGAGGCGGCCACCAAGCTGGAGGCGGCGAGCGCGGTGGCCGATCTGGACGTGGCGGAGCGGTCCGCGCTGGAGCGGGCGCTGGGCGCGGGCGGCACCGGCCGGGGTGCGACGTCGGCGATGCGCGGTGCGGCCGGCCAGTTGAAGGAGCTGGAGCGGAACCAGAAGGCGCGGGCTACCCGGGCGCAGCGCGACGCGATCGACCGGGCGCTTCAGGATCTGGTCGGTTTCTACCGGGACGTGCTGGTCACCTCGATGCGGGCGCCGGTGGCGATGGTGCACGGCGATCTGGCGGCAGTGACGTCGGCCGCGGCGGAGAAGTGGGCGCCGGAGAGCACGTTGCGTCGCCTGGAGGCGGTGCTGGCCTGCCGTGATTCGATCGACCGCAACGTGAAACCGCAGGTCGCCCTAGAGGCGATGATGGTCACGCTCTGGCGAGGATGAAGTCTCGATAGTTTCGGCGACCAGCCGTGAGATGACCGCCGTCCTCGACCCGGCTGAGACTCAGCTGACCTCGACCGGATCCAGTACGCCGGCGAGGCGGAGGGTGACCGCTTCGGAGATCTCGTCGAGGGGCCGGGACGCGTCCAGGACCAGGTACCGCTTGGGGTCGGTGGCGGCCAGGTCGAGGAAGGCGTACCGAACCCGCTCGTGGAAGGCCTGGGACTCGCTCTCCAGGCGGTCGGCGCCCTCGCCCCGGGAGTCCACCCGGGTCAGGCCCACGCCGGGGTCGACGTCGAGCAGGACGACCAGGTCGGGTTTGAGCCCGCCGGTGGCCCACGCGGACAGCCAGGAGATCTCCTGGACCGGCAGGGTGCGCCCAGCGCCCTGGTAGGCCAGCGACGAGTCGATGTAGCGGTCACTGATCACGACGGCGCCCCGGCTGAGGGCGGGCCGGACCACGGTGGCGACGTGGTGGGCCCGGTCGGCGGCGTAGAGCAGCGCCTCGGCCCGGGCCGACGGGGTCTCGGACTTGTCCAGCACCAGCCCGCGGATTCGGGCGCCGACGTCGGTGGCGCCGGGTTCGCGGGTGACGACGACGTCGCGGCCCTCTGCTTTGAGTGCTTCGGCGAGCCGGGTGACCTGGGTCGACTTGCCGGCTCCCTCGCCGCCTTCGAAGACCACGAAGACTCCGGAGCGGACGAATTCCTCGGGCGGGGAGAGCGGGCGCCCGCGCAGCGAGCCGAACAGGTCGGCGAGGACCGGCACGCCCTTCTTGTCGTCCATCTGGCGGAACGCCCCGATGCCCACCCAGATGCCGATCGCACCGGCCACCAGCAGCAGCACCCGGGTGGACGACACGTCGAAGGCGAGCGGGCCCAGGTGGACCCGGCGGGAGCTGCCGAAACCGACGAGCACGCCGGCCACTGTGATGGCCAGCAGGAGCACGGTCCGGACGCCGATCTGCACGACGGCGAAGACCCGGCCGCGGACGGCGTCCTCGATCTCCCCGTACAGCAGGGTGGTCCCGGCCAGGAACGCCATGCCCGCACCGGCACCGACGAGCAGCGCCCCGACCAGGGCCATCGACAGGTGGAACGCGAAGCCGAGGAACATCACCGATCCGCTGGCCAGCACGATGCTCATGCCGAACCAGCGCCGCCGGGACAGGTCCTTGACGATCATCGGGCCGAGGCCGATGCCGAGTGCCAGGCCCATGAAGATGAAGCCGAAGAGCAGGGAGAACGCGGCCTCACCGGCACCCAGCGAGTAGGCGAAGGTGCGGGCCGCGCCGATCACCACGCCACCGGCGGCGAACGCTCCGAAGATGCCGACCACCAGGCCGCGGACCAGCGGGGTGCTGCCGAGGTATTTCCACCCGTCGAGGAACTGGCGGGTCATGCTCTGTTCTTCGGCGGCGCGCTTGCGCTCCTCGCTCTTGCCGCCGATCTCCTTGATGCCGAAGAAGACGACGATCGCGGTGGCCAGGCGGGAGAGCGCGTTGATGTAGAGGGCGATCTGCACCGGCTGCGCCCAGTCCGGCAGGGAGACACCGGACTGCTGGAGTCCGGCGGTCAGCGCGGAGAGTGTCAGGGCGGCGAGGATCGGCGTGATGCCGTACGTGGTGACCAGGGTGAGCTGGTTGGAGACCTCGATCTGCGACTTGGGGATCAGGTTCGGGACCGCGGCCTCCTTGGCCGGGATCCAGATCAGCGTGATCGCCTCGCCGATGAGGGTGGCGATGGTGGCCCAGGCGACGGTCTGGGCCGGGGTGGCGCCGAAGACCGGGGCGAGCGGGATCGAGCCGTAGATGACGAACCGCAGCAGGTCGACGATCACCATCGTGTAGCGGCGGTCGAACCGGTCGGCGAGCACTCCCGCGATCGGGCCGAGGACCAGGGCCGGGAGCAGGCGCACGGCGATGGTGCCACCGAACGCGGCGCCCTGGGCCGCGGTGTTCTCGAACTGGGCGGATGCGAAGAGCGCGGTGGCGAGGATGCCGATCCAGTCACCGAAGGAGGCGGCCGCGAGGACCAGCCAGAGCCTCCGGAAGCCGCGTAGGCGCAGAACCGAGCGAAGCGCCGCCATCCCACTGAGGTCGACGGGCCCCGGGTCCTGCTGCTTGTCCGTACTGATGGCCCTACCTCCCGTGGTCACTGCTCGGAGCACTGTAACCGGCCACCCCGGAAGGCGCGGGGCAGCCACGATCGGGTAAAGCAGAGATGAATGTCTTTCGTGTTATCCACCTCACGGGATAACGTGCTCCCGTGCTCCCTGACCGCACGTCCCTGCGCGAGCGACTCGACAAAGCCACCGGCGATCTGGAGACCCCCGTTGCGGTGGTCGACCTGGCCGCCTTCGACGACAACGCAGATCGACTGGCCGCCCGGGCCGGCGGCAAACCACTCCGGGTGGCGAGCAAGTCGATCCGGTGCCGGACCCTGCTGGAACGGGTGCTGAGCCGGCCCGGCTGGCACGGGGTGATGGCCTACACGCTGCCCGAGGCGATCTGGCTGGTCCGCACGGGTGTGACCGATGACGTGCTGGTGGCGTACCCGACGGTGGACCGGACGGCGCTCGCCGAACTGGCCGCCGACGCCGGACTCGCGGCGGCGATCACTCTGATGGTGGACCATCCGGCGCAGCTCGACCTGATCGACCTGGTGGTGGACCCTAGCGCCCGTCCGGCCGTACGACTGTGCATTGATCTTGATGCGGCCTGGCGCCCGGCCGGCCCGCTGTACATCGGGGTGCGCCGCTCCCCGGTCCACTCGGCCGCCCAGGCCGGTGCCCTGGCCCGGACCTTAGCCGCGCGCGACGGGTTCCGACTGGTCGGCGTGATGTGTTACGAGGCGCACATCGCCGGGGTCGGCGACGACCCGCCCGGCCAGCCGCTACGGGCCCGGGCGATCCGCCTGATGCAGAAGCGGGCCCTGCCCGAGCTGCTGGCACGCCGGGCCGCAGCGGTACGGGCCGTCCGGGAACACGCCGATCTGGAGTTCGTCAACGGCGGCGGGACCGGCAGTGTCGCCGCGACCAGCGCCGATCCCGCGGTCACCGAGGTCGCCGCGGGCTCCGGGCTCTACGGGCCGACACTCTTCGACGGTTACCGCGACTGGCGGCCAACTCCGGCGGCGTTCTTCGCCCTGTCGGTGGTGCGCCGGCCGGCTCCGCGGATCGCGACCGTCCTCGGCGGCGGCTGGATCGCGTCCGGCACCGCCGAGGATTCCCGCCTGCCGACGCCGTGGCTGCCCGAGGGCCTGAGTTACAAGGCTGACGAGGGCGCCGGTGAGGTGCAGACCCCGCTGGTGGGCGCGGCCGCCGAGGGACTGCGCCCCGGCGACCGGGTGTGGTTCCGGCATGCCAAGGCCGGCGAGCTGTGCGAGCACGTCAACGAGTTGCAACTGGTCAACGGCGAGACAGCCGCGCCGGCCCCCACGTACCGTGGAGAAGGCCGTGCCTTTCTGGGGTGACGAGACCTCAGGCCGACACGTGCCGGTGCAGGTATTCCCTTATCAGGGCTTTGGCCTCGGTGAGGACCGCCTCGTCACCGGTGGAGTCGCGGCGGAACGCCAGCTTGATCAGCGCGTCCGCCGCCTCCACCGAGATCTGCAGCGCGAACCGCAGACGGCCCCGGTCGGCCAGTTTGAACTGCTCGATCAGCAGTTCGGCCAGGCGCTCGGCGATGACCGCGTTGTTGTCCCGGTCGGAGTCGAGCAGGTGCAGGTCGACCACATCACCGAAATGCAGCGTCCGGAAACCCGGCACACTGCGGTGCATGTGGATGTAGGCGTCGATCGCAGCGTCGACCGCGTCCCACCAATGGGTGAAGATCTCGCTGGCGAATCGGTCGGACAGGCTTTGCAGGTACGCGTCCATGTTGCGCAGTGCGAGCGCCTGGACGATGGCCCGTTTATCCGGGAAGAACTGGTAGACCGAACCGATCGCGACTTCAGCGCGCTCGGCGAGCAGCGTGGTGGTCAGGCCCTCATAACCGACCTCGTCGACCAGCTCAGCACAGGCGTCGAGCATGCGCTGCACCCGGGCAACGCTTCTGCCCTGCACCGGAACCCGCCGCAGCGGTCCGGTACTGACGGTTGGTGTCGACACGCGTCGCCACTCCCTCTCAGCAAAGAGATCCGTTCACGACCGGAGCTCGCAAGGAAAATGTTCACCGTCGTGAATAAATCTCATCGTTAAATCGAACGTTACTCGGATCAACGAGCGAGGGGCATCGACGGGACGCCGGGTACCGGTGTCCGCTCGGACGGAGGACAAAGGCCAGAATGACTACACCCGTTAATTCCCGTCGGTGGACCAACTGGGGCCTGAACCAGGAGTCTGTCGCCGATGTCCTGACACCCGGCAATGTCGACGAGGTCGCCGCCGCATTGAGCCGGGCCGCCGAGGACGGCCGGCGGGTCAAGGTGGTCGGTAGCGGCCACTCGTTCACCTCCATTGCGGTCGCTGACGATCAGCGCATGCACGTGCACCGCCTCAGCCACCTGATCAGCGTCGACGGTCCGCTGGTGACCGTCCAGGCCGGAATGACGCTGTCCGCACTGAACCGGGTGCTCGCCGAGCACGATCTGGCTATGCCCAATCTCGGTGACATCGACGCACAGACCGTGGCCGGTGCCGTCTCCACCGGAACACACGGCACCGGCCTCGAGCACGGCACCCTGGCGTCCTGCGTCGAGGCGCTGACCGTGGTCACCGCAGCCGGGCAGATCGAGCGTTACACCGCGGACTCCCCCGAGTTCGGGGCGGTGCGGCTCGGGCTCGGGGCGCTCGGCGTGATCGTCGAGGTCACCCTCCGGTGTGTGCCCGCGTTCACCCTGCTCGCCGACGAGCGGCCGATGTCACTGCCGGACGTGCTGGCCGGGCTCGACGATTGGCTGCCGGCGAACGAACATGTCGAGTTCTTCTGGTACCCGTACACCGACCGGGCCTCTTTGAAGATCAACAAACGGGTGGACGAGGACGACCGGCCGCTGTCGAAGTTCCGGAGCTGGCTCGACGACGACTTCCTCTCCAACACCGTCTGGCAGGGCGTCTGTGCACTGGGCCGGAGGATCCCCGGAACCGTCCCCACTCTCAACGGCATCTCGGCACGGGCCCTCAGCGCACGGACCTACACCGGCCGGTCGCACGAGGTCTTCTGCTCCCAGCGCAAGGTCAAATTCACCGAGATGGAGTACGAGGTACCGCGCCCCGCCCTCCCCGAAGTCCTCGGCGCGCTCGACCGGATCTTCGAGGAGCTGCCGTTCAAGGTGCAGTTCCCGGTCGAGGTCCGGTTCACCGGCCCGGACGACCTGTGGCTGTCCCACGGGTACGGCCGGGAGTCCGCCTACATCGCGGTGCACCAGTACTTCGGTGTCCCCTACGAGCCCTACTTCCGGGCCTTCGAAGCCGTCTGCGCCGGGCTCGGCGGCCGGCCGCACTGGGGCAAGCTGCACTATCGGGACGCCGAGTCGCTGCGCCCGGTCTACCCTCGCTTCGACGACTTCCTGGCCGTCCGGGACCGCCTCGACCCGCAGCGGATGTTCACCAACGACTACCTGAAGCGCGTGCTGGGCAGCTGAAACCGGGTTCGGGTGCCGACCGCACCCGAACCCGGCACGCTCACTCCGCGGCGGTGGTGGCCTTACGCGGGGCGGCCTTCTTGGCCGGAGCCTTCTTGGCCGCCGTGGTGGTCTTCGCGGCGGTCGTCTTCTTGGCGGCGGTCGTCTTCTTCACCGCGGCCTTCTTGGCCGGGGTCTTCTCGCCGGTGGCCGCCGACTTGGCCGGAGCCGCCTTCTTCGCGGGAGCCCGCTTCTTCGGCGCCGGACCCTTCGCCCGCTTGTCGGCGATCATCTGCGAGGCCTGCTCCAGAGTGATCTCCTCAGGAGTCTGATCGCTGCGCAGCGTCGCGTTGAACTCGCCATCGGTCACGTAGGAACCGAACCGGCCGTCCTTGATCACCAGCGGCTTCTGGCTGACCGGGTCGACACCCAGCTCACGCAGCGGCGGCTTGGCGGTCCGCGCCTGACGAGTCTTCGGCTGCGCGAGCAGTGCCAGGGCCTCGTCCAGGGTGATCGTCAGCAGCTGACCCTCGCTGCCCAGCGACCGCGAGTCCTTCTCCCGGGAGATGTACGGCCCGAACTTGCCGTTGCGGGCCACGATCTCGTTGCCCTCGGCGTCCTTGCCCACCACCCGCGGCAGCTTGAGCAGGTCGAGAGCCTGCTCCAGGGTGACCGTCTGCGGCGACTGGTCCTTGAACAGCGACGACTTGCGCTCACCGGCCGAGACGTACGGCCCGAAGCGCCCCGATTTCACGGTGACCTCGTCGTTGGTGACCGGGTCGGTGCCCAGCACCCGGTCGCCGTTGCCGGCCAGGAAGAGTTCCTCGACCCGTTCCGGGGTCAGCTCGTCGGGGGCGATGCCCTCCGGCAGTGAGGCCTTGTCCTCGTGCGCGTCCTCGCCGCCGTCGACCGCCCTGCGCTGCAGGTAAGGCCCGAACTTGCCGACCCGGACGACGACCCGCCGGTTCTCTTCGTCGACGAAGAGCGGGATCGAGTTGACCTCGCGGGCGTCGATCTCACTGAGGTTCTCGGTGACCATCTTCTTCAGGCCGCCGGACCGGGCGACCTCCTCGATGGTCGCGTCGTCGTCGCTACCGAAGTAGAAGCCGCTGAGGAACGCCAGCTGCGTGCCGTCACCGGCCGCGATGTCGTCGAGCTGGCCCTCCATCGCGGCGGTGAAGTTGTAGTCCACCAGCCGTGGATAGTGGCCCTCGAGCAGGCCGATCACCGCGAACGCCAGGAACGACGGGATCATCGCCTGGCCGCGCTTCTCCACGTAACCGCGGTCCTGGATGGTCTGCATGATCGACGAGTAGGTGGAGGGGCGGCCGATGCCCAGCTCCTCCAGCGCCTTGACCAGCGACGCCTCGGTGTACCGCGCCGGGGGCGTGGTGTGGTGACCGGCCGCGTTCAGCTGGTCGGCGTTCAGAGGCTGGTCCTTCACCAGGTTCGGCAGGCGGCGCTCGGCGTCCTCGGCCTCGGCGTTCTCGTCGTCCGAGGACTCCACGTAGGCCCGCAGGAAACCGGGGTCGGTGATCGTCTTGCCGGAGGCGGAGAAGTCGGCCTCCTCCTGCGCCGCGGTGACCGCGCGGATCCGGACGCTCATCGAGTTACCGACCGCGTCGGTCATCTGCGAGGCGATGGTGCGGCGCCAGATCAGCTCGTAGAGCTTGAACTCGTCGCTGCTCAGCTCCTTGGCCACCTCGCCGGGAGTCCGGAAGTTGTCTCCGGCCGGGCGGATCGCCTCGTGCGCCTCCTGGGCACCCTTGGCCTTGGTGGTGTACTTCCGCGGCTGCGGCGGGACGTTGTTCGCGCCGTACAGCTCGGCGATCTGCCTACGGGCGGCGGCCAGCGCGGTCTCGGAGAGGTTCACCGAGTCCGTACGCATGTAGGTGATGTAGCCCTTCTCATACAGGCTCTGCGCGGTGCGCATCGTCTGCTGCGAGGAGTAGCGCATCTTGCGCGCGGCTTCCTGCTGGAGCGTGGAGGTGATGAACGGCGCGTACGGCCGGCGGCGGTACGGCTTCTCCTCGGTCCGGGTGACCGTGAACGGGCGGCCCTCCAGACGGGCGGCCAGCCCTCGGGCGCCGTCACCGTCCAGCTGCACCGCGTTCGACCCCGGTTTGAGCTTGCCGGTGGTGGGCTCGAAGTCCTTACCGGTGGCGATCCGGTCGCCGTCCAGCGCGATCAGCGTGGCGTTGAACGAGCGCGGGCCCTCGACCTGACCCTGAACGGACAGGTTGGCGAGGATGTCCCAGTACTCCGCGGTCCGGAAGGCCATCCGCTGCCGCTCGCGCTCGACCACGATGCGGGTGGCGACGGACTGCACGCGACCAGCGGAGAGGCCGCGCATCACCTTCTTCCACAGGACCGGGCTGACCTCGTAGCCGTACAACCGGTCCAGGATCCGGCGGGCCTCCTGCGCGTCGACCAGCGAACGGTCGATGTCACGCGGGTTGGCCACGGCCGCCTGGATGGCCGGCTTGGTGATCTCGTGGAAGACCATCCGCTTGTACGGGACCTTCGGCTTGATCGTCTCGATCAGGTGCCAGGCAATGGCCTCGCCCTCGCGGTCCTCATCGGTGGCGAGGAAGATCTCGTCGACCTCCCGGGCGAGTCGCTTCAGCTTCGCCACCTGCTGCTTACGGCTCTCGGAGATCACATAGAGGGCGTGGAAGCCGTTGTCGACGTCGACACCGAGCCGAGCCCACGGCTGGCCCTTGAACTCCTCCGGAACCTCGTCGGCGTTGCGCGGTAGGTCGCGGATATGGCCGACGGAGGCCTCGACCAGATAGTCGGGGCCCAGGTAACCGGCGATCGTCTTGGCCTTCGACGGGGACTCGACGATGACCAGACGGGTCGTCCTGGTTTCACTCGGCACGGCACTCCTTATTTGACCCTCAGCGCTCCCCGCTTCCGTCCGGCGGAGCACAGACGTTCAACGTAACGCGCCGGACAAGCCCACATTCCCGGGGAACCCCGCAGTCGGATGGTAACGGTCCGAACACCGCATGCGTCTGACCGCGACACCGTACACCGGGAAGACACTGTTATGTCGGACACAATCACTGAAGATCACGCGCCCACACCGCCGGGCCAGAACTCGTCCGGGGCTGCCGAGGGGCGGTCACCCACCAGTTCGGCCAGCCGGCGCAACCTCCGGCGGCCGGTGATCAGATAACGCCGTCCGTCATCCGACACTCGGCCGGCCAGACCCGCACGGACCAGCGCGGCGTCCACCACGGCACGGTCCTTGGCCGGGTCCAGGCCGAGCTGGTAGCCCCCCGGGGCCGGACCTCCGGCGGCGGCCACCCACAGCCGCAGACGGGGCCCGGAGAGGAAGAGTTGCGCGGAGGCGTCCGGCCAAGCGAGAGCAAGACCGTTCAACCTTCGGGAGTACGCGGTACGAACCTCGAAGACCGGCCGTTTCTCCTCCGCCTTCTCCTCTTCGGTATCCGGGGACGTGTCGTTCGCCTCGTTTTCCGCGGTCGGCGCGTCCGGGCGTACCGAATCGGCCTGTTGGTGATCCTGCTCCTGATCCTCGACCGGCTCCCAGGTGGCCCGTAGACCCCGCACGACCAGCTCGCCGACCAGGACGTGGACCCGCCAGGCCGCGTCCACCCGGACCGAGACCCGGGCCGTGCCACCGATCCGGCCCAACTGCCCCGGACCAGCCAGCAACCCGGCCAGATCAGCAGGCGACGGCTCGATGGTCTCGGCACCGAACATCGACAGCTGGCGGCCGGGCGGAGAGCCGACCGGGCCGGCCGGACGCCGCTCGGCACGTTTCGCCACCGGAACCGGCGGAGGAAGCACCTCCCGCGGGATCAGCGGCCAGCCGGTCTCGGTCATCGGCACTCGGGCAGCGAGTCGAAGGCCTGTCTCAGCTCGACCGACTCCAGGTTGGTCGTGTCCAGGCTGCTCTTCTGATAGTCCGTGGAGAGCTGCTCGACGACCTTGCCGACCTCGGCGTAGAACCCCTCGACGGGGCGGGTGGCCAGGCCTTCGATGCCGGTGCGGGCGTGGCCGTAGGCGTCCCGGATGCCGGCCAGCGAGTCCTGGAAGCCGTCGGCGATGGCCTCACCGTTCGTCACGTCGGGCACCCCGGCCTGCTCCACACCGGCCCGCGCCTGCTCGCTCGCGGTGGCGGCACCCTCGAAGAGCCGGGCCAGGTTCTCCTTCGCCTGACCGGGCGTGGTCTCCGCGGTCATCAGCTGCTGGGTGCGGGACGTCAGAGAGTCGATCTCAGCCCGCCAGGGACTGAGAGTGGTGCACACCAGTGCGGCCCAGGCATGCGCACCGGGGTTACCGGCACAGGCCGCCAACGGTGTGGCGAGCGCGAGGACGAGGGCGAGAGAGATCGGGCGGGCCGCACGCATGCAAGCAGGGTACGACTATGGTCGGACTCTTCACACGCCTCGATGGCGCGATAACGAAGGGCACCCGGTCGAACCGGGTGCCCTTCGCGCACGTTGCGGGCCTTTGTCAGACGTTGTCCTTGACCCGGGACGACTCGGTGGTCCGAGCGTCCTGCACCGCCTTGGCCGTGTCGGTGGCCCCGGCGGACGCGGCCGCCGAACTTTCGTCACCGATCGCGATCGGCTTGCGCTTGCTCCACACCACCGCGGCGGTCACCACCGCCACCGCGAGCACTGCGATACCGATCCGCAGCGCCGGGTTCGCGTCCGCGCCGTAGCTCCAGGTCACCACAGCCGGGGCGATCAGCAGCGAGACCAGGTTCATCACCTTGAGCAGCGGGTTGATGGCCGGGCCGGCGGTATCCTTGAACGGGTCGCCGACGGTGTCGCCGATGACCGTGGCGGCGTGCGCCTCGGAACCCTTGCCACCGAACGCCCCGTCCTCCACCAGCTTCTTCGCGTTGTCCCACGCGCCACCGGAGTTGGACAGGAAGACCGCCATCAGCGTGCCGGTACCGATCGCACCGGCCAGGTAGGCGGCCAGTGCTCCCGGGCCCAGGCCGAAGCCCACCGCGATCGGGGCCATGATCGCCAGCAGACCGGGAGTGAGCAGCTCACGCTGCGCGTCCCGGGTGCAGATGTCGACCACCCGGCCGTACTCCGGGCGCTGGGTGTAATCCATGATCCCGGGGAACTCGCGGAACTGGCGGCGGACCTCCATCACGACGGCACCGGCCGACCGGGACACCGCGTTGATCGCCAGGCCGGAGAAGAGGAACACCACTGCCGAACCGATCAGCAAGCCGACCAGCGCGCGCGGGTTGGAGATGTTGAGCTGCGCCAGGATCTCGGCGCCGACGTCGGTCACCCCGGCCGCGGTCATCGAGCTGGCCAGGCTGTTGGTGTACGACCCGAACAGCGCCGTGGCCGCGAGCACCGCGGTGGCGATCGCGATGCCCTTGGTGATCGCCTTGGTGGTGTTGCCGACCGCGTCCAGCTCGGTGAGGATCTTCGCGCCCCGCTCGTCGACGTCACCGGACATCTCGGCGATGCCCTGCGCGTTGTCCGAGATCGGGCCGAACGTGTCCATCGCGACGATGACACCGACAGTGGTGAGCAGACCGGTACCGGCCAGCGCCACCGCGAACAGCGACAGCGTCAGTGAGGTGCCGCCGAGCAGGTACGCGCCGAAGACACCGGCACCGAGCAGCAGCGCCGAGTAGACCGCCGACTCCAGGCCGACACTGATGCCCGCCAGGACCACGGTGGCCGCACCGGTCTGCGACGACTTGCCGATGTCCTGCACCGGGCGCCTGTTGGTCTCGGTGAAGTAGCCGGTCAGCGCCTGGATGGCGGCGGCCAGCACGATGCCGATCACGACCGCGCCGATCGCGACGATCTGCGGGTTCTGACCGCTGTTCAGGATGTCCGCGTCGATGCTGGCGTCACCGAAACCGGCGAAGGTGTTCGGCAGGTAGACGAAGCTGACCGCGGCCACCGCGACCGCCGAGATGACGGCCGAGATGTAGAAGGCCCGGTTGATCGCGGTGAGACCGTTGCGGTCACTGGCCCGCAGCCGGGTGATGAAGACCCCGATGATCGCGATCAGCACACCGATCGTGGAGACGATCAGCGGGAAGATCAGACCGTCCTGACCGAACGCGGCCGAACCCAGGATCAGGGCCGCGACCAGCGTGACCGCATAGGACTCGAAGAGGTCGGCGGCCATGCCGGCACAGTCGCCGACGTTGTCGCCCACGTTGTCGGCGATGGTCGCGGCGTTGCGCGGGTCGTCCTCCGGGATGCCCTTCTCGACCTTGCCGACCAGGTCCGCGCCGACGTCCGCGGCCTTGGTGAAGATGCCGCCGCCGACTCGCATGAACATGGCCAGCAGCGCGGCGCCGAACCCGAAGCCCTCCAGGACCGTGGGGGCGTCACCGCGGAAGATCAGCACGACCAGCGCGCCACCGAACAGGCCGAGGCCGACGGTGAGGAAACCGACCACGCCGCCGGTACGGAAGGCGATGCCCATCGCTTTCTCCCGGCCACCCTCCTCACTGGCGGCCGCGGCGACCCGCACGTTCGCCCGGGTCGCCAGCGCCATGCCGGCACCGCCGATGAACGAACTGAAGACCGCGCCGACGATGAAGAACAACGAGCGACCGATCTTGACCAGGGTCTCGTTGTCGGTCTCGTGCACCGGTAGGAGGTAGAGCAGGACGACGGCGATGACGACGAAGATCGCGAGTGTCTTGAACTGCCGGAAGAGGTACGCCGAAGCGCCCTCCTGCACGGCGCCCGCGATCTCCTGCATCTTCGGTGTGCCGCGGGCCGTCCGCAGCACCGATTGGACGAACGCGGCTGCAAACCCCAACGCGACCAGGGCGAACACCAGCGCGACGACGACGAAAGTGATGTTTGAACCGCTCAGGGATGCTCCGCCACCCTCGGCGGCGAGGTCTATCGAGCCTCCGGACATTCAATGTCCTCCTGTTACACCGATGGCGCCCGGGCGGTGGACGAGACCTCCGGGCGCATTCCCCGAGGAGCCGGGGAACGACCGACCAGACCTGCGGACGCGAGGCCGGTAAGTAGCTGACAACTCGCGTACTGTATAGGTCTTACGTGTCGGTCGTCACATGTGGCACCAGCCGTGTCGCGATGATGATCACCGTTGTGTTAATCAGAACTCGATCTCGGACACACGCCTCGGGACAGCACAGTCTCGCCAGGCCAGTCCGGCGGCATGGTCAGGGCCAGACTGAAGGCAGCTGTCCGAAATATACGGATATTTTGGGAAAGATCACTCGAAAAGGTGGGCCGATGGCCGCACGCTCGGGTGCCGTTCGTCAGGCGTACCCGAGCAAGGGTTTGATCCTGGTCGTGCCGCCCTCAGCGGCGGGTGACCGGCCAGACCATCCGGACCTCGGTGCCGGGGCCGTCGTCCACCGGGCGCACCTGAAGGTCATCGACAAAACCGGCGAGCAGCGCGAAGCCGACACCGGTGGTGAGAGCGTCATCGGTCAGCGACTCGTCGGCCAGATCGTCCGGCGGCAGCTTCGTCAGACCCACGCTCGCCTCGATCGGGGCGTGGTCGATCACCCGGACCGTGTAGGAATCCGCATCGGACATCTCCACGGTGACGAGCTCGGTCAAGCCGTACTGGCGATGCAGGGTGACCGCCCGGGTGCAGGCCTCACCGATCGCCAGGCGGACCTCGTCGAGCAACTCCTCCGCGACCCCGGCGCGGCGCGCGACAGCGACACCGACGAGACGGGCGGTGCGCACATGCACCGGGGCCGGAGAGAAGGAGAGTCGGACGGTAGCCATCACGAAGCGGGACCGCTGCCGTCGCGTTCGGTGGCCACCTCGACCGTCGGGAAGATCGGGAAGACCTGATCCAGCGCGGTGATCCGGAAAATCTTGAGCAACGGCTCCTTCGCGCACACCAGCCCGAAGGTCCCGTGCGCGGTACGCAGCCGCTTCAGGGCGCCGACCAGCACGCCGAGCCCGGTGGAGTCGAGGAAGTCGACTCGCTCCAGATCCACCACGACATTGCGCGCACCCGCATCCACCAGCTCGATGAGACGCTCGCGCAGACGGGGGGCGGTATAGACATCCACCTCTCCGCCGACCTCGAGCACAGTGTGCTCGGCGACGGTCCGGGTGGTGAGTGACAGCTCCATCGGTCCTCCTTCCTGATCTCTCCCCCGCGAAATCTAACCACCGACCGTTCGCGGGCGACGCATGGCACCCACCGTCCTACCCGTTTGAGGTTCGGGCCATACGGGTGTCACAGTGCAATGCGTGACCTCCACCGCCTTCGGTCCCACCGAGCTGCTGCACCGGTTGCGGGCCCGGACGACCTTTTCGGCGGTGTCGCCGGTCACACACATCGAGCGGGTTCCCGCCCGTGAAGGCCGCACGGCACCGTGGCCCACCTGGACCGATCCGGCGGTTCGCGACGCCTTCACTGCACAGGGAGTCACTGCGCCCTGGGAGCATCAGGCAGCCGCGGCCACCCTCGCCCGAGAGGGCACACACGTCGTGCTGGCCACCGGGACGGCCTCGGGGAAATCCCTCGCCTACCAGCTGCCGGCAATCAATGCGCTCGCCGAGGACCCTAAGGCGACCGTGCTCTATCTGTCACCCACCAAAGCGCTGGCCGCCGACCAGTTGCGGGCCCTACGGCGACTCGGGCTGGACGGGATCCGGCCGGCCACCTTCGACGGGGACACCCCGCGTGAGGAGCGCGAGTGGATCCGGCAGCACTCCCGGTTCCTGCTCACCAACCCCGACATGCTGCACCACAGCCTGCTGCCCGGACACGGGCGCTGGGGCGTGTTCCTGCGGCGTCTGCGCTATGTGGTGATCGATGAGTGCCACACCTATCGGGGCGTGTTCGGGTCACACGTCGCGCACGTTCTTCGGCGACTGCGAAGGGCCACCGCGCGGTACGGGTCGTCGCCCACCTTCATCCTCGCCTCGGCCACGTCGGGTGATCCGGCCGGTTCCGCGTCACGATTGACCGGCCTTCCTGTGACAGCTGTCACTGAAGACGCTTCGCCTAGTGGGGCGGTGACGTTCGCCCTGTGGGAGCCGCCGTTGCTGCCGGTCTCTTCGGCTTCTTCGGTTTCTTCGCCCTCTTCGGCTTCTGAAGATCTTGAGGATGCTCCGCCGATCCGGCGATCAGCCCTGCGCGAAACCGCCGACCTGCTCACCGATTCCGTGATCGCCGGCACCCGGACGCTCGCCTTCATCCGGTCCCGGCGCGGAGCCGAAGTCGTCGCGTCACTCGCCCGGCAGTCACTGAACGAAGCCGTTCCCGGACTCGGCGACCGGGTCGCCGCCTACCGGGGCGGGTACCTGCGCGAGGACCGGCGGGCCATCGAACGCGCCCTGCTCTCCGGCGAACTACTCGGGCTCGCCTCCACCAACGCCCTCGAACTCGGCGTCGACCTGGCCGGGCTCGACGCCGTGCTGATCTGCGGGTACCCCGGCACCCGGGCGTCGCTGTGGCAGCAGGCCGGGCGGGCCGGACGTTCCGGGCAGGAAGCGCTCGCGGTCCTCATCGCCCGGGACGACCCGCTCGACACCTATCTCGTGCACCATCCCGAAGCCGTGTTCGGGCGACCCGTCGAAGCCACCGTCCTCGACCCGGCGAATCCGTACGTGCTCGGCCCGCAACTGTGCTGCGCCGCCTCCGAAGCGCCCCTCACCGAAACCGACCTCGACCTGTTCGGCGAACCCGCCGGCGCGATCGTGGGCCAGCTCGTCGCCGAGGGCGTTCTCCGGAAACGGCCGTCCGGGTGGTACTGGACCCATCGCGGCCGCCCCGAAGTCGACCTGCGCGGCACCGGCGGGGCCCCGGTCTCGGTCGTCGAAGCGGCCACCGGGCGGCTGCTCGGCACCGTCGACCATGGGTCGTCACACGCGATGCTGCACCCGGGGGCGGTCCACCTGCACCAAGGGGTGTCGTACGTGGTGGACGACCTCGACCTCGAAGACGCCATCGCCCTCGTGCACCAGGAGGAACCCGACTGGACCACGCACGCCCGGGACGTCACGAACCTGTCGGTGGTGAACGTCCGGTCGTACATGGACGCCGGTCCGGTCGGGCTCTTCCTCGGTGAAGTGGACGTGACCAACCAGGTCGTCTCCTACCAGCGGCGACGCCTGCGCAGTGGCGAGGTCATCGACACCCGGCCGCTGGACCTCCCGATCCGCGAACTGCGGACCGTCGCCGTCTGGTTCACCGTCTCGCCGCAGGCCCTGATCGCGGCCGGAGTCGCACCCAGCGAATTCCCCGGGGCGCTGCACGCCGCCGAACACGCCGGGATCGGCCTGCTGCCGCTGATCGCCACCTGCGACCGCTGGGACATCGGCGGCCTGTCCACCGCCAACCACGCCGATACCGAGGCACCGACGGTGTTCGTCTACGACGGGCACCCCGGCGGCGCCGGATTCGCCGAACGGGCCTACGGCACCGCGGCCGAATGGCTGGGCGCCACCCGGGAAGCGATCGCGTCCTGCGTCTGCGACAGCGGCTGTCCCTCCTGCGTGCAGTCCCCCAAGTGCGGCAACGGAAACAATCCACTCAACAAGCATGATGCGGTCAAAGTGCTCGAAACCGTGCTTGCTCATTTGCCCACAACCGGTAACCTCGCTCCCCGATGACACGCTCCCCGATGACCCGTGAAGAGACGCCGAGCAGCCGTGCGCCCGGGCCCCGTCTCGCGGCCCTCGACGGCCTGCGCCTGGTCGCCGCCCTGGCCGTCGCGGTCTACCACCTCAGCGTCTCGTGGCGCATCGACGGGCACAGCCCACCCCAGCACTTCCTGCCGAACTTCTCCCACCTGGCCATCTACGGCTTCCTCGGGGTGGAGCTGTTCTTCCTGATCAGCGGGTTCGTCATCTGCATGAGCAGCTGGCGGCGCGGGCTCGGAGAGTTCTTCGTCTCCCGGGTCGGCCGGCTCTACCCCGCCTATTGGGTCTGCATCCTGATCACCGCGGTCGTGGTCGGGTTGTTCCCGGTCGCCGGCGGCGTTCCCGTCTCCGGGACCCCGGACCTGGGCGAGATCGCAGTCAACATGACGATGCTGCAGGAACCGCTGGGCGTCGCCATGGTCGACACCGTTTACTGGACACTCTTCGTCGAACTTCGCTTCTACCTGCTGTTCGCCGCGCTCGTCGCGTTCGGTCTCACCTACCGCCGCACAGTGATCTTCTGCGCTGTCTGGATGGCCGTCGCGGTGATCGGGCCGACCGTGGACAGCCGGATCGTCGACGTCGTCGCCATCCCCGAATACGCGCCCTACTTCATCGGTGGCATCGCCGCGTTCCTGGTCTACAAGTTCGGCCGCTCACCGCTGCTCTTCGCGATCATCGGCTTCGCCTGGCTGGTCAGCGTCAAACGCGTCGACGACCGGGTCGCCGACGTCAATCCCGGCTTCGACGTACCGACCTGGCCCGGCTTCGTCATCGTCACGCTGTCCTTCGCGGTGGTCCTGGTCATCGCCCTCGGCTGGACCGACCGGATCCGCTGGAGCTGGCTCACCACCGCCGGAGTCCTCACCTACCCGTTCTATCTGCTGCACCAGCGGATCGGATACAGCTTCGTCCGCTACACCCACGAACACACCGGCCTGCCCGCCTGGCTCCTGATCACCAACGCGATCCTGCTGGTGCTGGGCTTGGCCTGGCTGGTCCACCGGTATGCGGAACGCCCACTGAGCCGCTGGCTCCGCCGAGTCATGCGCCAGGCCATCACCGACATCCGCCAGATCTCCGCCACCGAGACCACCGAAGCCGCCAAGGCCGCGTCCGGCAAGGCCGCGGCCACCGCCGACCCCGGGGCTGGCACCGAACTCGGCACCGCTGCCAGCCCCGGCGCTGGCACCGCCGTCGATCAGCGGCGGCGGAACTCACCGCCCGACGGGCGACTCCAGGACGCCTCCCACCACTGAGGACACCGGTCCGGCCCGTGCCGCTGCCTCGGCACCGGCCGGGAAGCTCCCGAACCGCACCGATGTCCGGACCACGATCTCCAACCCGGTGACGGCACAGCCGGTCATCCGGGCGCCGTTCGCTCGCACATAGCGGTCCGCCACGGCACAGGCTGCCGCCTGCCCTTCGATGGTGTGCCCGGCACCGGCAAGCGCCCCGAAGTCGGCGGCGTTCCCTGCCTGATGCCGAGCAACCCGGGCGGCCCCGACGGTCGCTCCCGCCACACCCACAAGGACCACCACCAGCCCCACCGCCAGGACAAAGACCGAAGCCGCCCCACGGTCATCCCGCTCCAGACCACGCATTTCCCCTCCTCTCGTACCTGTTCCTTCCGCATCTGCTTCCTCCTGCGCCCACTTCCTTTCGCAACCGCTTCTCTCCACGACCGGGCATCACCGCCGCGCCGGCCGCCACCTCAAACCCGACCTGTTCAGGCCGGTAGGCACTACTTTCGAACCCGATCCGGGCCGACTGGCAGGCGCCGGTTTCAGAACCCGATCCGGCCCGGCTGGACGGGCGCCGACCTCAGAAACCGATCTGCTCCGGCTCACGGGCTGCCACCGAATAGCCGCGGACGACGACGCCGGGCAGGTCCCAGCCGAGCATTCGGACAGGTGCCAGGACCTCGGCGGTGACGCTGTCTCCGTCGCCGCCCACCTGGATGGAGGCGCCGTTCGGGGCGATCCGCTCCGCTACGTCCATGGGCGGCTCGCCACGCGACTCGGCCAACGCCGCCTCCCGCGCCGCGTCCTGGCACTGCATCTTGATCGCGATCGCCGACACCGCGGTCATCCCGAAACTGAGCAGCAGCATGAGCGCCGGCAGCCCGGCCGCGAGTTCAGCGGTGAAGGCACCCCGGTCCCGGTCGCCGCCGATTCCGGACCTCGACGTGTCCCGGGCTCCGTCGCGGCCGGGCTGCCGGCTTCGTCTCACTTCAGAGCCCGCCCGATCACCGCGTTGAGGGCCGCCTGCACCGAGCCGCTCGTCACCACTTTGAGCAGCACACCGGCGAAGGCCACCGCGGCGACCGTGCCGATGGCGTACTCAGCGGTGTTCATCCCGGCATCCGCGGCCTCGGCCTGAAGCCGCCGGAACCGGACGACGATGTTGTGCACTGGACCTCCTCGTAACGTGGTGCGGCGCCAGTCACGCCGCACCGGGTGTTTCCACAGACGCGGCGCCGATCAGCACCGCGGGTCTTCATGGCCCGAGAACCCACTCGGAGCCGAGCGCGCACAGCAGCACCGGACAGTCGTGGCGCTCACATCACCTCCCGGACGATCGCGACCAGCACCGGGACGAGTCCGGCCAGCAGGAACGCCGGCAGGAAACACAGCCCGAGCGGCAGAACGATCAGGACACCGGCCCGCTGGGCAGCGGCTTCGGCCGCCACCGCACGGTCGGAGCGCAGGTCACGGGCGAGGCGTTCAAGCGCACCGGACAGCGCACCGCCGCTCGCGCTGGACCGGACGGCCGCAGCGATCAGCCGGTCGGCTTGCGGTACCCCGGCCAGGTGCGACCAGGCCTCCCCCGGTGCCGCCCCGAGCCGCAATGACCGGGCGGTCCGCTGCAGC
Organism: Actinoplanes derwentensis; assembly: GCF_900104725.1. Lineage (NCBI taxonomy): Bacteria > Bacillati > Actinomycetota > Actinomycetes > Micromonosporales > Micromonosporaceae > Actinoplanes > Actinoplanes derwentensis. Next base: position 7,190,587 of record NZ_LT629758.1, read on the forward strand.
CGGGCGCCGAGCGGCCCGCCCAGGGCTTCGGCGACCGCGGCGATCGAACTGTCCACCGCGGTTCCGCCCTTCAGCGCGGCAGCCAGCAGGTCCGCGCCGAGTGGCAGGTCAGCGAGCACTTCGGCGCGTTCCCGGCGTACCTCCGCCGGTTCGAGCCGGCGGAGGAAGCGATCCACCGCGACACCGGCTGCCATGCCGACCGGTACACCCCACAGGGTGCCGATCAGTCCGGCCACCGCCAGCCCGCTCGTCAGCGCAAGCACCAGCCGGGTCCGTGGTTGCCCTTCCTTCTTCATCGGCACCTTCGGCGGCCGAGACCGTCGCGGCGGCATCAGCAGCAGAACGGCGGCTGTCACCGTGCACCCGGCCACGACGACCCCGGTCACCGGGACACCTCGCCAACCGGAACCCGGGACGCCAGAACCTGACCCAACGGATCTTCCAGACCCGCATCCACACCGACAGGAGCATCGACGTCGACAGACGCCGCCACACCGACAGGCGAGGAGAGACCCGCACCGACATCGGCGGAGAACGACAGGCCGGCAGCTGACGAGAGTTCAGCGGGTGCCGAGAGTTCAGCGGCAACCGATAGGTCGGCGGGTACTGGACTTCTGGTGGCTGATGTCGCGAGGCAGGTGGATGTCGTGGTCACGCCGTCGGCGCCGAGCAGCGCCGCGACGCAGCAGTCCCGCAGCGGCACCCGGACCGGCCCGCCCGGCCTCAGCAGCGCCGCCACCCCGCAGGTCACGCCGTCACCTTCGCGGTGAGCCGCTGGGCCCATTTCAGACCGGCGACCTGCAGGATCAACGCTCCGATCGCGCACCCGGCGCCCCAGGGCGTGTAGAGCAACACATCGAGCGGGTCGCCGCCGATGAGATAGCCCATTCCGATCCCAGCCACCGGCAGCGCGGTGAGCATCACAGCCGTGGTCTGGGAACCGGCCGCCTGCGCACCGGCGGCCCGAGCCGAACGATCAGCCGCCCGGGCGTCCCGCTCGATCCGTTCGAGCAGGTCGGCGGCGGGCGCACCGGTGCGCTCGGCGAGGTGCCAGACGGCCGAGGTGAGCCGCTCAAGCCGAGCATCCGGCCCGGCTGAACCGTTTCGAGCCGCCTCATACCCGCGCGAAACGGATCGCCCCGCGCCGGGGCCCGGGAGGCCGAGAGATCCGATGCCGGGGTCCGGGAGGCCGAGAGATCCAGTGCCGAGGCCTGGGAGGCCGAGAGGCTCGGTGTCAGGGTCGGCCGGACCGGTCCGGGACGCGGCGACGATCACCGGTGGGATGCCGGCGCGGAGCTCGGCCACCAGGTGGGCGATCTCGTCCAGGTCGGCAGCCCGCCGGGTCTCGATCCGCCGGCGCTTCATCCGGCGATCCCATTCGTGCGCACCGAGCCCGGCGTAGGCGGCGGCGACGATCGCGCCGACCGGCCCGCCGAGGACTCCGGCCGCCACGGTGACGATCCCGACCGCCACCGCAGCCAGCCGTGGACCGCCGGACACGGCCGCGCGGCGTATCCGGGGCAGGTCGATCCAGGTACGCGGGCCGAGGAGCCGTTCCCGGGCCGCCGACCCGGGCCGGGCCGCGACGACAGCCGCAACGATCAACAACGCGGCGAGCAGCCAGTTCACACCGGCCACCCGTCATCCGAGAGACCGGCATTCGAGAGACCTGCAACCGCGAGGCCGGCATTCGAGAGGTCGACGATCGGGGGCGGCACCGTGATACCGCGGTCCCGGAAGAGCTGAGCCAGGGCGCCGGCGCCCGGCCCGGCACCCCAGTCCCGATGCCATGCCGGGATCACGGTTGCCAGCCGGTCCGGGCCGGTGGGCTGGAGGACACCGATGGAGTCCAGGTGACGGCCCGAACTCGTACGCCGAACGTGCAACACGACCTGCAACGCCGCCACCACCTGGGCGTGCAGGGCGGCCCGGGGCAGGCCACCGAGCAGACCGAGCGCTTCCAGCCGGGCCGGAACATCGCCGGGCGCGTTGGCGTGCAGTGTCCCTGCCCCGCCCTCGTGCCCGGTGTTGAGCGCACCGAGCAGGTCGACGATCTCCGGGCCTCGGCATTCGCCGACGACGACCCGGTCGGGACGCATCCGTAGGGCCTGCCGGACCAGGTCGGTGAGGCCGATGGCTCCGGCGCCTTCGACGTTGGCGGTTCGGGCCTGAAGGGTGACGACGTGCGGGTGGACCGGCTGAAGTTCGGCGGCGTCTTCGACGAGCACGATCCGTTCGGTCGGCGGGACCATCCCGAGCAGGGTGGCCAACAGGGTCGTCTTGCCGCTGCCGGTGCCGCCGGTGACGAGGTATGCCAGCCGCGCCTCCACGATGGCCGCGAGCACGGTGGCTGCCGCGGGGGTGACCGTGCCGTACCGGATCAGGTCGTCGAGGCTGAACGGGCGCTGCCGGAAGGTTCGCAGCGACAGGTAGGGGCCGCTGGTGGCGACCGGCGGCAGGACCGCGTGCAGCCGGGTCCCGCCGGGGAGGCGGGCGTCCGCGTACGGCTGCCCGTCGTCGAGTCGTCGTCCGCAAGCCGCGACGAGACGCTGGGCGAGGCGGCGGACTTCGCCGGTGTCGCTGAAGGTGACGGCGGCTCGTTCCAGTCCGGCACCCCGGTCGATCCAGACTTCGAGGTCGTTCACGAGCACGTCGGTGACGGCCGGATCGGCGAGCAGCGGTGCCAGCGGCCCGGCGCCGACGAGTTCGTCACGCACCTGTCCGGCGATCCGGAGGACTGCTGTGTCGCCGAGGACCGCTTTGTCGCGGCGGACGGCGGTGACGACGGCAGCCGGCGTCGCTTCGGTTCCCTCGTACGCGAATCGTCTCCGCACTTCGTCGGTGATCGTCATGCCGCGTCCGCTTTCAGCTCGGTGCCGGTCAGGTCGCTGATGAGACGCAGGCAGAGGGCGGCCAGCGGGCCACGGCCGGTCGCCGTCGGGGCCAGGCCTTCCTCGATCCCCTGACAGACCGTCTTCTCCGGCCGGATGGTGCCGGCCAGCGGCAGGTGCAGGGCCGTCGAGATGTCCCGGGGCCGCAGTTTTCCGGGGGCCGGGCCGCGGACGACGACAGCCAGGTTCTCGCAGTGCTCCCGGACGGTGTCAGCGGTGCGCCGGGCGGAAGCGGCGGCCCGGAGTTCAGCCGGCACGACCAGCAGGGTCCGGTGGGCGGCCTGAAGTGCGAGCACGGCCGCGGCGTCGAGTTGCCGGGGCAGGTCGGCGACGATCACGTCCCGGGCGCGCTGGGCGGCGTGCAGTGTCGCGGCCATCGCCTCACTCGGCACGCCGGGCAACTCGGCCCGGTCGAACGAGAGCAAAACCAGGTCGCCGCGGTGTGGCAGGGCCTTCAGCAGAGCCGGCGGGTCGACCCGCCCGTCAGCCTCGGTCAGGGCCGGCCAGCGGAGCCCGCCGACGTCCTCCCAGCCGAGAACCAGGTCGAGGCCGCCGCCGAGCGGGTCGGCGTCGATCAGCAGGGTCCGGAACGCGTTGCGGACCGCGGTGGTGGCCAGCCCGGCAGCGAGGGTGCTTGCGCCGGCGCCGCCACGGCCGCCGATCACCGCGACGGTGCGGGCGATGACCGGGCGCGCCGGCCGGTCGTGGAACTGGTCGACGATCCAGAGGGCGGCCTCGGGCAGAACCGCCACGTTCTCGGCGCCCAGCAGCTCGGCGGTGTGCCATTCCGGGGTGATGGTGCCCGCCTGCCCGATCAGGATGACACGGGCGCGACGGGGCAGCCGGGCACGCAGGCAGGCGGCGGCCTGGTCGATGCCGACCAGCACGAACGGTGCGCCGGTCCAGCGGGACCGGGCTCCGGCCGGGTCGGGCGCCACCTCGGTCTCGGCTCCACCCGCGGCGGCGAGCCGGAGCAATTCGTCGAGCAGGTCGGGGTCGGCGGTCACGATCAGAGGGCGGCGCGGGCCGGGCATTCGGTGACCTCCAGCGAGGACGGGCGGCGGGTTGGCGCTCACCTTCGCCGCGCCCGGATCGGCCCGGCAACCGGCCGTTGTGGACAGATCGCCGCTGTGGACGGCCGGCACCTTCGAACGGTGATCTGCTAAGCAGGCAGGTGTGCCCGAGCGGTGGTTGGGTATGTTGGGATGCTTCAGACGGACTGATGGAGTGGCTGTGGAGACTTCGATCCGGACGAACCTCGCCGATAACGGCGTGGTGACCGTCTCCGTCGTCGGCGAGTTCGACTACTCGAACTCCGACGAGATGGCCCAAGGCCTGCACGATGTCGTCACCGACCACTCGCCGCAGTTGCTCCTGGTGGACCTGACCGACGCCACGTTCATCGACTCGACCGGCCTCGGTGCCCTGATCGCTGGCTATCGCACGGCGGCGGCACACGGTGTCGACTTCCGGGTGGTCAATCCGAGTGACAACTTTCGCCGAGTGCTGGCCGTGACCGGCCTCTCCGACTTCTTCGGCCTGGTCGAGGTGGGAATCGACACCGCGCAGACTCAGGCGACCGGTTCCTGAAAGGGAACGACCCCCGTCGGGGGAGACGGGGGCCGCCCTTGGATTCGGCTCCGGGGGGGTCGAGCCGAATCGCCCGGTGATCACGGGGGGCGCAATCACCGGAAACCGAGATGACTCGCTACCGATATGACTCACCGCAGCCGAGGCGGCACTAAGTCAGTAGCAAAGACAAGTTTGCCTCAGCATCAGGCTCCCCGTCGAGTACCGAATATGGCCGGTGCGGGCACTCACTACCCGCCTGACCGTTTTCACTGCGCGTCACCGGCGGGCGCGTCGTCCACACGGGGCGGCCGTGCCGGGCGGGTTGCGGCTACACTTTCGGCCCGTGGGCTTGAGCGCCGCGTTTTTCGACCTCGACAAGACCGTCATCGCCAAGTCCAGCGCGCTGGCTTTCGGACGGCCGTTCTACCGTGATGGCCTGATCAGCCGCCGTGACGTGGTGAAAACCGCCTATGCCCAGCTGATGTTCCGGCTGGGCGGCGGCACTGATGAGCAATCGATGGCTCGCACCCGTGACTACATGGCCGCCCTGTGCAAGGGCTGGAGTGTGGAGCAGGTGCAGCAGATCGTCGCCGAGACACTCAACGATCTCATCAACCCCTATGTCTACGCCGAGGCTGCCGCGCTGATCGCCGAACATCAAGCCGCTGGCCGGGACGTGGTCCTGGTCTCGGCTTCGGGCGACGAGATGGTCCGCCCGATCGGTGCGCTGCTCGGCATCACCGACGTCATCGCGACTCGGATGGCGATCACCGAAGGTCGATATAGTGGTCTGGTCGAGTTCTACGCGGCCGGCCCCGCAAAGGTCGTCGGTGTGCGCAAACTGGCCGACGAACGCGGTTACGACCTGACCGAGTGTTACGCCTATTCGGACTCCAGCAGCGATCTCCCGCTGCTGGAAGCGGTCGGCCACCCCAGCGCCGTGAACCCGGACCGGACACTACGCCGAGTCGCCGTCCAGCGAACCTGGCCGGTCCTCGAATTCCGCCACCCCGTGCCGCTCGGACGGCGCCTCCGCGACCGCCCCGCAGTCCCGGTAGCAGCCGCCTTGAGCCTCGGCGTCGGCGTAGCCATCGGCGTAGCCCTCTACGGCCGCCACCGCCGCACCCGAGCCACCACCACCCCGGTCGCTTAACCCCAAATTCAAACCATTTTTCCGGTACGCCCCACAAGAGTCCCGTAGCCACAACGCCGGCAATGCGCCCGGCAAGGTCACCCAGCGACCGCCGGGCCGAATGCGGTGGCCATCGCATTCGGCCCGGCGGTCGGGGGTGACCTGGGGCGACGCCTGCCTGGCGTGGGGCTACGGGGCTGTTCGGGAACGTACGAAAGCGGTCTGAGTATTTGGCCTTTTGGTCTTGGTGTTGGTGGAAATCTGGTGATCTTGCGGTGGGCGGCGTAGAAAGAATGGGCGGGGCTCGTTGAACGGGAACCGTGCACGGCCACCGGGAACCCACGCGCGATCAGCCACGGCAGGCAGATTGCGGCGGGACCTTCGCCTCTCGTAGGCCTAGGACCGCCGACAACTACCCAGGTGCACGCCTGATAACCCGGTCCGGACGCGCAAAGCCGGCGCCCCGCGAGGGACGCCGGCTTTTACATTCTCGGGACTCACGACCTTTCGTCTTCGACCACGTCGGCGACGACGACCTGGTCCGTTCCTGGCAGCTGCTGCGCCGCGGCAACACCCTGGTCTCCTACGGCACGGCGCCCTCTAAGGTCCTGAAGCTGCTGGCAGCCGATGTCCTCACCCCGCAGGTCGCCGCCCGCATCCCGCTACCGCGCTGACCCTCGTCGAGTCACGCACGGTGGCCGGCAAGGTCGTCCTGCTCCCCGACGCCGCCTGATCGAGCCGGTCAGGAGGAACCGGCCGCCGATTGGTGGCGGCTGCGGATCTCCTGGTAGACGGCTCGGAAGAGTTTCGGACGGGCGTGGAAGTCGACGCCCTGAGCCCACAGTTCGGTGTTGATCGTGGCGCCGTCGTGGCGTTCGATCAGGACCGTCATGTCGTCCTGGAGTTCCCACCAGCCCAGTTTGTGGGTGGAGCGGTGCAGGTGGACCGCGGCGATGTCGCGCCAGTACATGGTCCGGGACCGCACCAGGCCACGGATCAGCAAACCGTGGCTGCTGACGTAGACGCCGTGCTGGAGGATCCGCCAGGCGCCGATCACCCAGACCACCGCGAGCACTCCGGTGATCGCCCGGACCCCGTGCCCGATCAGGTCGAACTGGCGAATCGAGGCCCAGGTCAGGAGTCCGAGCGCGGCGGCCTCCCAGGCGATCACTAGCCAACGGCCCGTTCCGGGCGGGTAGGGGCGGATCCAGTGCGAAGCCACACGATGAAGTATGCCGCCGCTTATGCGGTGGCCAGCACTCCATCACCGATGACGATGATTTCACCGGCCCCGGCGGTGATCGCGGCCGCGTAATGCCGCAGCCAGGACCGCACCCCGTCAGGCGTGCCGGTGGCGTAGGCGCCGGCCGAGCCGACGTACTCCGGTTCACGCTCGAGGTGGCCGACTTCGACACCGACCAGGCCGCGCGGGTCGAGACCACGCCCGATCAGGGTGAGGCGGGCGGCGGCTCGGGCCACCACTCCGGCCGGGCCGGCGAACGGGCGCAGCGTGATCAACTCAGCGTGGACGATCGCGGCGAGAAGCATCGGCGGGGTGGTCTCGTTGCCGGCTACCAGACCGGCCAGGGCGTCGATCCGGTCGGCGCCGGAGGTGAGCCGCCCCAGGTCGTGGTCGTGGACCACGCCGCGGGCCGCGAGGACGTGCAGTTTCGCGAGCACCTGACGGGGCGCGCGGGACCACAGGTCGACCAGTCCGGGCAGGGCTTCGGCGACTCGCAGGGCGCCTTGCACCACCGGGTCGGTGACTGTTCCCCCACGTACCTCATCGCGGTCGAAGATGTTGCCTTCGAGGGCGGCGCTCGCGACTGCGGCACGCAGGCTGACTTCGGCGGCGACCTGGCCGCCGTGTTTGCGCAGGGCGCGGTGCCGGTGGGCGGCGTCGACGGACTCTCGGGCGGCGGCGAAGGCTGGCCCGACATCGGCGAGGTCGAGCAACGGGGCGAGTGGATCCACATGACCACGGTAGTGAACGTGGTCGGCGGTAAAACAGCGGAAACATGGGGTGCACAAATGAGCGCGTAACTGGCAAGATTCGCGCAGTAGTGAGCATCTATGCGCCAGTCAGCGCGCGCACGGGACCATCGGGCGCGGGCAGGGCCGTAAACCGCTCCGGCGCAACTAGTGTGCAGTTGAAGAGATCCCGGTCACGGTGAGGAGCCGCTCTCATGAGTGAGACATTGGAGAATCTGTCCTCGGAGACACGGCAGTTCCCGCCGCCCGCGGACCTCGCGGCGAACGCGAACGTGACTGCCGAGGCCTACGAGGAGGCCGCGTCCGACCGGCTGGCGTTCTGGGCGAAACAGGCTGAGCGACTGACCTGGGCCAAGCCATGGCACCAGATCCTGGACTGGTCGAACCCGCCGTTCGCCAAGTGGTTCGTCGGTGGCGAGCTGAACATCGCGTACAACTGTGTGGACCGCCATGTCGAAGCCGGAAACGGCGACAAGGTCGCGATCCACTGGGAGGGCGAGCCGGGCGACACCCGCACGGTCACCTATGCCGAGCTGCTGAAACTGGTCAGCCAGGCGGCCAACACGCTCACCGACCTGGGTGTGACCGCCGGCGACCGGGTGATGATCTACCTGCCGATGATCCCGGAGGCCGCGGTGGCGATGCTCGCCTGCGCCCGGATCGGGGCGACGCACAGTGTCGTGTTCGGCGGCTTCTCGGTGGACGCGCTGGCCACCCGGATCGACGACGCGGACGCCAAGGTGGTGATCACCGCGGACGGCGGTTACCGCCGGGGCAAGCCGTCGGCTCTCAAGCCGACTGTGGACGAGGCGGTGGCCCGGGGCGACCGGATCGAGCACGTGCTGGTGGTCCGCCGGACCGGCCAGGAGGTGGCCTGGACGGCGAAGGACAAGTGGTGGCACGAGACGGTCGAGCAGGCCAGCCCCACGCACGAGGCCCAGCCGTTCGACTCCGAGCACCCGCTCTTCATCCTCTACACCTCGGGCACCACCGGTAAACCCAAGGGCATCCTGCACACCACCGGCGGGTACCTGACCCAGACCTCGTACACGCATCACGCGGTCTTCGATCTGAAGCCGGAGACCGACGTCTACTGGTGCACCGCCGACATCGGCTGGGTGACCGGCCATTCGTACATCGTCTACGGTCCACTCTCCAACGGCGCGACCCAGGTGATGTACGAGGGCACACCGGATACTCCGGACCGTGGCCGGTTCTGGCAGATCGTCGACAAGTACAAGGTGTCGATCCTCTACACCGCGCCGACACTGATCCGCACCATGATGAAGTGGGGCGACGACATCCCCGCGAAGTACGACCTGTCGTCCCTGCGTGTCCTTGGCAGCGTCGGTGAGCCGATCAACCCGGAGGCGTGGATCTGGTACCGGGAGCACGTCGGCCGGGAGCGCACCCCGATCGTGGACACCTGGTGGCAGACCGAGACCGGCGCGATCATGATCTCACCGCTGCCCGGGGTGACCGCGGCGAAGCCGGGTTCGGCGATGACCGCGCTGCCCGGCATCGGCGTCGAGGTGATCGACGACCAGGGCCAGCCGGTGCCGAACGGCGGCGGTGGCTTCCTGGTGCTGACCGAGCCGTGGCCGTCGATGCTGCGCACCATCTGGGGTGACGACAAGCGGTTCATCGACACTTACTGGTCGCGGTTCGAAGGGGTCTACTTCGCCGGGGACGGCGCGAAGAAGGACGAGGACGGCGCGCTCTGGCTGCTCGGCCGGGTCGACGACGTCATGCTCGTCTCCGGGCACAACATCTCGACCACCGAGGTGGAATCGGCGCTCGTGTCGCACCCGTCGGTGGCCGAGGCCGCGGTGGTCGGCGCGGCCGACCCGACAACCGGTCAGGCGATCGTCGCGTTCACCATTCCGCGCGGCAATGTGGACACCGCCGGCGAGGCGGGTGAGGCGCTGATCAAGGATCTGCGCAATCACGTGGCCAAGACACTCGGCCCGATCGCCAAGCCGCGGCAGATCATGCTGGTGGCCGAACTACCGAAGACCCGGTCCGGGAAGATCATGCGGCGTCTGCTGCGGGACGTGGCGGAGAACCGGTCGCTGGGCGATGTGACCACGCTGCAGGACTCAGCAGTGATGGATCTCATCTCGTCCGGTTTGAAAACGGCTAAATCCGAAGACTGACAGATTTCAATAAAGGCTGGTAGTGCGCAGGCACTACCAGCCTTTCGTCGTATATGCCGGTTCTGGTGTTATGCCATGGTCATATCGAATAACCATTGGTCATCAATATCCTCCACGTTCCCCGAACATCAGTTGGTTTGCATACGTTCACCTGAGCCCCGAACATCGGGACCGTTTCACGCCGGACGCCCGTACCCCGTGTGTATCCGGCTGGCGAAAGCGGAGGTAAACGTAGTGCGCAAGGTGGTCGCAGGACTGCTCGGCGCCGTGGTCGTGACCGGCGTCGGGGCATTCACCCCGACGCTGGCAATGGCGGCGCCACCATCGGAAACAGCCCCGGCTGCGCCGGCCAGTGAGTCCGCTCACGCCGACGACCATGACCTTCCCAACCCCCTCGAGGAGAAGCGCCGCGCACTGCGCGAGCAGGCAGTCTCCGAGGTGTTCAGCGGTAAGGCTCAGGTCGAGACCCGGAACGGCAGCAAGATCGTCAACCTCGGTAAGACGTACGGCAACGGTGGCTTCGGCCGGGCCGGCAAGAACCAGTACGTCGAACTCGCCCGGGAGAAGACCGACAAGATCTTCGTCATCCTGACCGAGTTCGGCAACGAGCGGCACCCGAACTTCCCGGACCAGGACACCACCGCGGCGTACGCCGGTCCCTCGACCTTCGAAGGCCCGCTGCACAACGCGATCCCGGCACCGGACCGCAAGGTCGACAACAGCACGATCTGGCAGTCGGACTACTCGCCCGAGTACTTCCGGAAGCTGTACTTCGGCACCGGCAAGGACACCGAGTCGGTCAAGACCTACTTCGAGACCCAGTCGTCCGGCCGCTACAGCGTCGACGGTCAGGTCTCCGACTGGGTCAAGGTCCGGTACAACGAGGCCCGTTACGGCCGGTCGAACGACATCCCGAACGACGCCAACGGTGACGACCCGAACGTCTGCTCCAGCAGCAACTGCACCAACGTGTGGGCGCTGGTCCAGGACGGCGTGAACCAGTGGTACGCGGACCAGAAGGCCTCCGGCAAGACCGAGGCCCAGGTCAACGCGGCGCTGGCGGAGTACGACGTCTACGACCGTTACGACTTCGACGGTGACGGCAACTTCAACGAGCCCGACGGTTACCTGGACCACTTCCAGATCGTCCACTCCGGAGGCGACCAGGCCGACGGTGACCCGTACCAGGGCGAGGACGCGATCTGGAGCCACCGCTGGTACGCCTACTCCAGCAGCATCGGCCTCACCGGCCCGGCGAACAACAAGCTCGGCGGCGCCAAGGTCGGCACCAGTGACCTGTGGGTCGGCGACTACACGGTTCAGCCGGAGAACGGTGGCCTGAGCGTCTTCGTCCACGAGTACACCCACGACCTGGGCCTCCCGGACGACTACGACACCAGCGGTCTCGGTGACAACAACAACGAGTACTGGACGCTGATGGCGCAGAGCCGTCTGAGCGCGAAGAAGGACCAGGGCATCGGTACCCGCCCCGGCGACCTCGGCGCGTGGAACAAGCTCCAGCTCGGCTGGCTCGACTACGAGACGGTCAAGGCCGGCGCCAAGAAGGTCGTCAACCTCGGTCCGCAGGAGTTCAACACCAAGAAGAAGCAGGCCTTGGTGGTACAGCTGCCGGACAAGCAGGTCACCACCGACCTCGGTGCGCCGTACGCGGGCACCAAACAGTTCTTCTCGGGCAACGTCGACGATCTGAACACCTCGCTGTCCAAGTCGATCGACCTGACCGGCAAGACCAGCGCGAGTGTCTCGCTCCAGGGCCGGTACTCGATCGAGCTCGACTACGACTACCTCTACGCCGAGGTGTCCACCGACGCCGGCGCCAACTGGACGAAGCTCAACGGCACAGTCGGCGGCGCTCCGTTCATCGCCGACGGCGCCGGCAGCCCGGCGATCAGCGGTTCGTCCGAGGGCGCTTGGGTCGGCATCAACGTGCCGCTCGACGCGTACGCGGGTCAGAAGGTCGACTTCCGGCTGCACTACATGACCGACGGTGGTGTCTCCGAGGGCGGCTTCTTCGGCGACGAGCTGACCGTCACCGCCGATGGCGCGGTCGTCTCCACCGAGGGCGCCGAGGCCACCTCGACGTGGACCCTGGGCGGCTTCACGATCGTGGGCGGCACCGCCACCCAGACGTTCCCGCACTACTACATCGCGGGTAACCGGACCTACACCTCGTACGACAAGTACCTGGAGACCGGTCCGTACAACTTCGGCTTCGCCAACACCAAGCCGGACTGGGTGGAGCACTACAACTACCAGCAGGGTCTGCTCATCTCCTACTGGGACACCTCGCAGGCGGACAACAACACCAACGTCCACCCCGGTGAGGGTCGCAACCTTTACATCGACGCGCACCCGAAGCCGAACCTGAACCCGACCGGGGTTCCGTGGCGGGCCCGGGTCCAGGTCTACGACGCGCCGTTCGGCTTCTACCCGACCGACGGCATGACGCTGCACCTGAACGGCGTCAAGTCGGTCATCAAGCCGCTGCTCGGCAAGCCCGTCTTCAACGACAAGGACAAGTACTTCTACGAGGAGCTGCCGAACCACGGCGTCAAGCTCCCCGCTGTCGGCGTCAAGATCGCGGTGCTCGGCCAGGTCGGTACGGCACTGACCGTCGGGGTCTACTGATCCACGAGTTCGTCAAAGGCGGCGCCCGGGGTTCTCCCCGGGCGCCGTCCCTCGTACGGGAACCGTTTACCCCTGCGATTCGTCCCATCATCGACGACTTACGCGGGAAGGATCAGTTTCATGCGCACTCAAGCCACGTACCGGATCGGTCTGGCCGTAGCCGCCGGAGCGGTCATCGCCGGATGCGCCAACAGCGCGGCTTCGCCCGCCGCTTCGTCCGCTCCATCCCCGGTGGTCCCGACTTCGACTTCGGCCAGCCCACTGCCCACCATCACACTGACCGAGAAGCCGCCCAAGGAGCCGACCGACAATCTGCCGGAGACCGGCTGGATCGCCGGTATGGTCACCATCGGAGGAAAGGGTCCGTGTTACGGCCTGCTCGCCGACGACGGCCAACGGTACGCGCTCTACAGCACCGCCGGCACCGAACTGGCCAAGGGCGCCCGGGTGAAGGTCCAGCTGGAGACCACTCCGATCCGGATCTACTGCGGTCCCGGCACATTGATGGCGATGACCGCCTCGGAACCGATTGAATGATCACGGTGCGGCTCCATTTCGCCACGGCCCGGCACCGTCTGTGACAACGGGACTTAGGCTGACCACATGGGCGGTCGGGTGGACGAGTCGTGCGTACTGACGGAGGGGCCGTGGAGCCACCGTTTCGTCGGTGCCAACGGCAGCCGCTTCCACGTCGCTGAAGTCGGCACTGGCCCGCTGGTCCTCTTCCTGCACGGTTTCCCCGAGTTCTGGTGGGCCTGGCACGACATCATGACCCACGTCGCGGACGCGGGCTTCCGCGCCGCCGCGATCGACCTGCGTGGTTACGGTGCGAGCGACAAACCCCCGCGTGGGTACGACGGCTACACGATGGCCGCCGACGTCACCGGACTGATCCGTGCCCTGGGCGAGCGATCGGCGACGGTGGTCGGTGCCGGAGCCGGCGGCATGATCGGCTGGGCGGCCGCCTCGTTCCATCCGAAACTGGTGAACCGCCTGGTCGTGCTCGGTGCCGCGCATCCACTGCGGTTGCGCGCCTCCCTCTTCGCCGACCCCCGTGGCCAGCTCAACGCGTCCTCACCGGTGGTCCGGTTCCAGGTGCCGCGTTTCGAGCACGTGCTGACCCGGGACAACGCCGCGATGGTCGGCGAACTGATGACCCGGTGGAGCAGTGCACGGTTCGCGGCGACGCCGGAGTTCGCGGAGTACTCGGCGCGCTGCCGGGAGGCCATGCAGATCCCGCAGGCCTCGTTCTGTGCTCTGGAGGCCTACCGCTGGGTGGCCCGCAGCGCGCTGCGCCTGCAGGGGTACCGGTTCGTCAAGCTGATGCAGCGCCCGTCGAACGTGCCGACGCTGCAACTGCACGGCGGGCTCGACACCGCTGTGTTGCCCCGGACCGCGCAGGGTTCAGGACGCTACGTAACCGCGCCGTACGAGTGGCGTCTCCTGCCGGAGGTCGGGCACTTCCTGCACCGGGAAGCCCCGGATCTGGTGACCGGCGAGATTCTGCGCTGGTTGAAGACCCCTTCCTGAGGTTGGTCTTACGGTCCGCTTAATTGACAGTTAATTGATCAACTGGGCGTCGGATCTGCCCTAATCTCACGTTCGGTAGCGGATGGTACCGCTCCCAAGAACTACTCAACGTGACCGACCGTCCCCACCCGATGTGCCGGCCCGGTCCCCGAAGCACCTCGGGCCGGCACCGAGAACTCCGAGTACCAGGGCTGTCCCGGCACTCGGCAGGCCGACCTCACTCGCCCACGGCGCGAACCCCCCACACGTGCCGCGGGCGGTTGATCGGCCCGGAGAGTCCGAACCCGGCACCGGTGACCACCCCCCTTTTTCTCTCCTCCTCGGTCACCGGAGGCCTGGAACGGGCGAAGGGCTCCCCGCTCAGCGAGCGGGGAGCCCTTACCAACGTCTTCGCCCGGCGGACGCGCGGCAGTCTTGAGCTGCGGCGACATCGCGTGTCGCCACGGGACGGGTAGTCGCTTCCGGTGCCCGGTAGGCGTACCAGAGATTCGGGTCAGACCTTGTGTTCGTACCGGTCGCGGACCTCGTGGGCCGGCGCCCAACCCTGGTAGACGCCGTAGTCGAACTCTTCGAGCCCGAGCTGGCGCGCGACCGGAGCACGACCGCCGGTGTACTCCAGACGCAGCCAGTTGTCCGCCTCGGCCAGAACCACGAACGGCTCGCCACGCCACGTGCAGAGCGTGCGGACGTAGGCCATCTCGTCGTATTCCTCGGGGTCCAGAACCCGGACGTAACGCCCGGGTTTGACCTCCTGGAAACCGTCGGCCGGAGTGGTGTCGTAGATCCGCACCTTGTCCCCGTCGGGGGCGGCGTCGTACTCCCGCCCCTGCCAGGTGACCACGTAACCGTCGCGCATCACTACTCACCCACCCGGCGCCACAACGGGCCGTCCGCGTCGAAGATCGCCAACATCCGCTCGTTGCCGTCCACATCGGTGCGCCAGAGCTGAGCGCCGTGCGGCAGGCGGACACTGTCCACCTTGAACTCGGCGACCACGTCCCGGCCCTCACCCGGCGCGAACCCGTTGCCCCGGAACGGCGGGCGTTCGATCACCCAGCCGTCCATGGCACGCAGGGCCTGCTCGTTCTGACCGCCGTAGGGGATGCGGTAGAGACTCGGCCGGTACGCCGGCCAGCGCAGCACGAACGCCTCTTTCGCGTCCGGCTGGAACGGCGACGACTCGTAGAACAATCCGAGGGCGCCGAACAACTCGCCCGGCGTCCGCAGGTGCTCGACCTCGGAAGCCCGGTGCACAAAACCGGCGATCCGGTCGTAGCCCCGGTCGAGGTAGTAGTCGACCTGCTCCGCGCAGATCGTCTTCTGCATGACGGTGGCCTGCTGGGCCTCGTCACTGGCGGGTTGCGGAGCCGGAACCGGGGCGATCGGGAACTCCGTCACCAGAGTCTCGGCGGGATCCGCACCGAGACCGGCCTCGGTGGCCCAGTTCGCCAGCGCGATGATCTGGGCGCCCGGGTACTTCGCGCCGACCGGAGTCCCCGGGTTCACCGCGAACGACCAGGACGGATCGGGCCAGTTACGGATCAGCTCGTAGAAGCGGGCCTCGATCGTCCGGGTCGGCTCGCCGAAGTGCTCGAAGAGCCGGTCCTTGCTGGTGAAGACGATGAGGAACCGCTCGCCGTCGAACTCCTCGGGCAGGAAGGCGAAACCGGACTCGCCGGGCGCACTACCAGGGCGGGAGTGGCTGGCGACCGGCACGAGCACCTTCGCCAGCAGCAGCGTGGACAGGAAGACATCGGTGTTACCGGTGTCCGCCGCGTCCTGCAGCTCCCGCTCGGTCTCGTTCGCTGGGACGAACTCCTCGGCAGCCGGACCGCGTGATCCGGTGGCCGACCCGGAGACACCCATGTTCGTCACGGCCGGCGAGGTGTAGCCACCGTTCGCCACCGGCAGGAGCTGGGTCGCGAAAGCGGACTGGGACTGCGTGGCGTACGCCGACGCCGGACTGCCCTGCGGCGGAAGACCGTAGGACGCCCCCGGGGCTGAGGACGGCGGAGCGGTGTACGCCTGCGGGGTCGCCGGACCCGAACCGCCTGGAACCGCGGCCCCGTAACCCGAAGCCGGGTAGGAAGCCGACCGGTCGACACCGGGCGCACCCGGAATCACCGGCGGAAGCAGGTTCGTCATGGTCGTGGCCGCGGGGCTGTCCACGGCCTCGGGCCGCGGCGGCGCGATCGACGGCGCGGGCCCGGACGGGCCGAACCGGTCAGTCGCCGAATCCTGCCTGGTCCAGGTGGGGGCGGCGATCTCACCTGTCGGGGTACGGCCGGTGCCGAGCGCCTGCGCGGCAGCGGCCATCGTCGTGGGCCGCTCGGACGCCGGGGTGACCTGACGGCGCGGCAGCGCGCCAGGAGGCCCACCGGCCGGACTGACCGGCTGCTGGCCGTTCCCGGGTCCGGCACCATTCCCGGGTCCGGCAGCAGGCCCGGACGGGCCGTAGCCCTGGGCCGCACCGGGTTCAGCCAGGTTGAAGCCAGGGGCGGCACCGGACGGACCGAAGCCCGGCGAGCCCCCACCAGGACCCGACGGACCGAAACCGGGAGCTCCACCACCGGAACCTTGCGGACCGAAACCGGGAGCGCCACCGGCAGGACCGGGCGGGCCGAAGCCGGAAGCGCTGGAATCGGGGCCGTAACCGGGAGGTGCGTTGAAAGCGCCGGTGTTCGATCCGGCGAAGCCGCCGGGCGCGGCGAGGCCTGAGGTCGGCGCGGCGGCCGGAGCCGGAGAGGCCGGGCGGATCGTCGGCGAGGTCGGAGCAGGGCCGCCACCACCACCGCTGTTGGCGGCGTTCGTGCTGGACGGGACGAACCCGGCCATGCTCGACATCGAGCCGCCACCGCTTGAGTTACCAGGCTGCCGCCGGGGCAGGGCACCGCCGAGCGGGGGTGCCGCGGGCGGCGGACCGGCCGGACGGTTGACCGGCGATGGTGCGGGCGGAGCAGGAGCAGGCGGGGCCAGCGGTGCGGGCGCGGGCGGTGCGGCCGGAGGCGTGGCCCGGTTGCCGGCCCAGTTCTGGTCGACCTGGACTTCCGCCGGGTCGTACGGCGCGACGTGCTCGGGCACCGGCGGTGTGTTGGCCATCGGGGTCCGGACCGGCAGGGGCGCCTTCAGGTCCTGAAGCGGCCCACGCGGGTCCTCGTCCGAACGGAACGGCATCCCGGCCTTGTCCCAGCCGGGAGTGGCCATACCGGCACCGTTCACCGGTGAGCCGAAGCCCGGGCCCGAACCGGGACCGGGAATCCCGGAGACCGGGACGGCAGCCGGGTTGCCGGACATCGGAACGGCGGAGACCGGCGCTGGTCCCGGACCGGAGACACCGGGCCCGTAACCAGCACCAGGACCGGCACCGTAAGCAGGACCGGGACCAGGACCGGCGAACCCGGACACCGGGATCGCGGAAACCGGAGCAGGCCCGGAAGAGGGGAAACCGGGTGCCGGAGCGGCGGAGGCCGGTGCGGAACCGGAATCGGCGAACCCGAAAGCCGGGGACGATCCCGGGAATCCGGGCGCCTGACCGTTCCCTGGCCCGGCCGGGCTCTGCGGAGCACCAGGAACAGCTGGCGGCTGGTAGGCGGCGGGCGCTGCCGGAGCAGCGGGGCTCCGGGTCGGCAGACCGCTGGCGCTGGTCCCACTCGGAGTGCGAACCGGCAGGCCACCAGGCCCGATCGGCGGCTGGGCGGCAGGCTGCGGCGGACCGAACCCACCCGCGGCGCTACCCATGGAAGAAGAAGCAGGCGCACCCATAGGCGAAGGACCAGGCGTGCCCATCAACGGGGCAGACGCACCCATCGATGGGACGGGCGTGCCCACCGGCGGAATCGGGGCCACTGCCGGAGCCACCGCTGGCACGGCAACCGGTGCGGCTGGGGCGGGAGGCGCGACTGCAGCGCCCGGCTCCGAGTCATAGGTCGGGCCACCGACCGCGCTCTCACCACCGGACCGGCTCGCCGCCAGGGCGGCCGCACCCAGTTCCTGGATCTTCGAGGCGCCGTTGTTCGCCTCGCGTCCGGGCCCACGGGTGGGCAGCCGCAGATCGCCTCGGGCGAGCTGAGCGACGAACCAGGCCGGAAGGTATCCCTCGATGGGCAGGCCGGGGTTGACCGCCAGCCACCACTCGAGATTCGGCCAGGTGTTGGCGAGTTCGGCGTACGGCACTCGCCGAGCCGACCCCGTGTAATCCGCCAGACAGGACCTCAATGCGGCGTTCGACGTGAACGCCAGCACGTGGGTGCGACCACCCGTGCTCCACGTGCCCCAGCCCATCGGCGCAAGGCCGGCCAGAACGTCAGCGGAGACCGGTAACAGTAGGTCGACACCGGCGAGAATGCGGAAGTAAGACTCCTGGTCGTCGGTGCGCAACGCGTCGCGCATCGCGACTTCGGCGTCCGTAGCCGGTTCCCACTCGGACACGTCCACCTCTCCCCACGCGTGTCAACGAGCCAACTCAACGCGTATAACCTACAAGGTCAGGCCGCAATCACAATGGGCGGCGGCATGCTGACAATCGGAACGTACTTTTGGCACGTTCAGCATGACCTCGCCCAGCCCCCGCGAACACCCCTCGATCGCCTGAGGCGATCATCCAACAACCGATGGTAACCGCGGGAGCCGGCCTGGCCACTACGCGAACGGGCGACCCGTGCCTCGACTCACCGACAGCGCCTCACTGGAAGCGCTGGGTCGCCGCCCGCTCGGTGTCGCCGTAATCGCTCGCCGAGTCGGTGACCGCGCCCTGGATCTGCCGCAGGATGTTGGACAGGTCCTCGGAGGCGTTCCGCCAGCGCTGCTGACGCTCCGCGTAAGCCTCCTTCGCGGCACCGTCCCACTCCTGGGACAGTGCGCCGCCGACGGACTCGGCCTCGTCGAGCTTGGCGCGCAGCGTGCCCAGCGCCTTCTGGATGTCGGCGCTCGCCTGCTGGAGCGCGCCGAAGTTGACAAGCAGCATGCCGTCACTCATGGGTTTCCTCCGTTAGATCAGAGCGGAAGGGAGAACGTGCCGCCGGTCTTGGCGACGCGGGAAGCGGCCTCACTGTCGGAGGCGGTGTAGCTGGTGCCGGAGGTGCGAATCGCCTCCGCGGTCTCGGAGAGCGCGTTGTTGAGGCTCCGGAGGTCAGCCGCATATTCCTGCTTGACCTGCTCGAACGCGGAAGCGCCGAGGCCCTTCCACGAGCCGCTGAGCACCGACAGCTCGTTCATCAGGTCGGACAGCATCTTCTGCAGGTCGTTGTTGACCTCATCGAACTTCGCGGCAGCGCTCGCCATCGAATCGGCACTGGCTCTGGTCTCTGCCATCGGACGTCACCCCTCTCGTAGAACAATCCGCTGTGGACCAGCGCCACATCGACGCGGGCCACTAGGCTAGCCGGTCGCGACCAGGCTCGCCGCCCGCGATCGACATCGGCGCCGACGTTAGCCGCCCGAAGCGACCCGCGTCAGCCCCCGGGCCGCAACCTGTGGATAACCCCGCATTCCTGCTCAGGGCTGTGGACGGCCCCAGATCAAACGGCTCGCTGCCCTACGATGGGCCGCGCGTCACCGTGCATGACCGTCCGGCAACCGAAAGGGTGGGGCCTCGTGAGCACCGAAGTCGCGGTTCCCATGACCGAAAGCCTGATCCGGCCACGCCTTGGGGGCCGGATGCTCGGTGTCCGGCCGGAGCAGATCGTCGCGACCCAGGTCGCGGTGGTTCTGGTGCTGACCGGGCTGGTGCTGGGCGGGATCGCCATGGTTCCGGCCGTCGCCGTCGCGGCCGGTGTGCTGGCCCTGACCTGGCTGCGGTTGCGGGGCCGGTGGGCCTTCCAGTGGCTCGGCGTCGCGGCCCGGTTCGGCGGCCGCCGGCGGGCCGCCCCGGTCGACAGCCCCGGTGCGCTGATGGCCTATGCGGCGCCCCGGGTCCGGATGACGACTCTGGACCTGCCCACTGGGCCGGCTGCCGTGTTCGCCGACGATTCGGGCCTCACCGTCCTGGTCGAGCTGGGTGATCCGGCTGACGAGGCGTCACCCATCCCCTCCTTCTCGACGCTGCTGCACGCCACCGGGCGAGACCAGTCCCCGTCCGGTGACGATCAGCCCCAGATCCGGGTCCAGCTCGTGCTGAGTGCCGTCTCCGCGCTGTCCAGCCGGGCGGGCACCGACCGGGCGCAGGGCTCCTATCGCACTCTCGCCGAGGGCAGTTCGCTCGGCCATCTGCGGGCGGTGCTCGCACTGCGGGTCTCCCGGGCCGGCGGCTGGTCGGAGGACGAGCTGCACCGCAGTCTCGGCGGGTTGACCCGCAGGCTGACCCGCCGTCTCGGCACCTCCCAGGCCCGTCCGCTGGGTGACGTCGCCGCCCAGCGGGCCATGGCGGACCTGGCGAACATCGAGGGCGGCGATTCCACCGGTGGCCGGGAGAGCTGGAACAACCTGAGCCTCGGCGGTCTGGTCCAGGCGACGTTCCGGTGTCAGCCGGCGTCCGGGGCGGATCTGTCCGGCAACCTGGTCACCCGCATCCTGCATCTGCCGGCCGCCGCCACCACGGTGTCCCTGACGCCGACGGCACTCTTCGTCCGGCTGGCCGCGCCCGACGTCACCGAGTTGGAAGCGGCGTCCCGGGCGCTGCGGTCGCTGCTCGCCGCCGAGCATGTGCGGCTTCGCCGGTGGGATGGGGCGCACCTGCCCGGCCTGACCGCGACGCTGCCGCTCGGTGGCGCGGCGGTGGACGGCCCGGTGTTCGGTGTTCCCGAGGTGCCGATCAGTCCGGCCGGCATGATGCTCGGCCGCAACCAGAGCGGCGGGCCGGTCCTGATTCGCCTGTTCCGGCCGGAGCCGACCCGCGCACTGCTGGTGGGCGGGCTGCCGGGAGCGCACATGCTGGCGTTCCGGGCGATGGCGGTGGGCGCCCGGGTGCTTGTCCGGACGACTCGGCCGCAGGCGTGGGAGCCGTTCGTGCGTGGCGCGGCCGTCCCCGGCGACTCGATCACGGTGATGCCGGCCGGGCGGCCGTTCGAGGCCCCGGCCGGTTCGGTGCGGCGCCCCGCGCTGACGATTCTGGACACCGGCACGGCACCGTCCGGGCCGGAGCCGGACCGGGAGGCCGGCTGGCGGACCACCCTGATCGTGCGGGACGACTTCGGGGCCTCCGACGTGCCCCATGCCACTGAGGCCGACCTGGTGGTGCTTCAGCAACTCCGGCCGGCCGAGGCGACCCTGCTCGGCAACACGCTCGGGCTCGGCGACACCGCGAAGTACTTCCCCCGGATGCGTCCCGACATGCTCGCGGTGATCAACCGGCGGGCGGTCCGCTGGGCGGTGTGGTCCCAGACCCCGATCGAGCAGAGCTTGATCGGGGAGCCGTTGCGCGGTCAGTCAGCACCCTGATTTCTTAACTCCGGCATAGATCTCCGAGGGATCGCGGGGTGTCGTTTCCACAGGTGGACAGCCCATGGCACGATCGCGTGCCATGGGCATCCTCATCCGGCTGGTGATCACCGCCGTTTCGCTGTGGATCGCGACACTCGTGATCGACGGCATCGAGTTGAACACCGACAGCACTACCGCCAAGGTGGGCACGCTGCTCGCCGTCGCGGTGATCTTCGGTCTCGTCAACGCGGTCCTACGGCCGATCATCAAGACGATCGGCTGCGGTCTGTACGTTCTGACGCTCGGCCTGGTCGCGATTCTGGTCAATGGTCTGCTTCTACTCCTGACCAGCTGGATCGCCTCGCAGTTCGATCTGGGCTTCCACGTGGACGGCGTTCTGCCGGCCGTTCTCGGCGCGCTGCTCGTCGGCGTCGTGAGCTGGGTGCTGAACATGCTGGTCCCGGACGGCGACGACTAACCAGGCCACGACACCAGGGCCCGACAACAAGGCCACGACGCCAGAGCGCGACGTGGGCCACAGCCTGCGAATCGGCCTCGTGACCTGGTTCATATGCAAGGACCGCAGAATCCCCCCGCCCTTACCGTGGGGGGATGAGCGACGAGCGGCGTGGATACGTGTACGGCCTGGTGGCCTACACGATGTGGGGCTTCTTCCCGATCTACTTCAAAATGCTCCGCCCGTCGCCGCCACTGGAGATCCTGGCGCACCGGGTGCTCTGGTCGGTCGTCTTCATCGCCCTGGTGCTCGGTGCGATGCGCAACTGGCGTTTCCTCGGGCGGCTGCTGCGTACTCCGCGGCTGCTCGGCGGGATCTCCCTGGCCGCCGTGTTGATCGGGATCAACTGGGGCACGTACATCTACGCGGTCAACTCGTCGCGGGTGGTGGAGACGGCTCTCGGCTACTTCATCACGCCGCTGGTCGTCGTCCTGCTGGGTGTGACGGTGCTGCGGGAGCGGCTCCGGGCACTGCAGTGGGTGGCGATCGGGGTCGGCGGGCTGGCTGTGGCGATCCTGGCGCTCGACTACGGGCACCTGCCGTACGTCGCCTTGACCCTGGCCGCGTCGTTCGGCTGCTACAGCCTGATCAAGAAGCGGATGTCACTGCCGCCCGCGGAGGGCCTGTTCGTCGAGTCGGCGGTGCTCGCGCTGCCCGCGCTGGCCTTCCTGACGTGGCTCAACGTCGCCGGTGGAACCGACGGCGGCGCGAAGTTCGGGCAGGTCTCGGTCACACATACGCTGTTGATGATCTTCTCGGGGGTGGCGACCGCGGTGCCGCTGCTGTTGTTCGCCGGCGCCGCCAACCGGGTGCCGCTGGTCGGGTTGGGCATCCTGCAGTACATCGCCCCGATCCTGCAGCTCGCGGTCGGTGTGCTGCTCTATCACGAGCCGATGCCGCTGGCCCGGCTCGCCGGTTTCGGGCTGGTCTGGATCGCACTGATCATCTTCACCGTGGACGGTATCCGCAGCGCCCGGACCGCGGCGCGGAACCGTGCGGCAGCCGCCGCCCTGCCCGTTCACTGAGGCAGGCGCAACCGCAGCCAACCGGTCTGATCGGGCCGGGTCACCGCGGGGGTTCGTAGACGAGCATGACCTTGCCGTCGTAACGGACCAGTTCGAGCCGTGCCAGGCTGCCCTGCGCGAAGTGGGTGGCCGCCGGCATCAGGAAGTCCGCGCCGGGTTGTGCCAGCCACGAGCCGAGTTGTTCCCGCTGCTCGTCCGGCCCGTACGCGATGAGCCGGAACGTGTAGGGCTTGCCGGTGCTGCTGTATTCGCAGTGCATCTCGACCCGGCTGCCGCCGGGGGTGCTGGTGATCCGGACGGTGGCCGCGATCGGTGAGCCGTTCTCGACAGCCGTCATCGCGATCGCCGGACCGAGCGGTGGCCCGGCCGGGTTGTCCCGGTTCATCGCCCATGCGGTGACCCCACCGCCGATGCCGAGCACCAGAACAGCCGCGACCGCGGTGCTGGCGATCCGGGTCCGCAGCACCCGGGACTTCTTGACGGCCGGCCGAGACGGCGGCCGGGGCGACGGCCGATGGGAAGAGAACAGATCCGGGTCGAGCAGCCGTTCGAACTCGTCCGCGTCGAGCCGGTCCAGCATGTCCGGCACCTGTGCCAGATCGGCTACGGCCTCCCGGCAGAACGAACATGTCGCCAGGTGGTTCTCGTATGCGGCCCGCTCGATCGGCGACAACGCGCCGAGGACATAGGCGGCGTCGTCGTGCCCGTCCTCGCATCGCATCCGTACCGCCTCCTACTGGGTCTGCCCTTCCCGGTTGGAGGTACGCGGCTTGAGCCGCGAAGGTTCAACGGAGCCTTAGAACTCCACCTCAAGCCGTGGCGGCCCGAATCCGGAGAGCAACCACCCTTTCAGGCGGTTGCGGACTCGCCGCCGGACAGGGCTTCGGCCACGTTCCGGGCGGCCGCGGTGAGTTTGGCGCGGACCACCCGGGCCGAGGTCAGCATCTCGGCAGCCGGCATCGAGCAGGCCAGGACGAGGCGTCGTTCCATGTCGCGGTCGGCGACGACGACGACGGAGGCGGAGGCGAGGCCCTGCCGGAACTGACCCATCTCGATCTGCATGCCACGCCGTTCACCAGCGGCCAGGTCGGCTTCGAGCGCCTCGGGCGTGGTGAGGGTGGCCGGGGTGAAGGCCCGCATCCCGTAGTCACGCAGGTAGCGCGACCGCTGGTCAGGGGTGAGGGTGGCCAGGAGCGCCTTGCCGAGCGCGGTGGCGTGCCCGCCTTCGTCGAAACCGGGGGCGACGTCGTCCATGAACGGCGACCGCGCGCCTTCGGCGGAGGCGGTGACGGCTATCCGCCCGCCGACGA
Source organism: Actinoplanes derwentensis (assembly GCF_900104725.1). NCBI lineage: Bacteria > Bacillati > Actinomycetota > Actinomycetes > Micromonosporales > Micromonosporaceae > Actinoplanes > Actinoplanes derwentensis. The sequence continues at coordinate 7,214,717 of NZ_LT629758.1, forward strand.
ATCGGCCCAGGTAGTGGCTGTATCCACTGTCGACGGCGGCCCGGCGCAGCGCCTCACCGACAGCGGGCGGGCCGCGGAAGGCGGAGACCAGCTCACGGTACCGATCGGCGATCTCCAGCCCGACGATGTACGTACCGTCCTCACGCCGGATGACGTAGCCCTCGTACGCCAAGGTCCGAACCAGGTGGTACGTCGTCGCGACGGTCAGTTCGCACCGTCGAGCGATCTGTTTCACGGTGAGCCCGCGTGGCGCCCGGCCCACCGATTCCAGCACGCGCAGGGCACGCGAAACGCTCCGGATGAGATCTGACGGCTCCGCTAGGGGGTCACGCACAGCTACCTCCGAGGCACAGGGACTTACACCATATGAAGAATCGTCCGTCGACGGAATGCCAAACGCATGTGGATCACGGTCGATTTACACAGCGCGTGTGATCAATGGAACTGTCCGCATCAGGACCGGGGTTGAATCGCCTAGTCTGCCTCCAATGCACGAGCTCGCGAAAGACCCTGTTGAGACCGGCTCCACCAGCGCAAACGCGGTCCGGGCGACGAGCGGCGCACTTACCACGACGATCGCTGTTTCGATACCCGTCTTCCTGGTCGGCGGGCTCGCGGTTCAGGTCGGCGACGAGCTGAATTTCTCCCCCGCCGGGTTGGGACTGGCGGTCTCCGCCTACTTCGGAGTGAGCGCGCTGGCCTCGATCCCCGCCGGTAATCTGGTGGAACGATATGGTTCCGCCAAAATCGCCCGGATAGCGATCGGACTGGCCGGAGCGTCACTGATCGGTATCGCATTCGCGGCCCGGTCACTGTGGACACTGACCGCGATTCTGGCCCTCGGCGCGGCCGCCAACGCGATGGGACAACTGGCCAGCAACACCAGTCTTTCCCGATATACCCCGAAGAACCGGCAGGGCCTGACCTTCGGGATCAAGCAGGCCGCCATTCCGGTCTGCACCCTGCTGGCCGGCGCGGCGGTGCCGGTGCTCGCCCTGACCGTGGGCTGGCGCTGGGCGTTCGTCCTGGCCGGGCTGCTGGCCGGAGCCGCGGTCCTGCTGGTGCCCGGAGACGGCAAGAGGTTACCCAAAAACACGCGGTCCGGCCGGAGCACCGGCCCGTTGGTGGTCATCGGTGTCGCCGCGACGCTGGCCGCCGCTTCGGCCAACGCGCTGGGCACGTTTGTCGTCTCGTCCGCGGTGGAGCGCGGCATCGCGCCCGGCCCGGCCGGCCTGGCGCTCACCCTGGGCGGCGCGATCTGCGCCCTGGCCCGAATCGTCGGCGGCTGGCAGGCCGACCGCCACCCGGACCACCAGATCGGCGTCATCGCGGCCCTGTTGGGCACCGGAGCGGCCGGACTGGCCCTGCTGGCGGTCCCGGGGACCCCGGCGTTGCTGGCCGGTGTCGTCCTGGGCTTCGGGTTCGGCTGGGCCTGGCCCGGCCTGATGACCTTCGCCGTGGTGCGACTGCACCCGCAGGCACCGGCCGCGGCCACCTCGATCACCCAGACCGGTGTCTACGCCGGCGGTTGTGTCGGCCCGATCGCCCTGGGTGCGATCGCGCACGGGGCCGGTTACCCCGCGATGTGGTTCAGCGCGGCGGCCGCGATGATCGGCGCGGCCGGCCTGATGGTGCTGGGGAGCAGGCTGATCAGCCGGTCCGGTCGGCGATGAAGTCGCAGAGCGCCTCCATGGTCCGTTTCGCCTCACCGGCGGGCAGCGGGGCCAGGCTCGACCGGGCCGCCTCCGCATAACCGCGGACGGTCTCCCGGGCCCGTTTCATCGCCGCCGACTCGCGCAGCAGGGTCAGCGCCTCGGCATGAAGCGTGTCGTCGGTGAGCGGCCCGGACGCCAGCAACTCCCGGAGCCGGACCGCGGACGGCTCCGCGTCGTCGTCGGCCAGCGCGTAGAGCATCGGCAGCGTGGGCACGCCCTCCCGCAGGTCGGTGCCGGGCGTCTTGCCGGACTGGACCGACTCACTGGCGATGTCGAGCAGGTCGTCGGAGAGCTGGAAGGCGATGCCGATGGTCTCGCCGTAACCCGCGAGGGCCTCGACGAACTCCGGCCGGGCGCCGGAGAAGAGCCCGCCGAACCGGGCCGCGGTGGCGATCAGGGAGGCCGTCTTCTCGGTGATGACGTGCAGATGGTGCTCGATCGGGTCACTGCCACGCGGGCCAACCGTCTCGGCGATCTGCCCGTGCACCAGCCGCGCGAAGGTCTGCGCCTGCAGGTGCACGGCCTCGGTGCCGAGCGTGGCGGCCAGGTCGGCGGCCTGGGCGAACAGGTAGTCACCGACCAGGATGGCGACCGAGTTGCCCCAGCGCGCGTTGGCGCTCGCCGCACCGCGCCGCACGGCGGCCTCGTCCATCACGTCGTCGTGGTAGAGCGTGGCCAGGTGGGTCAGCTCGACCACGTTCGCTGCGGCGACGACCTGTGGCGCCGACGGGTCACCGAACTGGGCGCCGAGCGCGACGAGCAACGGCCGGAACCGCTTGCCCCCGGCCTCGGCGAGATGCCGCGCGGCCTCCGCCACCAGCGGATCAGCGCTGGACACATGGCCGCGCAACGCGATCTCCACAGCGGCCAGCGTCGCGGACACCGACTCGTCCATCGCAGGATCGACGTCGAGGCCCAAGGATGACAGCGCTAGTTCGCGCGGGCTCGAATCACCGGTGCTCACCACGCTTTCACCTTGCCATACCCATCTGACGGTTTCTGTCCCAGGGTGGCACGCGACAAGATCAAAAATCCGACAGCGCCGGTACGGACCACAAAGGCGCCCGTGACCACAGCCGGACGTGAGCGTCACACCGGGTATCCGGACCACCTGCGGGCCGAATGCGGTGGCTGGGGAAAACGGTCACGCCCGGACCCGGGCCCGGATCGCCCGGTAGTCGGCCCAGGGCACGACCGGCCGGGCGAGCCCCCGCTGGTCCAGATACCGCTTGGTGGCCCGCCGGGTCTCCCGCACGATCCGGAGCTGGTCGAGCACCCCGCCCCGGTGCCGCCCGCCGGGTTCCACGAGACGCTCCGGCTTCAGCAGCCAGCCGGCACCGTCGGCCACCAGTTCGCCGCGCACGCTCGCGTTGTAGAGATTCCAGAGCTGTTCGTCGTGCCGGTGCACGAGCAGCCCGGCCGGCCCGGCGGCGAGCGGCAGATCCTCCGGAACCGCGATCCGGTACCCGCCCGTCTCCGCCTCGACCGTGGTCCGCAGCAGCACCGGGGCACCGGCCTTGTCCACCGCGGTCAGCACCACCGACGCGAACTCGGCCAGCACCTCGGCGCCGATCAGTGCGCTGTCGGCGAGACCGGTCGACGACAAGTCCGGCAACGGCCGTTCGACGACCTCGGTGGGCGTGACGACGATCTTCAGGCGCATGTAATAGAAATCGGTCAGTAGTGTCGCCGGCCAGTCCAGGTAGGACTGCGAGGCGGGCTGGCGTTCGAACAGCATCGCCCAGAACGGTTCGAGGTCACCGGCCGGCGTCACGTGGACCTCACCGGGGCAGCGTGCTTCCCCCCGTACCAGAACCTGGGTCGGATGCTTCAGACCGCTCGCCGTGGGGTCGGAGAACAGCAGTGCCACCCGCTCGTCCCGCCGGATGTTGACCGCCTTCTGCGGGAACCCCAGCGAGGTGGTCAGCAGGATCGTGCCGTCGTCCAGGACCAGCCCGGAAGTCGGCCAGGCGACCGGCGATCCGCTCTTGCTCAGGGTGGCGAGTTCACAGGTCCGGTAGGCCTGAAGAGTCTCGGCGAGGGAGGTCGGCAGCAGGGTCGAGTCAGACACGCGGGCAAGTTAGAAGAGCGTGATCGACAGCCGATGGACAACGGATTGACGGGAGCCCCGAAGGACTCCCGCCAATGATCGTTTACGGAAAGAGCGCTACCTGACGAACTGTGCCGCTTCCCGGGTCAGGTCGATCAGCGGAGCCGGGACGACACCCAGCGCCACGGTCACGAGCACACCCAGCGCGAGCACCGCCGAGGTGAGGAAACCCGGAATGGAGACGGTCGGCGTCGTCTCGCCCGGCTCGGACAGCCACATCAGCACGACCACCCGCAGGTACGGGAAGGCCAACAGCATGCTGCTGACCACGCCGAAGATGACCAGCCACGTCTGACCGCCTTCGACGGCCGCCCCGAAGACCGCGAACTTGCTGGTGAAACCGCTGGTCAGCGGGATACCGGCGAAGGCCAGCAGGATGAACGTGAAGACACCGGCCAGCAGTGGGCTCTTCCGCCCGATGCCGGCCCACCGGGACAGGTGGGTGGCCTCGCCGTCGGAGTCCCGCACCAGGCTGATGATCGCGAACGCGGCGAGCACCGAGAACCCGTACGCCACCAGGTAGAACATCGTGCCGCTCAGGCCCGCCTCGTTGAGCGCGAGCACACCGACCATCAGGTATCCGGCGTTCGCGATCGACGAGTAGGCCAGCAGCCGCTTCAGGTCGGTCTGGGTGACCGCCAGGATCGCGCCGATGAACATGGTGAGCACCGCGATCGTCCCGAGGACCGGCTGGAAGTTCCAGCGCACCCCTTCGAACGCCACGTAGAGGATCCGCAGCAGCGCCCCGAACGCGGCGACCTTGGTGCAGGCCGCCATGAACGCGGTGATCGGCGTCGGCGCGCCCTGGTAGACGTCCGGCGTCCACACGTGGAACGGTGCCAGCGCCGCCTTGAAGAGCAGGCCGATCGAGAGCATGGCCAGGCCCACGTAGAGCAGCACCTCGCTGCGCTGCGGGTCGGCCACCGCCTGGTGCACCACGCTGAGCTGGATCCCGCCGGAGAAGCCGTAGATGAAGGCCACCCCGAACAGGAAGAACGCCGAGGCGTACGAGCCGAGCAGGAAGTACTTGAGTGCTGCCTCCTGGCTGAGCAGGCGACGCCGCCGGGCGAGCGCGCACAGCAGGTAGAGCGGCAGCGAGAAGACCTCCAGCGCCACGAACATGGTGAGCAGGTCGTTGGCCGCGACGAACAGGAGCATGCCGCCGAGCGCGAAGGTGCTCAGCGGGTAGACCTCGGTCGCGCCGGGACTGCCGGTCTGCCGGGCGTCCTTCTGCGAGCCGATGGTGACCGCGGCCTGGGCGACGAACGCGCCGCCCTTCTCGATCGTGCGCTCCCCGATCAGCAGCAGCGAGACCCCGCCGAGTACGAGGATCGCGCCCTGCAGGAACAGTGTCGGCCCGTCCACGGCGACCGCACCGCCGATGGTGATCGTCCGGGTGCCCCGGGCCACGATCACCGCGGTCAGCGAGGCCACCACGGCGAGCAGCGACAGGATGAGTTGGACCGCGTTACGGGCCCGGCGTGGCACCACGATCTCGACGAGGATCCCGGCACACGCGGCGCCGAAGAGGATCAGCATCGGGAGCAGTGCCCCGTACTCGATGGGAGGCAGTTTCAACGGTTCCATGTCAGCCGCCCACCTTTCCGCCGGCCTCCACGTTGGGGGCCGGGTCTGTCACGCCGACGTCCTGCATGGTCGCCTGCACCGCCGGGTTGATCACGTCGGTGACCGGCTTCGGGTAGAAGCCGAGCACCAGCAGGAGAGCGATCAGCGGGGCGACGACCGCCTTCTCCCGCAGGGTGATGTCCTTCGACATCGCCGGCACCTCGGTCAGTGCCGGGTTGAGCGTGCCCTGGGTGGTCCGCTGGATCATCCACAGCACGTAGGCGGCGGCCAGCACGATGCCGAGGGTGGCCACCACGGCGTAACCCTTGTTGGTGCTGAACGTGCCGATCAGCACCAGGAACTCGCTGACGAACGGTGCCGTGCCGGGCAGCGCCAGCGACGCCAGACCGGCGAAGAACAACACCCCGGCGAGTACGGGTACCAGCTTGCCGGCCCCGCCGAAGTCACTGACCAGCGACGATCCACGCCGGGCCACGAACATGCCGACCACGATGAAGAGCAGGCCGGTGGCCAGGCCGTGGTTGACCATGTAGAGCACGGCGCCGGTGCCGGCCTGGGTGGTGAAGGCGAAGATGCCGATGCCGATGAAGCCGAAGTGCGCGATCGACGTGTACGAGACGAGGCGCTTGAGGTCGTTCTGGCCGACCGCGAGCAGTGCCGCGTAGATGATGCCGATCACCGCCAAGGCCATCGCCGCCGGGGCGAACCAGCGCGATGCCTCCGGGAACAGCGAGAGGCAGTAGCGCAGGATCCCGAACGTGCCGACCTTGTCCATCACGCCGACCAGCAGTGCGGCGGCTCCGGCGGGGGCGGCGCCACCGGAGTCCGGCAGCCAGGTGTGGAACGGGAAGAACGGTGCCTTGATCGCGAACGCCACGAAGAAGCCGAGGAACAGCCACCGTGCGGTGTCGGTGTCCAGGTCACCGGCGATCGCGGCGAGTGCGGTGAAGTCGAAGGTCTTCCCGCCGACCACCCACAGCCCGACCACCGAGGCCAGCATGAAGAGGCCGCCGACCAGGCTGTACAGGAAGAACTTGACGGCGGCGTACTGCTTCTGGCCGGTGCCGAACGAGCCGATGATGAAGTACATCGGGATCAGCATGATCTCGAAGAACACGTAGAACAGGAACACGTCCGCCGCGGCGAACACCCCGATCATGGTGAACTCGAAGGCCAGCAGCAGCGCGAAGTAGGCCGGTGCCGACCGGGTGCTCTGGTCGACGTCGTGCCAGGACGCCAGGATCACGATCGGGAACAGGATCGCGATCAGCATCAGCATGACGAGGGCGATGCCGTCGGCCGCGAACGTGAAGTTGGCGCCCCACGCGGGAATCCAGGCGTACGACTCGCGGAACTGGAATCGGTCGCCACCGACGCTGTAGGCGATCCACATGAAGATGCTCAGCACCAGCACGAGGATCGACCAGCCGAGCGCGACGAGCTTGGCCAGTTCTGCCTTCGTACGCGGAATGAAGGCCACCACCAGCGCGCCGGCCAGCGGTAGAAGCGTCAGTACGGAGAGGAAGGGAAAATCTTTCACGCCAACCACCCCAGTTGGATCGCGAGGAAGGCGCCGACCACGAGCATGGCGCCGGTGAGGATGGACATGGCGTACGAGCGGACGAAGCCGGTCTGGAGCCGCCGCAACCTGCCGGAACCGCCGCCGACTCCGGCCGCGATCCCGTTGACCAGGCCGTCGATCCCCCGGTTGTCGAGGAAGACGAGTGCCCGGGTGAGGTAGATGCCGGGCCGCTCGAACACCGCCTCGTTGATCGCGTCGGTGTAGAGGTTGCGCCGGGCCGCCGTGACCAGCACACCGGCCGGCTGCGGTTCGAGAGCCGTGCCCTTACGGAAGATCGCCCAGGCCAGACCCGCACCCAGCACCGTGACCACCAGCGACAGGATGGTGATGACGGTGTGCGACAGCACGCCGTGTGCTTCGCCTTCCGACGCGCCGAGGACCGGGGTCAGCCAGTCCGGCACGCTGGTGCTGAGAAGGAAACCGGCGCCGACCGAGCCGACCGCCAGCAGGATCAGCGGAATCGTCATGATCGCCGGGGATTCGTGCGGGTGCTGGTTGTCCTCGGTCCAGCGGGCCGGGCCGTGGAAGGTCAGCACAAAGAGCCGGGTCATGTAGAACGCGGTCAGTCCGGCACCGATCAGCGCCGCCATCCCGAAGACCCAGGCTTCCCAGACCACTTCCCGCTCGAAGGCGGCCGCGATGATCGGCTCCTTGGAGAAGTACCCGGAGAGCGGCGGGATGCCGATGATCGCCAGCCAGCCGGTCCCGAAGGTCAGCCAGGTGATCTTCATGTGCTTGGACAGGCCACCGAATCGCCGGATGTCGACCTGGTCGTGCATCCCGTGCATGACCGAACCGGCCCCGAGGAACATGTTGGCCTTGAAGAAGCCGTGTGCCAGCAGGTGCACGATGGCCAGCGCGTACGCCCCGCCGCCGAGCCCGACACCGAGGAACATGTAACCGATCTGGGAGACCGTCGACCAGGCCAGGACACGCTTGATGTCGTCCTTGGCCGAACCGATGACACAGCCGATCAGCAGGGTCAGCGCGCCGATGCTCACCACGATCAGCTGCAGCGTGGTGTTCGCCGAGAAGATCGGGTTGGACCGGGCGATCAGGTAGACACCGGCGGTGACCATGGTCGCCGCGTGGATGAGCGCGGAGACCGGGGTCGGGCCCTCCATCGCGTCCGGAAGCCAGGCCTGCAACGGGAACTGGCCGGACTTTCCGCACGCGCCGAGCAGCAGCAGAATCCCCATGACCAGGACCGTTCCGGCGGCGAGCGAGTCGACGCCGTTGAAGACGTCCGCGTACTGCGTGCTGCCCAGCTCGGTGAACATCAGGAAGATGCCGATGGCCAGGCCGGCGTCGCCGACCCGGTTCATCAGGAAGGCCTTCTTGCCCGCGGTGGCCGCCGACGGCTTGGTGTACCAGAACGAGATCAGCAGGTAGGACGCCAGGCCGACGCCTTCCCAGCCGAAGTACAGCATCACGTAGTTGTTGCCCAGGACCAGCAGCAACATCGCCGAGACGAAGAGGTTGAAGTAGGCGAAGAACCGCCGGCGGCCGGGGTCGTGCTCCATGTACCCGACCGCGTACAGGTGGATCAGCGAGCCGACACCGGTGATCAGCAGCACGAAGACGCCGGCCAGCGGGTCGAAGAGCAGCCCGAAGTCGACCTTCAGGTCGCCGACCACGATGAAGTCCCAGAGGCTCAGCTCCGCCGAACGCCTGCCGTCCTCCAGACCGGCGAGACTCAAGAAGAAGATCAGCCCGAGTACGAACGAGGCCGCGACCGAGGCGACGCCCAGCCAGTGTCCCCACTTGTCCGCCCGCTTGCCGAGCAGCAGCAGGATCGCCGCGCTGGCCAGCGGGATCGCCACGAGCAACCAGATGTTGCTCAACACTCCCGCCGCGGGGGCGAACTCCACAGTCTGTTCCATGCGAAGGCCCCTTTCAGTACTTGAGGAGGTTGGCGTCGTCGACACTCGCCGAACGTCGCGTCCGGAAGATCGACATGATGATGGCGAGGCCGACCACGACCTCGGCCGCCGCGACGACCATCACGAAGAACGAGATGATCTGGCCGTCCAGGCCGCCGTTGATCCGGCTGAAGGTGACAAGCGCCAGGTTCGCCGCGTTCAGCATCAGCTCGATGCACATGAACAGGACGATCGCGTTGCGCCGGACCAGTACGCCGGAGGCGCCGATGGTGAACAGGATCGCCGCCAGGACGAGGTAATAGTCAGGAGTCACTTCTCGGTCCCCTTAGGCGCGACCTCGTCCGGGGTCAGCTCCCGGATCGGGAGGATCGGCGAGATGCTCCGCTCGGCTCCGTTACCGTCCGGCAGCCGGGCCGGCGCGGCCACCGACATGGTGTTCGCGTAGACGCCGGGTCCGGGCTTGGCACCCGGGTAGTTGCCGGGACGGAACCGGTCCTTCATCCGGGTCACCTGATCCCGCGTCTCCTCCTTCGTCTTCTCGACGTGCGCCAGGATCATGGCGCCGACCGCCGCGGTGATCAGCAGAGCCGAGGTCACCTCGAAGGCGAAGACGTACTTGGTGAAGAGCAGCGAGGCCAGGCCCTGGACGTTGCCGTTCGCGTTGGCGGCATCCAGGCCCATCGTGGGGGTGGAGCCGAGGGCACGGGCCAGACCGGTGCCGATCAGCGCGGCGAAGGCGACACCCAGCGCGATCGCGGCGATCCGCTGACCGCGCAGGGTCTCGATCAACGAGTCCGACGCGTCCCGGCCGACCAGCATCAGCACGAACAGGAACAGCATCATGATCGCGCCGGTGTAGACGATGATCTGCACGAAACCGAGGAACGGCGCCGAGTTGATCACGTAGAAGAACCCGAGGTTCAGCATCGTGACGACCAGCCACAACGCGGAGTGCACCGCGTTACGGGCCAGCACCATGCCGAGCGCGCCGATCACCGCGAGCGAGCCGAGGATCCAGAACGCGATCTGCTCCCCGGTGGAGACGGCGGTCATTGCTCGCCCTCCCGGTAGACCGGCGCCCGCTCGGCCCCGGCCGACGTACCCGGGTTGGTCAGCGCCCCGATGTAGTAGTCCTTGTCGGTCTCGCCCAGGCGCATCGGGTGCGGCGGCTGCTCCATGCCCTCCAGCAGCGGGGCCAGCAGTTCCTTCTTCGTAAAGATCAGGTCCTGCCGGTTGTCCCGGGCCAGCTCGAACTCGTTGCTCATGGTCAGCGACCGAGTCGGGCAGGCCTCGATGCAGAGTCCACAGAAGATGCACCGGGCGTAGTTGATCTGGTAGATCTTCGCGTACCGCTCGCCCGGCGAGAACCGCTGGTCGTCGGTGTTGTCGCCGCCCTCGACATAGATCGCGTCGGCCGGGCAGGCCCAGGCACACAGCTCGCAGCCGATGCACTTCTCCAGGCCGTCCGGGTGCCGGTTGAGAATGTGCCGCCCGTGGTAGCGCGGTGCCGGCTTCGGCGGGGAGAACGGGTAGTCGGTGGTGATCACTTTGCGGAACATGTGCGCGAAGGTCACGCCGAACCCTTTGAAGGAACCGGTGAACGTACCCACGTCACACCTCCTTCGAATCGGGCTCGGCGCCGACTGCGGCCGGGGCACGTTCGGCCACGGCTCGGCGGGCTCGAGGGCTCGGCGGGACCTGCAGGTCCATCGGCGGGACCGGGAAACTGCCCGGCGGCCGCTGATGCAGCTCCTCCTCGATCGAGAGCTGTTTCGGCTTCTTCGGTGTCGGCCAGCCCCAGGCGACGGCCAGGATCAGCACCGCCGCCGCACCCGTGATGACCCAGCGAGTGGTGTCGGAGATCGCGCCGCTGCGGGCGACCTTGATGAAGGCCAGGCAGAGGATCCAGACCAGGTTGACCGGGATCAGCACCTTCCAGCCGAAGCGCATGAACTGGTCGTAGCGCATCCGGGGCAGCGTGGCCCGCAGCCAGATGAAGCCGAAGAGCAGAATCAGCACCTTGCCGAAGAACCAGAGCAGCGGCCAGTAGCCGGAGTTGGCGCCGTCCCAGACCGTGGTGATCGGGGCCGGAGCCCGCCAGCCGCCCAGGAACAGCGTGGTCGCGAACGCCGAGACGGTGATCATGTTGATGTACTCGGCGAGGAAGAAGAGCGCGAACTTGAACGACGAGTACTCGGTGTGGAAGCCGCCGACCAGCTCGGACTCCGCCTCGGGCAGGTCGAACGGGGCACGGTTGGTCTCACCGACCGCCGCGATCAGGTAGATGATGAAGCTCGGCAGAAGCTGCACCGCGTACCACCCGGGGGCGGTCACCTCGAACCCGAAGAACTCCACCGGGCTGCCGTGCGCCTGCGCCTTGACGATCTGCGAGGTGCTCATCGTGCCGGCGGTCATGAACACCGCCACGATGGACAGGCCCATCGCCACCTCGTACGAGATCATCTGGGCACTGGAACGCAGACCACCGAGCAGTGGGTAGGTCGAGCCGGACGCCCAACCGGCGAGCACCACGCCGTAGACCGCCATCGACGAGCAGGCGAGCAGCACCAGCACCGAGACCGGCACGTCGGTGAGCTGCAACGCGGTCTGCTGGCCGAACATGTTGACCACGCCGCCGAACGGGATCACCGAGAACGCGGTGAAGGCCACCGTCGCGGAGATCACCGGGGCGATGAAGTAGACCACCTTGTCGGCGGTCTTCGGGATGATCTCCTCTTTGAACGGCAGTTTGATGCCGTCGGTGAGGCTCTGCAACCAGCCGTTCGGGCCAACCTGGTTGGGGCCCGGCCGGACCGCCATCCGGGCCACGACCTTGCGCTCGTAAACAATCGTGAACAGCGTCAGGAGCAGCAGCAACACGAACAGGGCGAGCAACTTGACCAGCGAGATCCACCAGACGTCGTTCTCGAACGTCTCCAGAGTCGGATCGACGGCGCCCGCCGTCGCCAGCACAATTCCGTTCATCGAACGACCTCTTCAGCGAGGATCGGGCCGGGGACTCCGGCCGTCAGCTTGACCACCGCACCGGCGGTGACGCCGAGACTGCGCCGCACCGTCGAGCCCGGCGAGTTGGTCGGCAGCCACACCACCCGCGGCGGCAGGTCGGTGATCGCGGCCGGCAGCGTGACCGAACCACGGATCGTGCTGACCGTGACCAGGTCACCGTCGACGACCTGCAGCGACTCGGCGAGGTACTTGCCGATCCGGGCCACCGGCGGCCGGGCGGTGCCGGCCAGGATCTGGTCGCCGTCGAGCAGCGAACCCAGGTCGATCAGCTGGTGCCAGGTGGCGAGAACCGCCTCGTCGGCGGTGGGCTGAGCGGCACGGGCGGCCTCGGCACGCGGCCGGGACGGGCTGGACGTGCTGCCGGGCAGCGAGCCCAGTTCACGCCGGACCGCCTGCACGTCCCCGGTACCCAGGGTGACGTCCAGCAGGTCCGCGAGCGCGTCGAGCACCCGGCCGTCGGTCATCGCGGTGCTCTTCAGCACCGCGCCGAACGATCGGAGCCGGCCTTCCCAGTCCATGTAGGTGCCGGCCTTCTCCACGGCCGGCGCGATCGGCAGCACCACATCGGCCCGCCGGGTCACCGAGGTCTGCCGCATCTCCAGGCTGACCAGGAACGGCACTGCGTCGAGCGCCTCCTCGGCCAGCTTCGGATCGGTCAGGTCGGCCGGGTCGACCCCGCCAACCAGCAGGGCACCCAGGGTGCCGTCGGCGGCCGCCGCGATGATCCGGTCGGTGTCCCGGCCGGGTGTGCCGGACAGCGCACCCGCGTCGGTCTTCCAGGCCAGCGACAGTTCGTTACGGGCCGCCGTGTCGGTGACCGGACGGCCACCGGGCAGCAGGTTCGGCAGGCAACCGGCGTCGATCGCGCCCCGGTCACCGGCCCGGCGCGGCACCCACGCCAGCTTCGCGCCGGTGCGGACGGCCAGGTCGGCCGCCGCGCTGAGCCCGCCCGGCACGGTGGCCAGACGCTCGCCGACGATCAGCAGGGCACCCGGGGCGCTGAGGGCTCCGGCCACCGCGGGATCACTCTGCAGGACGTGGGCCTCGTCGCCTGGGACGGCCGCGACCAGCACGGCGCCGACCTTTTCCAGACCCCGGCTGAGGTACGACGAGACCGCGGTCACCGTGAGCTTGCGCCGGACATGGGCCTTGCGCAGACGCAGGAAGAGAATCGGTGACTCCTCCTCCGGCTCGATGCCCACGAGCACCACCGACGGAGCGTTCTCGACCTGCTCGTACGTCACTCCGGTGGCCCCGGCGACCACAGCGGCCAGGAAGTCGGCCTCCTCCGTGGTGGACACCGGCGAGCCGGTCGCCCGGATCGGCCGAGCCCGGAAGTCGACGTCGTTGGTGCCGAGCGCGATGCGGGCGAACTTCGCGTAGGCGTACGCGTCCTCGACCGTCAGCCGGCCACCCGGAAGAACGCCGACACCACGGTCCTTCGCGGCCCGCAGACCCTCCGCCGCCGTGAACAGCGCCTCACTCCAGGAGGCTTCACGCAGCTCACCGGTGGCCGCGTCCCGGACCAGCGGCGTCATGACACGGTCGTTGGCGGTGGCGTACCGGAAGCCCCAGCGGCCCTTGTCGCAGTTCCACTCCTCGTTCACCGCCGGGTCGTCACCGGCGAGCCGGCGCAGCACCTTCCCGCGCCGGTGGTCGGTGCGCTGCGAGCAGCCGGAGGCGCAGTGCTCGCAGGCGCTCGGTGTGGAGACCAGGTCGAACGGGCGGGCCCGGAACCGGTACTGCTCGCCGGTCAGCGCGCCGACCGGGCAGATCTGGATGGTGTTGCCGGAGAAGTACGAGTTGAAGGCGACGTCGCCCTCGCCCTCTCCCACCTGGCCGTCGCCGGTCCCCGTACCGCCGAAGAAGTCGTCTCGGTAGACGTTGATCTGCTCCCCGGACGAACGGTCCATCAGGTCGATGAACTTGTCGCCGGCGATCTCCTCGGAGAACCGGGTGCACCGCTGGCAGAGCACGCAGCGTTCCCGGTCCAGCAGCACCTGGCTGGAGATGTGGATCGGTTTCTCGTACTCCCGCTTCTCCTCCTTGAACCGGGACTCGGCACGGCCGGTGCTCATCGCCTGGTTCTGCAGCGGGCACTCACCGCCCTTGTCACAGGTCGGGCAGTCGAGCGGGTGGTTGATCAGCAGCAGCTCCATCACACCGGCCTGCGCCTTCGCGGCCACCGGCGAACTGAGATGGGTCTTCACCACCATGCCCTCGGCCACCGTCTGGGTGCAGGAGGCGATCGGCTTGCGCTGGCCCTCCACCTCGACGAGGCACTGCCGGCAGGCGCCGGCCGGGGCGAGCAGCGGGTGGTCGCAGAACCGCGGGATGGCGGTTCCCATCCGCTCGGCGACCCGGATCAGCAGCTCGCCCTTCTCCGCAGTGACCTCGACCCCGTCGATGGTGAGCTTGACGGTGTCGGTTCTCTTTTCCACGTCAGTCATCAGTGCGCTCCTACGAGGGACTTCTCGGAGAGCCGCGGCGCGGTGCGGCCCTCGATGTAACCGAGGTAGTCGTCCCGGAACCACTTGAGCGTCGAGATGACCGGTGTCGCGGCGCCGTCACCGAGGCCGCAGAAGGACCGGCCGAAGACGTTGTCCGCGGTGTCCTGCAGCGTGTCCAGGTCGGCGACGGTGCCGTGCCCGGCGAGGATCCGCCGGTAGGTGCGGACCATCCAGTAGTTGCCCTCACGGCACGGGGTGCACTTGCCACACGACTCGTGGTGGTAGAACTCCAGCCACCGCCACGTGTTGTAGACCGGGCAGTCCTGGTCCGAGAAGATCTGCATCGCCGTGGTGCCGAGGATCGACCCGGCCGCCGCGACACCTTCGAAGTCCATCGCGGTGTCGATGTGCTCGGCGGTCAGCAGCGGCGTCGACGATCCGCCCGGCGTCCAGAACTTCAGCTCGTGCCCCGGCTGCATCCCCCCGGCCAGCTCGATCAGCTCGCGCAGGGTGATGCCGAGGCCGCACTCGTACTGGCCCGGGTTGACCACCCGGCCGGACAGCGAATAGATCATCGGGCCGGCCGACTTCTCGGTGCCCATGCTCTTCCACCAGTCCGGACCGCCCAGCACGATGTAGGGCACGCTGGCGATGGTCCCGACGTTGTTGACCACGGTCGGGCTGGCGTAGAGCCCGGCGATCGCCGGGAAGGGCGGCCGCAGACGGGGCTGTCCGCGGAACCCTTCCAGGGAGTCGAGGAGCGCGGTCTCCTCACCGCAGATGTACGCGCCCGCACCGCTGTGCACGACCAGGTCCAGGTTGAAGCCGGAGCCGAGGATGTTCTTTCCGAGATAACCCTTGGCGTACGCCTCCTGCACCGCGTTACGCAGCCGCCGGGCCGCGTGCACCGCCTCACCACGGATGTAGATGAACGCCCGCTCGGCCCGGATCGCGTAGGAGGCGATGATCGCGCCTTCCACCAGCGAGTGCGGGTCGTAGGTCATCAGCGGCAGGTCCTTGCAGGTGCCCGGCTCGCCCTCGTCGGCGTTGATCACCAGGTAGTGCGGCTTGCCGTCACCCTGCGGGATGAAGCCCCACTTGAGCCCGGTCGGGAACCCGGCGCCGCCGCGGCCGCGCAGTCCGGAGTCCTTGACCAGCTGGATCAGGTCGTCCGGGTGCACGTCGAGCGCCTTGCGCAGTGCGAGGTATCCGTCCAGCCGCTCGTAGACACCGATCTGCCAGGCGTCCGGCGACAGCCAGCGCTTGGTCAGGACCGGGGTGAGCTTCTGCAGGACCTCCTGCCGTGGCTGGGTCATTTTGTACCCTCCTTGCCGCTCGGGCGGCTGTCACCAGCGGGCTTGGCATCGGAGGCCGGCTTGTTCGCGGCCACTCCGGCTGCCTCGGCGGGGTTGGCGACCTCGTCCTTGGGCAGCGGCTTGGTCTTGGTGATCGGAGTGTCCGGATCGAACCCGGCCACCGCGACACCGTGCTCCTGGGCGAGCCGCACCCCGCGCAGGGTCGGTGCACCGGCCACCCCGTCGCCGACCGCGCCGTCCCGGGGGTCGGCGAAGCCGGCGAGCTGGAACTGCATGTCCTTCAGCGAGCAGATCCGGGCGCCGCGCGCCGGGGTCGGCCGCTGGTCCTGGCGCAGGCTCTCCACCAGCTCGACCGCGTTCTCCGGCGTGGCCTGGTCGACGGTGAAGTCGTAGTTGACCGTCACCACCGGCGCGTAGTCGCAGGCGGCGAGGCACTCCGCGTGCTCCAGCGTGATCTTGCCGTCGGCCGAGGTCTCGCCGTGACCGATGCCGAGGTGCTCGACCAGTCCGTCGTACACCTCCTGGCCGCCCATGACGTTGCAGAGGGTGTTGGTGCAGACGCTGACCAGGTATTCGCCGGTAGGCCGGCGCTTGTACATGGTGTAGAAGGTCGCGACCGCCCCGACCTGGGCCTTGTTGATGCCGAGCAGGTCGGCGCAGAACGCCACCCCACCCGGGCTGACGAAGCCCTCCTCGGTCTGCACCAGATGCAGCAGCGGCAGCAGCGCGGAGCGCTCACGACCGGCCGGGTACCGGGCCAGGATCTCCCGGGCCGGTTCGAGGAGCTTGGCCGCCAGCGGTTCGGCGGCCGGCGAGAAGTCCACCGTTGTCATCGGTCACACCCACCCATCACGGGATCCAGCGAGGCGCCGCCGGCGATCACGTCGGCCAGCAGGGCGCCCTCGGCCA
Organism: Actinoplanes derwentensis; assembly: GCF_900104725.1. Lineage (NCBI taxonomy): Bacteria > Bacillati > Actinomycetota > Actinomycetes > Micromonosporales > Micromonosporaceae > Actinoplanes > Actinoplanes derwentensis. The sequence goes on from NZ_LT629758.1 coordinate 7,231,296, forward strand.
TCGCGGGGATGGCCTGGAGGTTCACGAAGCTCGGCTCGCGGTAGTGCACCCGATAGGGCTGGGTTCCACCGTCGGAGACCGCGTGTACGCCGAGCTCGCCACGCGGGTGCTCGATGGCGACATAGACTTGACCAGGCGGAACCCGGAAGCCCTCGGTCACCAGCTTGAAGTGGTGGATCAGCGACTCCATCGACTGACCCATGATCTTCGCGACGTGTTCGAGGGAGTTGCCGAGACCGTCGGTGCCGATCGCGAGCTGCGCCGGCCAGGCGATCTTCTTGTCCTCGATCCAGATCGGCCCGGGTTTGAGCCGGTCCAGGGCCTGCTCGACGATCTTCAGCGATTCCCGGATCTCCGCCATCCGGACCAGGTAACGGCCCCAGACGTCGGCGGTGGTCGCGGTGGGCACATCGAACTCGTAGTTCTCGTAACCGCAGTACGGCATCGTCTTGCGCAGGTCCCACGGCAGGCCGGCCGAGCGCAGCACCGGGCCGGTGATCCCGAGCGCCAGGCACCCGGTCACGTCCAGCACCGCGACACCCTGGGTCCGCTGCTGCCAGATGATCTGGCCGGACAGCATCGCCTCATATTCCTTGAGCTTCTTCGGCAGGTAGACCAGGAAGTCGCGGATCTTGCGAACCGCGGACTCCGGCAGGTCCTGCGCGAGGCCGCCCGGGCGGATGTAGCCGTTGTTCATCCGCAGGCCGGAGGTCTCCTCGAAGATGTCGAGGATGTACTCCCGCTCGCGGAAGCCGTACAGCATCATCGAGATGGCGCCCAGCTCCATGCCCGTGGTCGCGAGCCAGACCAGGTGCGAGGCGATCCGCTGCAGTTCCATGAAGAGCACCCGGATGGTGTTCGTCCGCTCAGTGATCTGATCGGTGATGCCGAGGAGCTTCTCCACCGCGAGGCAGTACGCCGTCTCGTTGGACATGTTGGCGAGATAGTCCATCCGGGTCACGAAGGTGACGCCCTGGGTCCAGTTGCGGTACTCCAGGTTCTTCTCGATCCCGGTGTGCAGGTAACCGATGACCGGGCGGACCTCGGTCACCGTCTCGCCCTCGAGTTCCAGCACCAGCCGGAGCACCCCGTGGGTGGACGGGTGCTGCGGGCCCATGTTGACGACGATCTTCTCGTTGCTGAGCGGATCGACGCTGGAGGTGATGGTGTCCCAGTCGCCGCCGGTGACCGTGAAGACCCGGCCCTCGGTCGTCTCGCGCTCGGTCGCGTACTCAGATGTGGTCACTGGTAGACCCTCCGCTGGTCGGGAGGCGGAATCGAGGCGCCCTTGTACTCGACGGGCACGCCGCCGAGCGGGTAGTCCTTGCGCTGGGGGTGGCCCTCCCAGTCGTCCGGCATGAGGATCCGCGTCAGGTTCGGGTGGCCGGCGAAGACGACGCCGAACATGTCGTAGGCCTCGCGCTCCTGCCAGTCCGCGGTCGGGTAGATCCGGGTGACGCTCGGAACGGTGACCCCGTCGGCGACCGAGACCTCCAGGCGTACCCGGCGGCGATAGGTCATCGAAGTCAATTGATAAGCGACATGGAAACGGCGCTCGTCGGAGGCCAGATAGTCGACGACATCGACCGAGGAGCACAACTCGAAGCGCAGGGAGGCGTCGTCACGCATTACCTGACACACCTCAGCGATGTGTTCAGGGCGTACGTGAAGTGTGAGTTCCGCCCTATCCACGACCACTTTCTCGATTGCTTCGGCAATGGCCGGATAAGCTTCCTCAAGCGCGTCGTAGACGTCGTCGAAATACCCGCCGTAGGGCCGCGGGCTGTCAAAAGCAGCAGGTCTCGGGCGGGTCAGACGACCGAAGCCGGAGACATCTCCGGTGCCCTTGACGCCGAACATGCCCTTATCCGGGGTGGTCGGCGCCTGCACTTCAGGACCCTTCGGAACGCTACCCTCGGTTCCGGCTTGAATACTCATTTGTGAACCTCCCGCAAATGCGGCTGGAGTTTCATCCAGTTCTCGATCCGCAATTGCTCTTCGCGTCCCTCTTTCACGGCCTGAGTCCATTCCGCGCGGCGGACCTTGTCCACGCGGTAGGACGACGGCATGGCTCCCGGCGCGACGATCGGAACTCGGCCCTCGGCCTGCCGAGCTTCGAGCATCTTTCGGCCGTTGGGACCGAGTGGTGCCGCCATGACCTTCTCGCGCATCTTGAGGATCGCGTCGATCAGCATCTCGGGTCGAGGCGGACAACCGGGTAGGTAGATGTCGACCGGAACGATGTGGTCGACGCCTTGAACGATGGCGTAGTTGTTGAACATGCCGCCGGACGAGGCACAGACGCCCATCGAGATCACCGAGCGCGGCTCGGGCATCTGGTCGTAGATCTGCCGGACCACCGGAGCCATCTTCTGGCTGACCCGGCCGGCCACGATCATCAGGTCGGCCTGTCGAGGCGAGGCGCGGAAGACCTCCATGCCCCACCGGCCCAGGTCATAGTGCGGGCCGCCGGAGGCCATCATTTCGATGGCACAGCAGGCGAGACCGAAGGTGGCGCCCCAGAAGGATGACTTCCGGGCGTAGTTGGAGAGTTTCTCCACGCTCGTCAGCAGGATGCCGGCCGGGAGTTTCTCTTCGATTCCCATGTCGCATCAGTCCCAGTTCAGGCCGCCACGTCGCCACACGTACGCGTAGGCGATGAAGACGGTGAGGATGAAGAGGACCATCTCCACGAACCCGAAGAGGCCGAGCGCGTCGAACGACACGGCCCACGGGTAGAGGAAGATCGTCTCGATGTCGAAGATGATGAAGAGCATCGCGGTGAGGTAGAACTTCACCGGGAATCGCCCGCCACCGATCGGTTGCGGCGCCGGCTCGATCCCGCACTCATAGGCGTCGAGCTTCGCGCGGTTGAAGCGCTTGGGCCCGACGATGGGCGCGATGGACACCGAGAACAACGCGAACAGGGCGCCTAAAATCAGCAACCCGACGATCGGGACATAAGGGTTGATCGTCATGTCTACTCCCGTACGACTGTTAGCCGCTTCACACTAGTTAATGTGGTTTTGCAGTCCTTTGGTCGGGGTACCCTTTTCGTCCAGATTCAGACGGAGGGCGCCACCTTGGTCAGGCCGTTGATGATGCGATCCATGGCGTCGCCACCCCGGGGGTCGGTGAGGTTGGCCAGGAGTTTGAGGACGAACTTCATGAGCAGCGGCTGAGGCATGCCGTACTTGGTGGCGACCCGCATGATCTGCGGATTGCCGATCAGCTTCACGAAGATCCCACCGATCCGGTAATAACCACCGAACCGGAGACTCAATTCGGCGGGGTACGCCTGGAGCGCGCGCTCGCGCTCGGGACCCGCGGGACGGGCCAGCGCCTGCACGGCCACCTCGGCCGCCATCTCGCCGGACTCCATCGCGTACGCGATGCCCTCGCCGTTCATCGGATTGACCATGCCGCCGGAGTCGCCGACCAGCATCACACCGCGGGTGTAGTGCGGCACCCGGTTGAAGCCCATCGGGAGTGCGGCACCCAGCGTGGGACCGTCCGCGTTGGCCTCGTCACGCAGCCCCCACTCCTCGGGGGTGCTGCCCAGCCAGTCGGTCAGCAGGTTCCGGTAGTTCGTCTTGCCGAAGGCGTCCGACGAGTTCAGGATGCCCAGCCCGACGTTGACCCGGCCGTCACCGAGCCCGAAGATCCACCCGTAACCGGGGAGGAGCCGGCCCGGGTCCTGCGCGCTGCGCAGCTCCAGCCAGGACTCCAGGTAGTCGTCATCGGCCTTGACCGCCGAGTGGTAGTAGCGCCGGACCGCAACACCGAGCGGCCGGTCGTCACGCTTGGCCAGGCCGAGAGCCAGCGGGAACTTGCCGGAGACGCCGTCCGCGGAGATCACCAGCGGGGCCAGGAACCGGACCGGCTCCTTGTCCGCGCCGATCTTGGCCTCGACACCGGTCACGTATCCGTCGTCGTTCAGGATCGGCCCGGTGACGTTGACTCCGGTGCGCAGCAGCGCGCCCGCCTCGACCGCCTGCCTGGCCAGCAGGTCGTCGAAGTCCATCCGGGTCCGGACCAGGCCGTAGTTCGGGAAGCTGGCGAGCTCGGGCCAGTCCAGTTCCAGCCGAACGCCGCCGCCGATCACGCGCAGGCCCTTATTTTGGAGCCAGCCCGCCTTCTCCGAGGTGTCGATGCCCATCCGAACGAGCTGGCGCACCGCGCGGGGCGTGAGCCCGTCGCCGCAGACCTTCTCGCGGGGAAACTCGGTCTTCTCCAGCAGCAGCACCCGCACACCATGACGAGCCAGGTGATAGGCGGCCGCTGAACCGCCCGGGCCGGCACCGACCACGATCACGTCTGCCTCGTCACCGACGGGCCCACTAGCTACGTGGTCGCTCACGGTCCAACCTCCGTCTCGCCGGACGCTCGTGAATTAGTTCACAAGCATGCCTCGATCGGAGTGTATGCCGACAATCGAAGATCTTTGCGCTTAGGTTCGCCTAATTGTTTCGACAGGACTAACGGCCCTGCTCAGGTGCCCGAAGGACGCGGTCCGCCACGCCGAGTGCCGGACCGTCAAGGTGCTGCCGGATCGTTCCGCCCATCGCCTGGTCGAGCGCCACGATCAATCCCTCCACCAGGTCCTGCGCAAGATCGGGGTCCTCGGCTGCGACCATCCGGAGCCGGCTGGCCAGCTCCATGGCGCGGCGCTCATCCGCTTCCCCCTCGTCGATCGCGAGGTCGATGTCCGTGTCGTCGAGCTGCCCGATATCAGTCATGAATCGAGCTAAACAGTGCTTTTGGTCGCTTGTCGGCGTTTTTAGACTCTCGTAGCCCGATGGAGGGCCACGATTCCGCCGGTGAGGTTCCGCCAGCCCACCCGATCCCACTCCCCGGAGCCCGCGATCACGTCGGCCAGACCCTGCTGATCCGGCCAGGCCCGGATGGACTCGATCAGATAGACGTACGCCTCCGGGTTGCTCGCCACCGCCCGCGCCACCCCCGGCAGGGACCGCATCAGGTACTGCAGGTACAGCGTGCGGAAGGCCTTATTGGTCGGGTGACTGAATTCGCACACCACCAGCCGGCCGCCCGGACGGGTCACCCGAGCGAACTCACGCAGCGCAGCGGTGGTGTCGACGACATTACGCAGAGCGAGCGAGATGGTGACCGCGTCGAAGGTGTTGTCCGCGAACGGCAGCTTCAGCGCATCCCCGGCGAGCAACGGCACCTCGGCCCGAACCTGACGACCCGCCCGCAGCATCCCCACCGAGATGTCCGCGCCGACGGCGAACGCCCCGGACCGGGCCAGCTCCTCGGTGGAGACCCCGGTGCCGGCCCCCACGTCCAGGACCCGCTCCCCCGGCCGGAGCCCGAGCGCGGCCCGGGTTGCGCGGCGCCAGCCACGGTCCTGCCCGAAGGAGATCACGGTGTTGGTCAGGTCGTACCGATGGGCCACGCCGTCGAACATCTCGGCGACCTCATGCGGCTGCTTGTCCAGGTCTGCGCGTGTCACGCTCCCGATCGTCCCACCCGGGACGCCAAACAGCGCGGGCGGGATGGTTTCCCATCCCGCCCGCGCCTTGTGCGTTATATATACGACCGCCATCGGTCGGGTCCGACTGCTCGTCACCGGGCGCTGACCGCGACCTGCGACGTATCTGAGTTACCAAGGCCTTACACAGGCAACGTAACCAGCGGGAACGAGTCGGTACAGCCAACCGGCGGGCTCGTTACGAAGGAGCAACCCGCCCTCACCGATCTGACGATCCGAACCTGTCCGAACGGACTACTACCACCCCCCGAAGGGGCCACTCCTAGCTGGTCTGCACCAGAGGAAGGGCCTTACGAACGCCACCGCCCGGCAGCGCGATCGAGGAGAAGTGCGAGACCACCCGGTCGTCGGTGGGGTCGTCAGCCGGCGTGAGGTGCACGGCCAAGTGCTTGTACCAGGTGTCGCGCCACGCCGGGATGCGGTCCGCGGTGCGGATCATGGTGATCAGCTCCTGGAGGTTCGACCGGTGCTTGGCTCCGGCTGAGGAGATCACGTTCTCCTCCAGCATGATCGAGCCCAGATCGTCGACACCCATGTGCAGTGAGAGCTGGCCGATGTCCTTACCCGTGGTCAGCCAGGACGCCTGCAGGTGGGAAATGTTGTCGAAGAAGAGCCGGGAGACCGCGATGAACCGCAGGTACTCCATCGTCGTGGCCTGGGTGCGGCCCTTCAGATGGTTGTTCTCCGCCTGGTACGTCCACGGGATGAAGGCCCGGAAGCCGCCGACCTCGTGCGACTGCTCGACCGCGACGTCGGAGTAGCCGTTCGCCACGGCCAGGTCCTGCACATCTCGGATCATCCGGATGTGCTCGATGCGCTCGAAGTTCGTCTCGCCCGTGCCCATCATCATGGTCGCGGTGGAGGACAGGCCGTGCCGGTGGGCGATCGCCATCACCTCGAGCCAGCGGGCACCGCTCTCCTTGAGCGGCGCGATCGCCTTCCGCGGCCGGTCCGGCAGCATCTCGGCACCTGCGCCGGCGATCGAGTCCAGGCCGGCGGCCTTGATCCGGATCACCGCGTCCTCGATGGAGACGCCGTCGACCTTGGCCATGTGCAGGATCTCGCTCGGGCCGATCGAGTGGATCGCGAGCTGCGGGAACTCCTGCTTGACCGAGGAGAAGAGGTGCTCGTAGTACGCCACCCCGAAGTCGGGATGGTGGCCGCCCTGAAGCATCACCTGCGTGGCGCCCAGCTCGACCGCCTCACCGGCCCGGTGCAGGATCTCCTCGATCGGGTGCGCCCAGCCCTCCTTGTGCTTGGGAGCACGGAAGAAGGCACAGAACTTGCACGCCGTCACACAGACGTTCGTGTAGTTGATGTTGCGGTCGATCAGGTAAGTGACGATGCCCTCGGGATGACGTCGTCGCCGAACCGCGTCGGCAGCCTCGCCCAGCTCGTGGAACGGGGCCTCGGTGTAGAGGAGCAGGGCCTCCTCGGGCGTGATGCGCCCGCCGTCGGCTCCGCGCTGCAGGATGCTGTCGATCTCCGGATTCGCGGTCACGAACTGAAGCGTACGTCCACCGCGTCCCGGTCGTCAGCGGCGAGGGTCACCCGTCTCGATCAGGGCGGCCAGGCCGTCCAGCACCCGGTTCAGACCGAAGGTGTACGCGTGTCCCGGGTCGTAGGCGGCACCCAGCGCGGCCCCCGCAGCGGCGCCGACCCGGGTCGCCGTGGGATAGCGGTGCTGCTCGAACACCACCTGGAAGATCGGCCCGCGCTCCGCCCACCACTCGAAGTCGGTGTCACCGGCCCGGGTGGCCGCCGCCCGCACCTCCGCCTCGGACCGAGCCTGCGCCTGCACGAATCCGATCAGGAAAGTGAGCGCCGAATCACGCGTCACGTCGTCCAGGCCACAACCGTCGAAGGCGCGTAGCTCGTGCTCGTACTTCGCCATCAGGCCCGGGCCCAGTGGTGGCCGGCTGGCCGGCAGGCTCGCCGCCCACGGATGCTCGCCGTATAGCCGGCGGTTCTCCTCGGCGACTGCGGCCAGCCGCTCCCGCCAGGGGCGGTCCGGGTGGTCGGCGCGGGGCATCGCCAGGTAGAGGCGGTCCAGCATCAGATCCAGCAGGGCGCCCTTGTCGGGGACGTAGGTGTAGAGGGTCATCGGCACCACGCCCAGCTCCTGGGCGACGCGGCGCATCGACACTGCGTCCAGGCCCTCTGCGCCGGCCAGGGTGATTCCGGCCTCCACCACCCGCGTGACGGTCAGTCCTGGGCGGCGGCCGCGCTTGCTCTTCGGTTTCGCGCCCGCCGTCGCGGTCTCCGCCTCCCTCGTGGTCTCCGCGTCCGCTCCCCTCGTGGTCTCCGCGTCCCTCGTGGTTTCCGCCAACCACAGCAGCTCGATGGTTCGGCGTGTCTCGCCCACGGGTGGCACCCCTTTCCTGTACGGCGTATTCTTTACGGCGTACAACTAAACTGCTCCGGGGAGGCACTCCATGCAGATCACCTCGTCCGCCATCTCGCTCACCGTCGACGATGTCCCGGCTTCCAGCAAGTTTCTCGCAGATCACTTCGGCTATGCCGAACGGATGTCGGCTGACGGCTTCACTTCGCTCGGCCGGGAGGACGGCGGTGTCGACGTGGTCTTCCTGCGCCGCGGCATCGAGGTGCTGCCGCCGGAGCTGCGCGCGGTGCACACCGCCGGCACGATCGTCGCCTTCGTCGTCACCGACCTCGACGCCGAGCAGGCCCGGCTGAGGGCGGAGGGTGTCGAGCCGACCCTGCCCATCCGGGAGGAGCCGTGGGGTGAGCGGCTGCTGCTGGTGACCGACCCCAACGGTGTCGTTTATGAGCTGGTCGAGTGGGTCACCACCACGGACTCCTGAGGCTCCGACCAGCGGCCGATAGTCTCGACGAATCGTTCAGGAGGTGGAATTGCTAGTCGTGCACGGTGGTTGGGTGCCGGGGTCCGGGCGCCCGGGCCGGCTGGTCCTCTGGGCAGAGGATCCGGCACTGCCGCTGACCTCTACCTCTCGCGCGAAATCCCGTCCTCACCCGTTCGCCGCCCCGGCCCGAGTCCTCGTCTCGGTTCTCGGGGAAGCGGTCACCGGTGCCACCACTGGATCGGTGCCGGTGGAGCTGCCCGGGACCAGCCGGGGCCCACTGCCGTCACCGGAAAGCGGTGTCGACGCGGTGGCCCGGGGTCTCAAGCTCGGCACCTGGACCGTCCCGGCGCTGTCGGTGCCAGGCGACTCCGCGATGGCGGCTCTCGGGCTGCTAGCCGACCCCGATCCGGACGGTCCGTGGCTGGCCGGGACGTCGCTGCGCTACTTGAGCCTGCTCGCCGGTTACGCCTATGACCTGGCCCGGCGCGGGCGGATGCTGCCGCAGCTGGTGACCGAGGTGGGTGTGCCAGCCGCCCGTTGGCGGCCGGTGCTGACCGGCTCCGACACGGCCGCCTTCAAGGACTTCGCAGCGGGGATGCCACCGGTGGTCCGCGCCGCCGACGGCGGTCAGCCCGTTGGCCGGGCGGTCCGTGACGCACTGGACTCGCTGCTCGACAGCGCCGCCAGGTCGATCCTGCCCGACCGGATCATGGTCGGTCAGCGCCCCGGCCCGAAAGCAGCCCTGCCCGACCGGTGGTTGGGCGCTCTCACCGCCGATCCCGCGCTGCCCGGTGCGGCCGACGCCGATGTCCGTGACCTGCGACAGGCTCTCGACGGTTGGATGCGAGCGGCCAACGAGGCGAACGGACCGATCCGGGTCAGCTTCCGCCTGATCGAGCCACATCCCGAGCCCGATCCCACCCCACCCCAACCGTCGGCACCCTCCCCATCAGCCGCTCTAACCTTGCCGCCCACATCCTCAACGCTGACCTCGCCGTCCGCTTCAACCTCGGCGTTCTCGCCCTCCGCGCCGTCCGCACTAGCCTCACCACTCGCGGTGGCCTCGCCGTCCGCGCTGGTCCCGTCGCCCTCGCTGGCTGCGGCGGATGAATGGGCGCTTGAGTTCGCTCTTCAGTCCGCCGAGGATCCCGGGCTTTATCTGCCCGCCCGCGACCTGTGGGAGGGCGAGCGCTTCCCCGGCCTGCCCCGGCGGCCCGACGAGACGCTGCTCGCCGGTCTCGGCCGGGCTGTGCGGCTCTTTCCGGTGCTGCACGTGGCCCTGTTGGAACAGCGCCCGGCCACGATGCCGCTGAGCACCGGGGAGGCTTACGAATTCCTCCGCCAGACAGCACCGCTGCTGCAAGCGGCCGGGTTCGGGGTGCAGCTTCCGGCGTGGGCCGGCCGTAAAGGGGTGGGTCTCAAGCTGACCGCCCGGTCGAAATCGAAGTCGAAAGCCGGGGCGTCCCGGGCGGTGGCCGACTCCGGGTTCGGTCTGGAGCAACTGGTCGACTTCCGCATCGACCTGGTCATCGGTGACAGCACGGTGAGCGCCGAGGAGCTGGCCGAACTGGCCCGCGCCAAGATTCCGCTGGTCCGGGTGCGCGGCCAGTGGGTGGAACTCGACGACCGGCAGCTCAAGGCGGCTCTCAAAGCGGTCGAGCGTCGACGCGAGGGCGAGCTCACTGCGGGCGAAGTGCTCCGGCAGGTGGTCGACGGTGGTGACGAGGACCTGCCGCTGATCGCGGTGGACGCCGACGGCGATCTGGGGCATCTGCTCTCCGGGCAGGCGGCCGACCGACTGAGTCCACTGCCGACGCCGGACGGGTTCCAGGGGGCTCTCCGGCCGTACCAGGAAAGGGGTTTGTCCTGGTTGCACTTCCTGGGCCGACTCGGGCTGGGCGGGATCCTCGCTGACGACATGGGCCTCGGCAAGACCGCTCAGACCCTGTCCCTGCTGCTGACCGACCAGTCCACGGCACTCGCCAACCAGCCGTCGCCACCGATCGACCACTCCTCGCCGCCTGCTGACGAGTCCTCGCTGCTTGCCGACGAGATCTCGGCGCCTGATGACAAGTCCTCGTTGCCTGCCGGGCGGCTCTCTAAGACGCTGCTGATCTGCCCTATGTCGCTGGTGAGCAACTGGTTCAAGGAGGCCGCGCGGTTCGCGCCCTCTCTGCGGGTCTACGTGCATCACGGCGGCACCCGACGGCGCGGTGACGAATTCGCGGAGGCGGTGGCGGGCGCTGACCTGATTCTCACCACCTACGGGACTGCGCTCCGTGATCTAGAGACATTACGCAGCGTGAATTGGAGCCGGGTCGTCTGCGACGAGGCACAGGCGATCAAGAACAGCGGGACGCGGCAGTCGCAGGCGGTCCGGGCGATCCCCGCGCGGACGAGACTGGCCCTGACCGGTACGCCGGTGGAGAACCACCTCGCCGAACTCTGGTCGATCATGGACTTCTGCAATCCCGGCCTTCTGGGTCCGGCGAAACGGTTCCGCCGCCGTTTCCAGGAGCCGATCGAGAACCGGCAGGACGAGGACGCGACCGCCGCCCTGAAACGGGCCACTGGACCGTTTGTGCTGCGCCGCCTCAAAACCGACAAGAGCATCATCTCGGATCTTCCGGAGAAGAACGAGATGAAGGTGTGGTGCTCGCTCACCCCCGAGCAGGCCACCCTCTACCAGGCCGTGGTCGAGGACATGATGGCCGAGATCGAGAGCACCGAGGGCATTCAGCGCCGGGGCAACGTGCTGGCCGCGATGATGAAGCTCAAGCAGGTCTGTAACCATCCCGCTCACCTGCTCAAGGATGGTTCCCGGCTGCCCGGGCGATCCGGCAAGCTGGCCCGGCTGGAGGAGTTGGCCGACGAGATCATCTCGGACGGGGACAAGGCACTGGTCTTCACGCAGTACGCGGAATGGGGCTCGCTGATGCAGCCCTATCTGGCCGCGCACACCGACCGGCCGGTGCTCTGGTTGCACGGCGGCCTGAGCAAGGCCCGCCGGGACGAACTGGTCGAGCGATTCCAGACCGATGACGAGCCGATGATCTTCTTGCTCTCCCTCAAAGCGGCCGGAACCGGTCTCAACCTGACCGCCGCCAACCACGTCGTCCACTTCGACCGGTGGTGGAATCCGGCGGTCGAGGACCAGGCCACCGACCGCGCGTACCGGATCGGGCAGTCCCGCGATGTGCAGGTCCGTAAGTTCATCTGCATCGGCACGCTGGAGGAGAAGATCGACGCCATGATCGAGCGGAAGAAGGCGCTCGCCTCCGCGGTCGTCGGCACCGGCGAACAGTGGATCACCGATCTGAGCACCGACCAGCTGCGGGAGTTGTTCTCGCTCGACCCGGCGGCGGTGCGCTGATGGTCTTCTTCGAGAGTGCCCGGCCGATCCAGGTCGACGGCGGTCTTGCCGTCCGATCGAAACGCGGCAAGATCGGCGAGCAGTGGTGGTCCCGCCGTTTTGTGGACGTCCTGGAGGAGGTCTGTGACCCGGGACGGCTGTCCCGCGGGCGGGCCTACGCCAGAAAGGGGCAGGTCATCGACTTCGCCCTGACACCAGGGCAGGTACAGGCCCGGGTGCAGGGATCCCGGTCCGCTCCGTACAAGGTCACCGTCAAGATCAGTCACTTCGACGCGGACCAGTGGGCCGGGATCACCGAGCAGCTCGGCGCCCGGGCGCTCTACCGGGCCGCGCTGCTCGCCGGTGAGATGCCGCACGAGATCGTCGACCTCTTCACCGAGCTGGGCCTGCCGCTCTTCCCGGACCGGCTGGACATCGCCTGTTCCTGCCCGGACTGGGGCATTCCCTGCAAACACGGGTCGGCGGTGCTCTACGTGCTGGCTGAGGCGTTCGACGACGACCCGTTCCTGGTGCTGGCCTGGCGCGGGCGCGGCCGGGAGGAACTGCTCGGCGCACTGCGCGGCACCCCGGAACCCGAAGACACCATCGATCCTCTCGCGGTGGAGGACGAACCGCTGGACGCGCGCCTCGCCGACTATTACTCCCCGGCGATCAGTCTGGGCCGGTTGCGGGAGCGGCCACCACGCGGCGCCGCACCACCTGAGCTGCTACTGCGAGCACTGGACGCACCACCGGTGAGGGTGCGGCACGTGCCGCTGGTCGATGTGCTCCGCCCGCACTACCGCGATCTGGCGAACCCCGGGACGGAAGAATGAGCCTCACATCCACCGTCGTCGTGGTCGGATCGAACCAGGTTTTGTGCATAAGGAGCAGTTCATGAGTGAGATGACCTACCGTCGGCTCGGTGACTCGGGTCTGGTCGTGTCCGCGGTCGGGATCGGCTGCAACAACTTCGGCCGCAAGCTCGACGCCGATGGCACTCGCGAGGTCGTCGACGCCGCCCTCGACCACGGGATCAACCTCTTCGACACCGCCGACATCTACGGCACTCCGCACGGCTCGTCCGAGCAACTGCTCGGCGCCGCCCTCAAGGGCCGTCGCGACGAGGTGGTGCTGGCCAGCAAATTCGGCATGAACATGGAAGGACTCAACGGGCGTGACTTCGGGGCTCGCGGGTCCCGGCGCTACATCGTCCGGGCCGTCGAGGCGTCACTGCGACGGCTGGAGACCGACCACATCGACCTCTACCAGATGCACGAACCCGACCCGGCGACCCCGATCGAGGAGACCCTGGCCGCGCTCGACGACCTGGTCCGTTCCGGCAAGGTGCGCTACCTCGGAAACTCCAACTTCTCCGGCTGGCAGATCGCGGACGCCGACTGGACCGCACGCAGCGGCAACACGACCCGGTTCATCAGCGCGCAGAATCGTTACAGCCTGCTGAACCGCGGCGTCGAAACCGAGGTGGTTCCGGCTTGCGAGCAGTTCGGCCTGGGTCTGCTGCCGTTCTTCCCGATCGAGGCAGGCCTGCTCAGCGGCAAATACCGCCGCGCTGAACCAGCACCGGCCGGCAGCCGGATGTCGACCGAGCGCTACCGGCTGTGGCTCGACACCGCCGACTGGGACACCATCGAAGCGCTGACCGCGTTCGGCGCCGAACGTGGCCACAGCCTGCTCGACGTCGCCATCGCCGGCCTGGCCGCACAGCCCGCGGTCGCCAGCGTGATCGCCGGAGCCACCACAGCCGAGCAGGTACAGGCAAACGTCACCGCCGGCACCTGGGAACTCACCACCGCCGACATCGCAGCCCTGGACAACTTGCTGAACACCTGACAAGTCCGAGCCAGCTCCCAAGCCAACTCCGGCCCCACCGGCGGAGCGCTTTCCGGGACGCCAGCGAGCGTGCCGCTTCCGCGCATCGATAAACATCTTGTCGGCCGCCATGGCAAGTGCGTTTGCCTGTACGCGACGGGCGCGTTTGCCTCCGCCTCGACCGGCGCGCTCCTTCTGCTCCCAGGCGGGCGCGCTCGTCGTGCTCCCGCGTGCGCTCCGGCGGGCGCGCTTGTCGTGGTGCGAACAGACACGTGGTGTTCGAGATGCGCGGATAGGCTGGCGGCACCTGGGACCGCTGTCAGGTCCGCGGCCAGCCGACGACGAGCATCGAAATTCCGTGCCACCGCCTATGATCTCGGCTCATGTCCGAACGTAGTGCCGCATTCACCTCCTCCTCCGCCGGGCCGGGCGCCAATAGCCCAGACTCATCCGGCACCGAGCCGATCGATAGCGACGACTCGCCCCCGGCTGACCACGAGGTCTCGGCTGACCACGAGGTCTCGGCTGACCACGAGGTCTCGGCTGACCGCGAGGTCTCCTCCTCGTCTGCGGAAGCGCCGGAAGGTGCAACGCTTGAGGCGAATTCGCCGGACATCTACGGAAATGACCACGCTGCGGCTGACGCCTCCAGCTCCGTCGTAGGCGGAGCAAGCATTCCTTCCGCCGAGTCAACCGCAGGCGGCCGGGCGGTGTCGAAGCCGGTCACGGACAAGACGTCGGAGCCTTTAACCAACGTGGTTGCTACTGCTGTCGAACCCGAATCTTCACCTGCGGCGGGCACGGCGAATGACCCTGGAACGGCCCAGGCAACAGACACCGCAACGGATGCTGCTGCCGAGTCCGGCGCTTCGCCCGTGACAGATCCGGAGACCAGTTCCGCAGTCGCGCAGGCAGCTGTCGCCACCACGGACACTGATGGCATCGAATCCAGTGCTTCGCCGGTGGTGGATCCGGAGACCGACTCACTGGTCGTGCAGGCGGCTGCTGCCGCAACGGTTGCCGCGACGGCGGCTGCGGTTGCCGCGGACGCTGCTGCGGTTGCCGCCGATGCCGCAGCCGGAGCAGCGGTCGCCGCGGCGGAGGCGGCTGAGGCTGCCGCCGTCGCAGCTGAACTCGCTGTCATGGCGACCGGAGGCCTCCCGGCTGGGATCGGTGCCGTCGACGGGACCGCGATCGGTGACGACGTACGCGAGGACGTTGGTGGCGACGACGCGCCGCCCTACAGCGACGTTCCAGGTGACGAGGCTGACGAGGCTCTCCCCGAGGCCGAGCCGGAAGCTCGGGGAATCGCGGCGTGGGGATCGGACCGGCGGCGGGATCTGCTGGCCTACATCGGGGTACCACTGGGGACGCTATTCGCCGCGCCGGCGCTGGTGCTGTTCTGGGGCATCGTGATCCTCGGCAGCAGTACCAGCTCACCGGCCATCTGCGACGGGGTCCGCGTCGTCAACGGTTGCGAAGAAGCCACCTGGCTCGTAATCCGAGTACACGTGCTCGGGTTCCTCGGCCTGTGGGCGCTGCTCTGGGTGCTGCCCTGGTGGCGAGGTCTGCGCACGCCGCGCGCGTTGCTCGCCCTGACGTCCGGGGTCTTCCTGTTCGCCGGCTTGCTGCGCCTGGCCGCCTGACCAGCACCCCAACAAACGGGCGGCCGAACCCAAAGGAGCCGGGCGGAAGCCCGGCTCCTTTGTCGGTGAGCGGCGTGACGGTGAGCGGCGTGACGGTGAGCTGGTTGAGGGTGCTGCCGGCTACTCGACGACCGTGATGATTCGGCGGCGGCGGGCGGCTCGGAAGGCGATCGCGCCTGCGAGCAATAGCACCGCGCCGCCGACGGCGATCAGGCCGGCCGGGGCGCCGGTGATCGGCAGGCCGCCTCCGCCTCCGGCGGCGGTCAGTTTCACCGTGAGGGCGGCCTTGTTGTTGCCGGTTTTCGAGTCCTGCACGCCACCGTCGACGGTGACCGTGCCGGCTTTGTGTTCGGCCGCGTCGAGGATTTCCGCGGTGAGGGTGAACAGGTGCTTCTTGTCGGCTGGCACTGATTCCAGTACCAGGCACACCAGGTCGGTGACTTCGGACAGGTCCCGCACCGACTCGTCGATGTCGTCGAACGATGTGCCGGGCAGGCAGCGGTCGTCGGACTTGGTCAGTTCGACGCCGGTGGGCAGTTTGACGTGGACGTACTGGATCCAGGTCACGGCCGGCGGAACGGTCGACGCCGGGCCGCGGTTCCGCATGCCGACCTCGACCGAGGCTTTCGTGCCGATCGCGCCGGTGAAGGTTCCGCCGACTGCGGCACTGTCGGCGCTGGTCTTCGGCACGCTCACCGAGAAGAGGGTGTAGTTGTCGTCCTCGTTGAGGTCGTCGACCGGTTCCGGCTCCTCGGCGGTGGTCGACGCGATCGTTTCCATCTTCAGTTCGGCACCGGCGGCACCGGCGGTCCGTTTCGTGAAGTCGAAGACGTACTTGTCGGAGAGACCGACGACACCCACGTAGATCGGGTAGTCGTACGGCCCGGCGGCGTTGCCGGGCACTTTGACCCGCAGCGGCGTGGCGGACGGCAGTGTGAAGGAGCCGCCCGCGGCGAGCGTGTCGTTGAAGACGCAGACGATCGCGGTGATGCCCTCTTCGGTGGCTTTCTCACAGTTGCGGTAGGCGAGCGCCGGCGTCAACCCGAACGGGGACAGTACGACCAGGCCCAGCGCTTTGACGTCTTTGTTGCCACTGTTGGCGACGACGACCGGCACGTTCGCCGATTTGCCGGGGCTGAGTTTCAGGTCGGCGATGTCACCCATTTCGAGGTCCACGCCGCCTTTGTCGGTGCGTACCACCGCAATTGATGTCTCGTCGCTTGTTGTGCCCGCGACCGACGTGGACAGTGCGATCGTCCCGGCCGGTGCGGTGGTCCCGCCAGCGGCCGGCTTCAGCGTGAACTTGACGCTGCGCCGTTCGCCGGGCTTGAGGGAGCCGAGCTGACAAGTGTTGCCGGCGCAGTCGGCCGGTGCCGCGAATCCCAGATCGGCACGGATCGGCTGGGCTGCGGTGCCGAAATTCAGGGCGACATTATTGGTTTTCGTATCGCTGATGTTGTAAAGGTCGAATTTGACCGTCTTTGCCTGACCGTTGATGACGGTCACCGTTTCCGGAGCGAGAATCGCTACATAAGCGAAATCCTGCTCATCAGCGGCCTGAGCAGGCAGAGCGAGGCCGTTAAGGGCCAACCCGGAAGCCGCCGTGGTCAGGGCGAGACGGCTGAGAAAAGCGCGCAGACGCATGGTCACCGATTTCGAACTCAGAGAAAGTCCGAGGATCGTAAGACGCGCGGTTCCAGAGATCAAACAAAGAGGAGATCACCCGAAGAGAAGATCAAACGTCGGCGAACCGGGGACCGTCAGCGGGAAGAGGCGGCACTTCGCCACGATTCGCCGCACGCCGGGCGAATTCCCGGACACCGGCGATCTGGCGTTCCCCCAGCGAGAAGTCGAGAGCCCGGAAATAGTTGGCAAGCGTCGCCGCGTCGAACGGTTCCCAGCGGGCCGCCGCCTCGGCCACCTCGTCCAGATGGTCCAGGCACAGGTCGCGGGAGCGCTGGAACGCCTCGTGCACGTCCTTGACCAGTCCCGGGTGCGCGGCCGCGAAGTCACGGCGAACCGCCCACACCGCGAAGACCATCGGCAGGCCGGTCCATTCCTTCCACGCCTCGGCCAGGTCGATCACCTGAAGGCCGTTGCCGGGCGCCTCATACATCGCGCGGAGTGCCACGTCACCGATCAGCACTCCGGCGTCGGCCTCCAGCAGCATCTGGGACAGGTCGGGTGGGCAGCGGAAATACTCCGGCTCGGCGCCGTACCTCTCGCTCAGCAGCATCTGGGCCAGCATCACCCCGGTCCGGGACGTCGAACCGAGAGCGACCGGCCGCCCGTCCAGCTCGGCCGGCGGCCGGGTGGACACCAGGTTGACCGACAGCACCGGACCGTCGCTGCCGACCGCCAGATCGGGCAGTAGAAGCAGCTCGTCGGCGTGCCGCAGGTACTCGACGAGAGTGATCGGCCCGATGTCCAGGTCACCGGCGACGAGGCTGGCGCTGAGCCGCTCCGGGGTGTCCTTGTGCAGGTCGACGTCGAGCAGGGCGCCCGAGCGCATCAGCCCCCAGTAGATCGGCAGACAGTTGAGGAACTGGATGTGCCCGACCCGGGGCCGACGGACGCTGTCGTTCATGATGCGACGTTATCCCCGATCTCGTCCCGCATGCTGGTCGCGGGAGCCGTCCGTGTCTGAGATCGCACCTCGCCCCGGATCAGCGGCACACACGCCAGCGCGGCCAGCAGCCCGGCCGCCCCGGCACCGGCCACCAGCACCCGCGGATCGAAGAACTCGACCAGCGGCCCGGCCACGAAGAACCCGACGATGCCCGCGGCCTGCACCGACGCGCCGTAGACGGAGAACGCGCGACCGTGCGCTTCGGGCCGCACCCGGCTGACGATCAGCACGTTGGTGCTGACGTTGAGCAGACCGTTGAAGAAGCCGCCGGCCACCCAGAACGGGATCAGCACCCAGGCGGAACCGGCGGTCGCGCCGCCGATCAGCACGGCCAGGCACGCGGCGCCGAGAAGCGCGAGCACGGTACCGACGGTGCGCCGGTGTTCCGGGATGCGGCTGCCGAGTGGGCTGCCGAGCAGCATTCCCGCCGACCACGACGCGGAGACCAGGCCGTAGACCGTGGTCGAGGCGCCGAGGGTCTCCCGTACGAAAAAGATGTCGAAGACGTTGATCGCACTCACTCCGGCCACCACGGACGCGACCGCGATCGTCATGACGGTCAGCGTCCGGTCGTCCCACAGCCGGAACGGGGCTGCCGCCTGCTGATCCTTCTCGGTCGCCCCGTGTCGCCGGGTGCGCAGCAGCAGGCCGATCGCGACGAGGGACAGGTAGCTGACCGCACCGATCAGCAGCGGCCCGCGCTGCCCGGTCTGCCCGATCAGCACTCCGGCCAGCGCGGGCGCGGCCAGCATGCCGATCTGACCGGCGCTCTGCACGATGCCACTGGCCTTGGGGAAGTCCGCCGGCCGCACCATCCGCGGCACCAGCGCGGCGAGCGTCGGCTGGGTGATCGACAGACCGGCGGCCAGGGCCGCGACCAGGGCGACGATCAACACCGGGTGGGTGGCGAAGGCCAGGACCGCGCAGATCGCGGCCTGCGCCACACCGATCACGACCAGGAGGGTACGGCTGTCGGCACGGTCCGCGAGCCGCCCGGAGAAGGGTGCGAGCAGCGCGATCGGCAGGGTGGCCGCGAGCAGCAGCCCAGCGACGGCGAACCCGCCGTGGCCCGCCGACTGGAGCACGAGGGCCAGGGTGGTGGCGGCGAGGAGTTCACCACAGATCGAGATCCCCCGGCCGGCGGCCACCAGATAGACGTCAGCCCAGCGCGACCCGGCAGATGTGAAGGACATACTTCGAAAGTAATCCTTCGCATCTGCTCGATGCAACCCCGTCAGTCACTCCTTGGGAAAAGCCACGTACTGAACGACCACATGACGCGCCCCGTCCGGGGCCGAACCACGCCGGTCCCGTAGCCGGTAGACCTCCGTCAGCGCCCGCACCTTCTGGTTGAGCTCGGTCAACTCCTCGGCGGTGACCAGGATCTGCTGGCCCATCAGCGCGCTGGCCTCACGCCACAGTTCCGGTTCGGTGGCCTGCCGGCTCATCCATTCCTGGATACGAGCCCGGTCCCGGCTCAGGTAGAGGTCGACGAGGGCGTGCTCGGCCGCCATCGAGTCGGGGGCGTCGGTATCCGCGGCGAAGGAGAGCGTGGCGTTCACCGCCTGCCACCGTCGCTCCCGCCCGTCGCCGCGGCCCGGAGCATGCTCGACCAGGCCGTACTTCGCCAGCTCCCGCAGGTGATAGCTGGTCGCACTGGGCGACAGCCCGACCAGCTCAGCACACTCGGTCGCGGTCACCGACTCCCCGGTGGCCGTCAGATGGTCGATGATCTCGATCCGAGCCGGATGCGCCAGAGCCCGCATGGTCCGCGCATCGCTGATCCGTTCCGCCATCCCCCCATTCTCGGCCAGCCCGGCCCGGACCTTTCCAGCAGATCTCAGGCGACCTTCAACTGCTCGTCACCGAAGTCGGCGATGAGCTTCAAAGTCCCACCCAATGCGCTGATGTAGCGCGCCAGTACGTCCTGGGTGGAGACCGAACCGGCCTCGATCTGCGAAACCCTGGCCACCGAGACACCCATCCGCTCGGCGACCTGCTCCTGCGTCATCTCACGGCGCTTACGCAGCTCGACAAGCCGCCAGCCGCGCGCTTCATCGAGTATCCGCTCGACACCGGCTTCGAACTTCTCGACACCGCCAGCAGTGCTGATGGCCCGATCAAGGTGATCCGTGTCTCGCCAACGCTTTGTTCCCATCAGACGCCCACAACCCATCGAGGAACTCCTCGACCTGCCGGGTCATGTTGATCTCCCACTGCACTACGAAGCCTCCCCATGAACTTAACAATATCCTTAACCCACGCGGGAGGCTGTAGCAAAAATGGGTAGACCTAACGGGGGAACGGCGTAGTGTGGAGGGCCGCTTGACGGCCGTGGTGAGAATGCACCGCAGCGGGCGTCCACCGCGCCGTGGGGTGGCCTAAACGCCCTGCGGATACGCGAGCGACCTCGATCGCTGTGAACCGAGGACGACCCTGTGCCCATCACTGATCTGGACACCGAACTCGCCGCCGAACGTACCCATCTGGAGAGTTCCCGGGCCGCGCTGCGCCGGATGCGGAACCGCGCCCAAGAACTCTTCTCCACCGGTGACCGGGTCGCCGGTGACGCCTACACCGCCGAACAGTTGGGCCGGCACATGGCCCGCCGGGTCAAGGAGTTGGCCGACGACCCGGATACCCCGTTGTTCTTCGGGCGGCTGGACATCGACGAGAGCCCGTACCACGTGGGCCGCCGGCATGTCACCGACGACGCCGGGGAGCCGATGGTGCTGGACTGGCGGGCGCCGTTGTCCCGCTCGTTCTACCGGGCCAGCGTGCGGGACCCGCAGGGGGTGGCGACGCGGCGCCGGTTCGGGTTCGTCAAGGGCGAACTGACCAGTTTCGAGGACGAGCACCTGGACCGTGGCGAGGAGCTGGGCACCAGTTCGCGGATTCTGACGTCGGAGATCGAACGGCCGCGTGTCGGCCCGATGCGGGACATCGTCGCGACCATCCAGCCGGAGCAGGACGAACTGGTCCGGGCCGACCTGTCCGAGTCGATCTGTGTGCAGGGCGCGCCCGGCACCGGTAAGACCGCGGTGGGCCTGCACCGGGCCGCCTACCTGCTCTATCTGCACCGGGAGCGGCTGCGTAAGTCGAAGGTGCTGATCGTCGGCCCGAACACGGCTTTCCTGTCCTACATCTCGGCGGTGCTGCCCACTCTGGGTGAGGTGGAGGTGCAACAGTCGACGCTGGATGACCTGGTGGGCCGGGCGGTGGTCAAGGCGGTTGATCCGGCCGAGGTCACGGCGATCAAACATGACGTACGGATGGCCGAGGTCCTGCATCGGACACTGTGGAGCCGGATCACCGGGCCGACCGAGCCGATCATGGTGTCGGACGGTTCGTACCGCTGGCGTATCGATTTGCAGCCCTTGCACCGCATCCTCGACGAGGCCCGCCGGGAGGGGCTGCCCTACGCGACCGGCCGGGAACGGGTGCGGGCCCGGGTGGTCAACCTGCTGCAACTCCAGTCGGAGTACCGCACCGGCAACTCCCCGAACGACTCCTGGCTGCGCCGGATGAGCCGGATCGCCCCGGTCGCCGGTTTCCTGGAGTCGTGCTGGCCGGCGGTCACCCCGGAGTCCCTGGTGGTGGACCTGCTGACCGATCCGTCGGCCGCCGGCGATCTGCTCACCGAGGCCGAGCAGGAGGCGATCCGCTGGGTGAAGCCACCGAAGTCGGTGAAGTCGGCGAAGTTCAGCACGGCCGATCTGGTGCTGATCGACGAGGCTGCCGGGCTGCTCGAACGGGAGACCAGTTTCGGTCACGTGGTCGTCGACGAGGCGCAGGATCTGTCCCCCATGCAGGCGCGCGCGATCGCCCGGCGCAGCGAGCACGGGTCGATCACGCTGCTCGGCGACCTGGCGCAGGGCACCGCGCCGTGGGCCACCACCGACTGGCGGGACATCCTCGTGCATCTGGGTAAACCGGATGCGGCGGTGGTTCCGCTGACCGTTGGTTTCCGCGTACCGGAAGCTGTGGTGGCCCTGGCCAACCGCCTCCTGCCGGCGCTCGGGGTGAACGTGCCGGAGGCCGTCTCGCTGCGCCGGGACGGCGAGCTCACCGTCCTCGACGTGGCGGATCCCGCCGACCTGGATCAGCGGACGGTCGCCGAGGTGACGGCCGCCCTGGTGCACGAGGGATCAGTAGCGGTCATCGCGGCCGACACCGCGGTGGAGCGGCTCCGCGGTCACCTGGACGCGGCGGAGATCGGGCACGCGACGCCCGACGACGTCGACAATCCGGCGCGCGTCCGGGTCGTTCCGGCGACGATGGTCAAGGGCCTGGAGTACGACCATGTCATCGTGCACGAGCCGGCGGACATCGTGGCCGCCGAGCCGAAGGGCCTGAACCGCTTGTACGTGGTGCTCACCCGCGCGGTCACCCGCCTTTCGGTATTGCATTCGAAAGCCCTTCCGGAAGCGCTTACGCTTCCGTGATGCCTCGTATCGGGTTCATGTTCGACTGCAATCGCGCCCCCGAAGAACTCCCCGCCTTCGCCGCCGCCCTCGACGAGGCCGGAGCCGACGACCTGTGGGTGGTGGAGGACCTCGGCTGGAACGGTGGGGTCAGCGCCGCCGCCGTGGCCTTGGCCGCCACCACCCGGCTGCGGGTCGGTATCGGCATCGCTCCCGCCCCGCTGCGCAACCCGACCCTGTTCGCCATGGAGATCGCCACCCTGGCCCGGATCCACCCCGGACGGATCGTTGCCGGAATCGGTCACGGGGTGCCCGGCTGGATGAAGCAGGCCGGCGTTTACCCGAAGTCTCCGCTGTCCCTGCTGGAGGAGACCGTCGTCGCGATCCGCGGCCTGCTCAAGGGCGAGACGGTCACCCTGGACGGCCGTGAGGTGCACCTCGACGGCGTGAAGCTGGTGCATCCGCCGACAGTGGTCCCGCCGGTCGTCACGGGTGTGGTGAAACCGAAGGGGCTGGCACTGTCCGGCCGGGTCGCGGACGGCACCATCATCGTCGAGGGCCTGAGTCCGGAACAGATCACCGAAACCATCGCGGTCATCCGCAGCGGTGGCGCCGGCGACGACCACGAGATCATCAACTTCGCGTTCCTGCACGTGGAGGAGGATCCGGAGGCGGCCGCCAAGATCCGGCAGACGGCTCTGGCGGGGCAGGCCGGATTCCTCGGGGTCCCGGTCGACGAGGTGTTCGGGCTGATCGGCCCGGCTTCCGAGGTCCCCGCCAAGATCCAGATTCTGACCGGCGTCGGCTCCGACACCGTGGTGCTGCGCCCGTTCGGCGACGACCACCTCGGTCAGGCGCTGGCCGCCCTCAAGGCCCTGGGCCGAAAAGCCTGATCAGGGTTATCCACAGCCTCACCGAGGAGGCTGTGGATAACTTTCGGGCCGTACCGGTCAGGTCAAGGGCTTCACCCAGCGGGACCAGTGGTCCTGCGGGTGGTACCCGTGGGCTGCCCAGATTCCGTGCGCCACGGTGTTGCCGTCGAGGACCATGGCGTCGGCTCGCGTACCGCCGAAAGTCCTGAAACGCTCTTCGGCGGCCGCGACCAACCGCCCACCGATCCCCTCCCGGCGACGCCGTGGTGCCACCGCCAGCCGGTAGAGGTGGCAGCGCCAGCCGTCCCAGCCCGCGATGACCGTGCCGACGATCTCGGCACCGTCGACGGCCAGGATCAGCGCCTCGGGATCTCGCCGGTGCAGCGCCCGGATCGCGTCGTCGGTGTCCACCGGCCGGCTGTCGTTCTCCGCCGCCGACTGCCAGAACTCCAGGACCGCCGGGAGTTCCGTCACCACCGCGGCCCGCAAGATCAAGTCACCCATGGCACCAACCTAGGACCTCAGCGCAGATTGAGGCCGCCGTCGAGAAGGATCACCTCGCCGGTCAGGTAGGTGTGCCCGATCAGCATCGCGATCAGGTCGGCCACATCGGACGGCTGGGCGGCCCGGCGCATCGGGCTGGCGGTCCGCCACAGTTCCTGGGCGGCGGTCCACCCGGCCGTCATCGGGGTGTCGACCAGCCCGGGTGCGACCGCGTTGACCCGGACGTCCGGCCCGAGGGCGGCGGCCAGCAGTTTCGTCACGTGGTTGAGCGCGGCCTTGCTGGCGGCATAGGCGATCGAACTCCCCTTCGGCCGCACCCCGGCATGACTCGTCACGTTGACGACGCACCCGCCGGACTCGCGCAACGCCGGCAGTGCCGCGGTGCACAGCAGCCAGGGCGCGATCAGGTTCACGTCGAGCAGCCGCCGCCAGTCGTCAGCGGTGAGCCCACCCAGTTCGGCGTGCGGAACCGGCCAGCTGATCCCCGCGTTGTTGACCAGCACATCGAGCCGGCCGTGCCGGTCCAGCACGGCCGGCACCAGCCCGGCCGCCGCGGCGTCGTCGCCGAGATCCGCCTGGTGGTAGGAGCCGCCGATCTCTCCGGCCAGTTCCTCACCGGCCACCCGGCTGGACTTCGAGTGCACCGCCACGGTCATCCCGTCCGCGGCCAGCCGCCGGGCGGTGGCCGCCCCGATCCCCGATACCGACCCCGTGACCAGCGCGACTTTCCTCATCCCTGGGATCCTAGAGAGCGCTTCGGGACGAGGCGGACGATCCTTTTCGGACGTGGGCATCGGTGAAGATCGGGTCGGCGGTTCGGGTAGAAGATTGACAGTTCGGTCCGGCCACTGGCGTCCGGGTGCCACCATCCGAGCATGACCGTTGCTTCGCCCGGCGTGCCCAACTGGGTGGATCTGGCCACCGCCGATCTTGATGACGCGATCCGTTTCTACACCGAGCTGTTCGGCTGGACCGCGGAGATCTCCGGGGACGAACTCGGTGGTTACACGACGTTCCTGCTGAACGGGCTGCCGGTGGCGGGAGCCGGGCCGCTCTTCGGGGAGGGCCAGGTCAGCGCGTGGAGCACCTATTTCTCGGCGTCCGACGCGGACGCGGTGGCCGGGTGGGTCGAGGCGGCGTACGGCACGGTGCTGGTGCCGCCGTTCGACGTCGGGGATCAGGGCCGGATGGCGGCGTTCCTCGATCCGGCGGGAGCGCCGTTCAGTGTCTGGGAGCCGCGGGCGATGCGGGGCGCCGAGGTCTTCGGCATTCCGGGTGCCCTGACGTGGAGCGAGTTGAACACCCGCGATCTGGAGGGTGCGGCGGGGTTCTACGGCGCGGTGTTCGGCTGGCAGTTCCGGCGGACCCGGATCGGCGGCCTGCCCTATCTGCTCTGCGAGCTGGAGCAGGCGCCGGTGGCCGGTTTCCAGTTGATGGCCGGTGACAACTGGCCGGTCGATCTGCCGCCGCACTGGCAGATCCATTTCGCGGTCGGTGACTGTGACGGGGCCGTCGATCACGCGGTCCAGTTGGGCGGCCGGCTCCTGCATCCGCCGACGACGATCCCCGGAGCCCGGTACGCGGTTCTCGCCGATCCACAGGGCGCGTCGTTCGCGATACTGCACAAACATCGTTGATCGTCAATCAAGGGTTGCTCTCTAGCGTTCTCGGCAAGCGTCCAGATCGGACGCCGGGACTATGGAGGAACCCATGCGACCCGTCTCACCGACCACCGGCTCCCCGAACCGCCTGCTCTACACCGGTTCCTGAGTCCCGACAGTGAAAGGCCGCTCCGGTCGGAGCGGCCTTTCGACGTGGGGATCAGCTCAGCAGGCTGGGGATCTTCTCGAAGAGCTGGACCGTGAACGTCATCATCTCGCGGAGCATCCAGTTGCCGGTGAGCAGCAGCACCGCGCCGATACCCACCGCTTTCGGCACGAAGGAGAGCGTGGCTTCCTGGATCTGGGTCACCGACTGGAACAGCGAGACGACAAACCCGATCCCGAGTGCGGTCAGCAGGACCGGGGCCGCCATCTTCGCGGCGACGGTCATGGCCAGCGTGGCGATCTCCATAACCTTGGCGTCCGTCATACCTTTCCCTTCGGGCGCCCGGTTGTTTCCCGTAGTACGGAACGGTTGCAATTCGGTTCGTTCCGCCTCAGCCCCGGACCGCCACCACCAGCGGCCCATGATCACCCGGGACGATCCGCACCTTGACCCGGTAATACGTGGCCAGGTTCCCCGCGGTCAGCACCTCGGCGGGCGTTCCGGCGGCGACCGTCCGGCCACCCGCGAGCAGGACCATCCGGTCGGCGTACTCCCCCGCGGTCGTCAGGTCGTGCATGGTCGCCAGCACGGTCAGTCCGCGTTGCGCGCGCAGCCCGTCGATCAGCTCCAGAACCTCCTGCTGGTGACCGATGTCGAGGGCGCTGGTCGGCTCGTCGAGCAGCAGGATCCCGGCACCCTGGGCGAGCGCGCGGGCCAGGAAGACCCGCTGCCGCTCACCGCCGGAGAGCGTGTCCAGGCGGCGCATGGCGAACGGCACGAGGTCGAGCGCGGCGAGGGCTTCGTCGGCGGCCGCCAGGTCGGCCGCCGATTCACGACCCAGCGGCGGTACGTACGGAGTACGGCCGAGCAGCACGTAGTCGAAGACCCGGACCGCGGGTGGGATCACCGGTGACTGCAGCATGACGGCGACCGTCCGGGCCCGTTCCCGCCGCTTCAGCTCACCGATCGCCCGGCCGTGCCAGCGGATCGTCCCACCGGCCGGGAGCAGCCCGGCGATCGCCCGCAGCGCGGTGGACTTGCCGGCCCCGTTCGGCCCGATGACGGTCACCCACTCGCCCTCGGCCACGTCCAGATCGACACCGTCGACGATCAGCGTCCCGCCCAACCGCACGGTCAGCCCGGCCACCTCGATCGCGGTCACTCCGGGGCCACCCGGCTGGTTCGCAGCACCAGGATGAAGAAGGGGGCCCCGAGCACTGCGGTGACCACCCCGATCGGGATCTCCGCGTCACCACCGGCGGTCCGGGCCAGCAGGTCGGTCAGGGCCAGGAACGCCGCACCGAACAGCACCGACAGCGGCAGCAGCGCCCGGTTGCCCGGACCGGCCAGCAATCGCAGTGTGTGCGGCACGATGATCCCGACAAAACCGATCAGCCCGGAGACGCTCACTGCCGCCGCGGTGCCCAGTGAGGCCGCGATGATCAGCACGTACCGGCTGCGCTGCGGATGCAGCCCCAGACTCGCCGCCTCGGCGTCCCCAACGGTCAGCACGTCCAGTTCGCGACGCTGGGAGAGCACGATCAAACCCGTGACCAGCGCGTACGGCAGGACAAGCTGCACGTCGTGCCACCCGGCCGTGGACAGTCGGCCGAGCAGCCACGAGTACACCTCGCGCAACGACTCGACGTGCCGTTGCAGCAGGAACGTCTGCACCGCGGACAGGAACGCCGACACCGCCACCCCGGCCAGGATCAACGTGGCCGGTGACCGGTCCCGCCCACCCGCGGCACCGAGCAGCCAGGTCAGCGCCACCGCCCCGACCGCACCGGCGAACGCGGCCATCGGCACCCCGATCGGCAGCTCGGTCATGCCGTCGCCCGCTTGCAGAACGATGACCGCGGTCACCCCCAGACCCGCACCGGAGGCCACCCCGAGCAGGTGCGGGTCGGCCAGCGAGTTACGGAACGCACCCTGGTAGGCGGCACCGGCCAGGGCCAGCATCGCGCCGACGATCAGGCCCAGGACGACACGGGGCAGCCGGAGCTGCGTCAGGATGTCGACCTCACGGTCGGACAGGCCACTGTCCAGGCGTACGCCGGGAACCAGATTGAACATCTCCACCGCGACACCGCCCGGTGGCAGCGGCACCGAACCGAACGCCAACCCCATGATCGTCGCGGCCAGGACCACCGCGAGTGCCGCCGCCAGCCATGCCGGGCGCAGTCCGGCGGGCCGGCGAACGATCATGTCGCCGGGACCTTGGCCAGCGCGTCGGCGACGACCTGGACCAGATCGACGGTACGGGGACCCCAGCGCGAGGCGATGTCGTCGTCGAGCGGGTAGATCTGCCCCTTCGACACCGCGGTCACCGACGCCCAGCCGGCCCGGGCCTGGACCGTGGCGACGGACTGCTGGCAGCACTTGGTGTCGGCCAGGAAGATGGTGTCCGGGTTCGCCGTGACCAGGGCCTCCTGGGAGAGCTGTGGATAACCGCCGAGCTTGCCGGCCGGGTCGGCGGCGTCCGCGATGTTCGTCATGCCGAAGAGGCCCAGAACCGAGCCGATGAAGGTCTTCGATGTGGCCGAGTAGAGGTCCGGGCCCAACTCGTAGTAGTAACTGAGCGGCGTGCTCCGGGCCGGCACCGACTTGACGATCTTGTCGATGTCGGCGGCCATCCGCTCGTTCAGCGCACCGGCCTCGGCCTGGTGCCCGGTGAGCATGCCCAGATCGGTGATGCCCTGATAGGTGTCGTCGAGATCGGCCGCGGCCGGCGACACGAAGACCGGGATCGACAGCTTGCCGAGCTGGGCCACGATGCCGTCGGCGTCGCCGGAGAGCACCACCAGATCCGGATCCTTCGCCGCGATCGCCTCGGCGTTCGGCTTGAACCCGGACAGGTCGGTCTTCGGCGCGTCGGCCGGGAAGTTCGACTGGTCGTCGACCGCGGTGACCTGCGGGCCGGCGCCGATCGCATAGAGCATCTCGGTGGCCGTCGGGCTCAGCGAGACGATCTTCGCCGGCTGGGCGGTGAGCGTCACGGCGCCGACCGTCACCGGGTACGTCAATCCGGAACCGGACGCGGTGACAGCCGGTTCGGGCTTGCTGCCCGCGCATCCGGTGAGAAGCAGTGCGGTGGCCGCCACAGCGGCGGTGAGCAGGCGTTTCATGGTCCTCCTGTCGGCCGGGCATCCGAGACTTCGCCTGGTACTTCGCCGACAGGGCCGCCGTGGCCGCCGCCCGCGAGGCGCCCCTCCACGGGAACGCTTGATCGCGACCGGCCCCAGGCGACCTGGCTAACCCCCGTGGGGGCATCACAGTTGCGGGACAGCTCCGGTTTCGCACCGGCTTCGCTGAGGACGCGGTCGGGAAAACGCTAACCCACAGCGGCCTTTTCAGCCTGGCGACTTTCCTGGCGTGGTGACTTGGGGCGCGATCCGCACCTCAAGTCACCACGCCGGGTTTTCAGACGATCATGCGGCCGGATATCGCGTCCGCGGCGATCGTGCCCCAGTGGCGGGAGTCGTCGGCCACTTCACGGTTGTCGGCGAGCACGTAGATCGCGCCGTCCGGAACGGTCACCGCGGCGCACTCGGTGCCGATCACCTCAGCCTCCGGCGGAAGGTACGGCTCGTTCAGGGCCACGCCGTCGCGCAGCACCCGGCCCTCCCGGCACTCGATGCGGTCGCCGGGCAGGCCGATGACACGGCGCATCGTCTCGAAGGAGCCCGGCGGCGTGCCCGGGGCCGCGAAAGCGACGATGTCGCCGCGATCGATGCCGGTCGCCCGGAACGCCACCCGGTCGATGAGGTGATCACTCCCGATCGCCAGGGTCGGCTCCATCCCGCCGCTCGGCACGAAGCGCACCCCGAGCAGGAACGGCGCCGCCACGATCACGACGAGGGCCGCGGCGGCCAGGCGATAGGGGGCCGGACGCGCGACGTACCGCTCCCGGATGGCCACCCGCATCCCGCCGGCTGCCCAGCGCATCGCCGCCCCGGTTGTGGCCGCCTGATCGAACTCGGCCAGCACCGCCTCACCCCACGGCCCGCCCCGCTCCCGGCGACCGCGCACCACGATCCGCAGCACCCGATGGGCCACCCGCCTCATGCCGGCCTCACCCTCGCGATGCTCGCGGCCCGGCCGGACGTCGCCGCCTTGGCAGCCGCGTCGGACAGCCGGACCTTGGCCAGCGCGACACCGTCGCCGGTCAGCCGGTAGAGGTGCCGGGGTGGGCGGCCTGGCTGGTCGGACGGCTCCCAGTCGGCATCGAGCAGGCCCTGCTCGGTCAGGCGCATCAGGATCGGATAGAGCGTCCCGGAGGCCAGGCCGGTCTCGCGGCTCAGGTCGTAGCCGTACCGGCGGGTGGTGGGCTCTTTCAGCAGTGCCTCGAAAAGCCGCAAGGTCTGCGGTGAGGCGTGTGACGTCCTCGGCATGTCGAAACTCTACATAACTCGACTTATGAGTTGTCAAGAGTCCGGCATCGATGCCGGGCTGCACTCAGACGTCGGCGCGCTTCGGGTGCTCCGCGATGTCGGCGGCGGCCACCCGGTCACCGTCGGCGGCCGCCTGCTCGTCACCGGCGAGCGCCGAACGCAGCCGGTCCTTCTCCGCCGACCGGCGGGCCGAGATCTCACCCAGTTGCTCGGCCATGTCGTCCCGCCAACCGCGGAGCAGGATGAACGAGAGACCGGACGCGGCGACGAACGCGACCATCGCCTTGACCAGGATGTTCAGCGGTGTCAGGAACAGCGCCAGAAAGACGGCCAGGAACAGTCCGAGACGGCCGAGCGTGTACTTGACGGCGGGCTTCATTAGTTTCTCCCTCAGCCCGACCGATGGCTGAGCCACCGCAGGCCGTAGAACCAGACCAGGCAGTACACGACCGTACCGGTCAGGGCGCCGGAGCCGCCGCTGACCAACGCCGGAGCGACCCCGGCCACCACACCCGCCACCGACATCCCCATCGCGACCCCGAACCCGGCGGCCAGACCGGCCACCATGATCCGGTGTGCGCCGAAGCCCTCGGCCCGGAACTCCTCGACGAAGAGCCAGACCGGCAGGATCAGGATCAGCCAGCCGTTCGACTCACCGAACTCGCCGAGCCCGGTCAGCGCCATCACCGCTTCGAAGATCAGCAGAACCGCCGTACCGGCCGCGAGTCCGGCGAAAGCCGAGCCCAGCAGGTCACCGAAGGTCGCCAGGCGACCGGTCGCGTCTTTGTTGAGCTGGGTCATCGACGTCACCGTCCGTGGGGTCTCAGGCCCAGATCTTCTGGGGCTCGCTCCGTCGCTCGGCCAGCGACGACGCCTTCTCGTATTCCCGTATGACCTGATAACGAGCGTCCCGCTCGACCGGCCGGAAACCCGCGTCCCAGATCAGGTGCAGAAGATCGTCGTGCTTCTCCGCCACCGGACCGACCAGATCCTCGGGCTTCTCCGTCGTCACCGGGCCGGCCAGATCGTCGGCGCCGAAGTTCAGTGCGAGCTGGGACACCGACAAGCCGTGCACGGTCCAGGCGCAGGTCACGTGCGGCACGTTGTCGAAGAGCAGGCGGGACACCGCGAACGTCTTCAGTGAGTCGGCCGGGCCGCTCGGGCTCAGCGGGGCGAAAGCCGTGAACTCGCCCGTCTCGTCCTGGCGCTCGCGCAGACTCAGCACGTGGTCGACCCGCTGCTGCGGGTCGTCGCCCGGCTCGTACGACATCTCGGCTCTTCCGGTGGTCTCACCGCCGAACGTCACGCGGTCGCCGTTCGCCTCGGTGCGCTTGTGGTGTGCCAGGCGGCCGAGCCAGGCGAGGTCGTCGGAGGCGAACAGCGCGACGCCGTCCTCACGGGTCAGCCGTTCACCCGCGTAAACCTTCGCTTCCAGCGCACGCTTCAACCCAGCATCCATAGGCACGAGGGTACGTCGCCTCCCTCGAGTGACCTGCGGCACCGTTCATGCGAATAGTTCTCAGCGTACTTTCACCTTGATTCGATCGACATCGGTACGCCGCTTGCGGTATGAACCTTTAGGAACGACTAGCGACGGTCCACGCCGACGCGGACGGGGAGATCATGGCCAAGGGTTCGCGGCACGGATCACCGCAACGCGGGCGCCGCAGGCGTTTCCGGTTGCGTCCCCTGGTCCTGTCGGCGGCGGTGGCAGCGGCGATCGCCACGCTCTTCCAGCCGATCCCGGCGATGGCCGATCCGGGCACCGCACCCGGCATCACTGCCGTCCCCAACACCGGCGCGCGTCCCACCCAGACCGGCAGCCTGGTCCTGCCCGGCAGCCCGGCCACCACCACGACGCCGACCACCACGACCCTGACCACGCCCGGTGTCACCGCCAGCCCGGTGATCCTGAAAGTGGAGAAGGGCCGCGCCGAGATCGCCGCCCTGGGTGACCAGCTGATCCGCGTCGGCCAGGACCGCGACCTCGCCCAGACCCAGCTCACCACCGCGTCGCAGCGGGTCAGCGAGACCCAGCTGGCCGTCACTCAGGCCCGCGAGCAGGCGGAAGCCGCCGCGGCCGAGACCATGCAGCAGGCCGCCGCACTACCGCCCGGCGCTCTCGACACCGGCCTGCTCGAACTCGGCGCGCTCGCCCGTATGCAGCGCGGCGACGCCGCCCCCTACGAGGCCAGCGCCCGCCGGGTGATCGCCGCCGAGGACGCCGTCCGGACCGCCGTCACGGACCACCTCAACGCCAACAACCGCTATGCCGGCCTGGTCGCGCAGTGGACCAACCTCAACACCAGCCTGGCCACGAGGCAGGCGACCCAGAAGGCGTATGAGGACGCGCACCGCGACGAGATCACCGCAGCCGAGAGCAGAGCCACCGCCGCCGACCAGCAGCTCGGTCAGGACATCCTGGCCGGCTCGGACGCCGGGCGCGGCTCCGACCCGAAATCTGTCCGGGCGCTCCAGTTCGCCCTGGCCCAGCGCGGCGATCCGTACGTCTGGTCCGAAGAGGGCCCGGATCAGTACGACTGCTCCGGCCTGATGTACGCCGCCTACCGCTCAGTCGGTTACCCGCTGGTCCGGGTCTCCCGCGATCAGTACTACCAAACCCGCGACCGGACCGTCTCGCGCTACTCACTGCTCCCCGGCGACCTGCTGTTCTTCAGCTCCTCCAGCAGCTGGACCGGCATTCACCACGTCGCGATGTACGCGGGCGAGGGCATGATGGTCGAGGCCCCGCGTACCGGCCTCAACGTGCGGCTCACGCCGGTCCGGTGGAGCCGCCTCTTCGCGGCCACCCGGGTCTACGGCTCGATCGAGGGCGAGACCGAGACGCCCGACCTCGGCTCCCCCGACCCCGACGAACCGGCCACGACGCCGAGCCCGAGCAAGACCACGACCAAGCCGTCGAACAGCCCGTCCCCGTCGACCTCAACGTCGCCGTCGAAATCGCCGTCGACGTCCCCGTCGCCGTCGGGCTCCACCTCGCCGTCGGGCTCCACCTCGCCGTCCCCGTCGACCTCCACCTCGCCGTCCCCCTCGGCCTCGCCGTCCCCCTCGGCCTCGCCGTCCCCCTCGGCCTCGCCCTCGCCGTCGGTTTCGACCTCGCCCTCGCCGGCGGTGACTCAGTCGTCGCTCCAGCCGGAGCCGACCCCCACCCCCGACGAGACCGGTTCGTCCGCGACAGCGTCCACATCGGCCACGAAGTCCACCGGTTCATCGTCGTCCGACTCATCGTCGTCAACGGCTACCGCATCGGAAACAGCCTCGAAGTCCGACGCCTCCGCCAGCGCGTCCAGTGACGATTAGTCCGGTAATCAGGTAATACACCCCCCAAAAATTGCCCCGAAAGGGCGAGTTGCGCACTGGACTGTCGTCGCGCGACAGGTGACTCAGATGCCGGGTGTGTTCACACCGGCTGATGTGGCACGGTTAAGGTCAGCGCCCGACGTCCGAGCGTCGGCAGCGGTGGTCGGGAGGACCCATGGACGAGCAGCACGCGACCAGGGACGGCGAGATCGGAACGCCGCCCGCTGCGCGGCCGCCCGCAAAAGACCCCGAGGGGTACGCACCCCCACCCCCACCCGCACCGGGAGCCCTCTGGGCCACTCCCGCCCCGCCGGCAGCCAGCGCCAGCAAAGCCATCGCTGACGCGCCCGCGCCCACAAAGCCGGGCCCCGGCACGCCCCCTTCCACCGGCCCCACATCATCCGCACCCGTTTCCGCCGCACCCGTTTCCGCCGCGCCGGTTTCCGCTGTGCCTGTCTCCGCTGTGCCTGTCTCCGGCGGGTCCTTGTCTGACACCCCGGTTCCGGAAGCACCTACTTCCGGCGCACCTGCCTCTGGAGTTCCCGTCTCCGACACTCCCGCCTCCGGCGCACCTGTCTCCGGCGCACCTAAATCTGACACGGCCGTCTCTAGCGCGCCTGTCTCCAGCGCACCCGTCTCTGGGGTCCCTGTTTCCGGAGCTCCCGTCTCCGGTGTGCCCGTTTCCGGGGCTCCTGTTTCGGGAGCACCAGCGTCCGACACACCCACTCCGAAACCCTCCGACACGACCCCTGAGTCCGGCTCGCCGGCCTTCCGGGTAAGCGCTTCGGCCCCGGTTTCCGCGGCCCCAGTCTCGACGCCCCCGGATTCGGCAACGCCACCATCGCCCGCCCCGACGTCCGCAGCTCCGGTTTCCGCAGCTCCGACATCGCCCGCCCCGGCGCCCGCAGCCCCTGTCTCCGCGGCCCCCGTGTCTGCAGCGCCCAGCCCGGCTGTTCCGAGTAGCCAGACTTCCGGCAGTTCCGCACCCGTTTCTCCGGCGCCGGCTGTCTACGGCACCGCGACGCCCACACCGGTTTCGCCTGCCTCCACGACCGAAGCCGCAAAGCCCGTCTCGTCCGCACCCGCGGTCGGTTCGGCCAAGCCGGTCTCAGCGGTCCCCGTCTCCGGCTCTTCTTCCACCGGTTCCGCGGCCGGTTCAGCGCGGCCGGTTTCGGTGGCGCCGAGTGGTGGGGCGTCGGTGCGGCCTATCTCGGCTGTTCCTGGTTCTGGTGCGGCTCGGGCCTCGGTGCCCGGGGTGGCCAAGGCTGAGGGCGGCGGCGTATCCGCTGCAGCGCGGGTGGGTGGGCAGTCGACCGTCTACGGCTCGTCGCCTCGTCCGGGTGGCGTGGATGGTCCACGCGGAGATGTCTCCGGCGCCGAACCTGGGAAGACAGACAACCCGAAAGCCTCCGAACCTGCGAAGCCAGGCGAGCTGAAGCCAGGCGCACTGAAGGCTTCCGGACCGGAGACGCCGGGCGAGCCGAAGCTTGCCGAGTCGAAGAAGGCGGGCGAGCCGCAATCTGTTCAGGCGAAATCGGCTCAGGCAGAGTCCGGTGACTTGAAGCCGAGTGGACCGGAGTCCCGGAAGCCCGAGTCGAAACCGGAGCCCTCCGGCCCCAAGCCGGGCGAGGCCGCTCCGGCGGAACCGAAGCCTGCTGAACCCGGCACGCCGGAGAAGCCTGAGCCGGGCGAGCCGCTTCCTGCGCCGGCCCGGCCCACGCCGCCGAAACCGGCAGACCCGCGTCCATCACGGCCGGAACCGATTCGGCCTGGCCCGGTTCAGCCGCCGACGCCGTTGCCGAAGCCTCCGACCCCGTTCCCCACGCCGTCGCCCGCACCCGGCCCGGTTCCCCCGGTGCCGGGTCCGACGCCACCAAGTCCGGTACCGCCAGGACCAGGTCCGAGCCCTGTCCCGCCAGGACCAGGACCGAGCCCAGTCCCGCCAGGACCAGGACCGAGCCCAGTCCCGCCGGGGCCGAGTCCGGTTCCGCCGGGACTGAAGCCGGGATTGAAGCCGGGATTGAAGCCGGGATTGGGATCTAGCCCAGTACCGCACGGGCCAGTGGCCAATCCGGCGCCGCTTACTGCGGGGCAGAGGTCGACTGCTCCTGGGCAGACGCCGGCTCCTTCGGGGCCGGGGCCGAAACCGGTTTCGTCGGGGTCTGGGCCGGTTCCGCCGGCTGTTTCGCCTGCTTCGGGGATCGGGGGTGGCGGGAGTGGGCTGCCCAGCTATACCCTGCCGCCCAGTGCTGCTTCGGCAGGATTGCCACCGGCCCCACAGAGCGCTCCCCGCGGAACGCCTTATCGGGGCTTCCCGTCTGCGCCGGAGAACATCGAGATGACCCAGCCGGTCTCTGCCGGAAATCCTTACCCGAGCGGGTCTCCGTACCCGGCTCAGGCTCAGTCCGGATCTCCGTATCCGTCGCAGGCCTCGACGGGGACGCCGTATCCGTCTCAGGCTTCCAGCGGCACGTCGTATCCGTCACAGGCTTCAGCGGGGACGTCGTACCCGGCTCAGGCTCCGGCCGGGTCGACTTATCCGTCTCAGAATCCGACCACTCCGGTGAATCCCACCTCGGGTGGTGTGCCGCAGCAGCGTGGGCAGGTGGGTGGCACGGTCTACAGCACCGGCGGGTATCCGGCGATCGACACGACGATGCCGGTCAACATCGACCCGGTGGAGAATTCGGGTTCGCTGACCGGGCACATCCTGGCTCAGGGCTGGTATGACGCGCCGACTGAGCAACGCCGCAGTAACCTGAAAGTGGTTGTCGCCATGCTCGTGGTGCTGGGGCTGCTCGTCACGGTGAGTCTGATCTTCGTGTTCACAGCGGGTGACGCCTTCACCGATTTCCTGGGTGGTCTGACGTAACTGACAGAGGTCCGACAGCGGGTCGAGGTCCTGGCGTTTTGCCCGCCGGGGCTTCGACCATCTAAGCTGGCGAGGTTGAGCTCTGGGGTGAGTAGGCCCACTACCCGACCGGAATGCGGTCGGCGGTTTCAACGTTCACCCGTACACTGATGGTAGTTATTGACGCGGCGTGCCCAACCGGTGCATGCCATGGGCGTTCTTGCGGGCATTTCAGCGGGCGGTCGACAGTGACCGCGGCGGGCCATTCGCGAGCATGCGCCCCCGTAGAGAGGTTCTCTTGACCACTTTCGCTGATTCCAGCACGTTCCCGTCCGTCATCGACAACAGCGACACCCCCGAGATCGAAGCCCCTGAGACGACCGTCACCGAGACGTCGGACACTCCCGCGGCTATCACTTTCGCCGACCTCGGCCTCCCGCCCGAGATCGTCCGCGTTCTGACCCGTGAGGGCATCACCACCCCGTTCGAGATCCAGGCCGCGACCGTTCCGGACGCGCTGGCCGGCCGGGACGTCCTGGGCCGTGGCCAGACCGGTTCGGGCAAGACGCTCGCCTTCGGCCTCCCGGTTCTGACTCGTTGCTCCAAGGGTGGCCGGGCTCGCCCGCACTACCCCAAGGCTCTGATCCTGGTCCCCACCCGCGAGCTGGCGATGCAGGTCGCCGACTCGCTGATGCCGGTGGGCCGGGCCGTCGGCGTCTTCCTGAAGACCGCGGTCGGCGGGGTTCCCTACGACCGTCAGATGGACGCGCTGCGTCGCGGCGTCGAGGTGATCGTCGCCACTCCGGGCCGGCTCGCCGACCTGATCGAGCGGGGCGCCTGCCGGCTCGACGACGTCGAGGTGACCGTCCTCGACGAGGCCGACCAGATGGCCGACATGGGCTTCCTGCCCGAGGTCACCGATCTGCTGTCCAAGACTCCGGCGAACGCCCAGCGGCTGCTCTTCTCGGCCACTCTGGACGGTGACGTCGACACCCTGGTCAAGCGGTTCATGAACGACCCGGTGACGCACTCCACGGCTCCGGCCGAGGCCAGCGTGTCCACCATGGAACACCACATGCTGCTGATCCCGCCGGCGGACAAGTTCCCGATCACCTCGTGGATCGCCAACCGGGAGGGCAAGACCATCGTCTTCGCCCGCACCCAGATGGGCGTCGACCGGCTGGTCGAGCAGCTCGCGGCGGTCGGTGTCCGGTCCGGTGCCCTGCACGGTGGCAAGACGCAGCGGGTCCGCACCCGCACGCTCGCCGAGTTCAAGGAAGGCCGGACGAACGTCCTGGTCGCCACGGACGTGGCGGCCCGTGGCATCCACGTCGACGGCATCTCGCTGGTCATGCACGTGGACCCGCCGAAGGACCCGAAGGACTACCTGCACCGCGCCGGCCGTACGGCTCGTGCCGGTGAGTCCGGCTCGGTCGTGACGCTGGTTCTGCCGAAGCAGCGCCGCACCACCCAGGCGATGCTGACGAAGGCCGGTGTCACCCCGGGCGAGTTCCGCGTCCGTCTGGGCGACGAGAAGCTGGCCGAGGTCACCGGTGCCCGTGAGCCCAGTGGCATCCCGGTGATCGAGGAGCCGGAGGCTCGTCGTGAGCGTTCCGGTGGCGCGCGTCGCTTCGGCGACCGGCCCCGTGGCGACCGCCCGCAGCGGTCGTACGGTGACCGTCCCCAGCGTGGCTACGGCGACCGCAACGAGCGTTCGTTCGGTGACCGTCCCCAGGGTGACCGGCCGCAGCGTTCCTACGGCGACCGCCCGCAGGGCTCGTTCGGCGACCGTCCCCAGGGCGACCGCCCGCAGCGTTCTTCGTACGGTGACCGCCCGCAGGGCGACCGTCCGCAGGGCTCCTACGGCGACCGCCCGCAGGGTGACCGGCCGCAGCGTTCCTACAGCGACCGGCCGCAGAGCTCCTACGGAGACCGGCCGCAGGGTGACCGTTCCTACGGTGACCGCAACGCGACGGGTGACCGGGGTCAGCGTTCGTTCGGTGACCGGCCGCAGCGCACGTTCGGTGACCGGCCGACCGGCCAGCGCCGGGACAGCCACCGCACCGAAGGCCAGCGCACGTTCGGAACCGCCGACCGTCGCGAGGGCCCGAGCGGCCGTCAGGGCACGCCCCGCCCGGCGCGCAGCTACTGATCGAGTACTCGGAGACGTCAGCGAGCAGCTACTGATCCGGTAACCGGAGACGCCAGCTGGTAGCTACTGATCCAACAGTCGAAGGCGAAGCCCCGACCCGCGTGACAGCGGATCGGGGCTTCGCCCGTTTTCCAGGCCGCGAGTGGCACGCGCCGGAAAGCGGCGGCCGGAGACTTTCAGCGGCCGGGCCCGAGGCGCGGATGACGCCTGGACCGTGGCACGGCG
Organism: Actinoplanes derwentensis; assembly: GCF_900104725.1. Taxonomy (NCBI): domain Bacteria; kingdom Bacillati; phylum Actinomycetota; class Actinomycetes; order Micromonosporales; family Micromonosporaceae; genus Actinoplanes; species Actinoplanes derwentensis. Next base: position 7,269,606 of record NZ_LT629758.1, read on the forward strand.
GCTGGGGGTGCGGTGACCACCGCATTCGGCCCGGCGGCCGCGGGTCGGCCCAGGCCGGGCGCCTACCTGGCGCGGGGGCCACGGGGCTTTGCCCGGTCGTACCGAAAAAGGCAGTTCAGATCTGGCTCTTGATCCACTTCACGCAGGCCTTGTCCACCGTCTTGAAGGGCTTGCCGTAGTGGATCTGGGATGCCGCGTCGATGTCCACGCCTTCGTGCAGGACCATGGCGACAAAATCGAGCATCTTCGTCTCGCCGTATTTCGCGGCCATGCAGCCGACCGCGAAGTGGCCGTTGGCGTAGAGCCTGGTGACGGCGAGGTCGTCGGATTTCCCGGTGACGGGCGGCAGGGCTATCGTCTTCGCGGTACGGCCCCGGGACTGGACGTAGCGGAGCGCGTCCCGGCTGTAGGTGTTCTGGAGCTTGGCGGGCTGGTTGCCGATGTATTCAGCGACTCCTTCGACCAGCCACTGGTCTTTCTTCTCGTCCGTGTTGCGGTTGCCGTTGAGGGTGACGGCGTGGCCGAGTTCGTGCTGAATCACTTCGGTGATGTAGCGGTTTCCTTCCGGCATCACCTTGCCGGCCCTCACCACGATGTCGCTGCCGATGCGGTTGAGGGTCAGGTGATAGGCGATGGACCAGGGTGGTGACGGACGGGCGTACCAGCTCTTCCACGCCTTGTCGTCGGCCAGGTAGATCCGGTACCGGGTCTGCGGGTTGTTCAGTTTCGCGGCGTACCGGTCGGCGACCGCGGCGGCTTTCTCGGCGAGCGGCAGGATTCGCCTGACATTCGCGCCCTGTGATTTCGGGCCGGCGACGATCACCCGTTTCCCTTGGGCGATCGTCAGCGCGGTGTTCTCCCAGGGAGCCGGCTGCAGGTAATTGGGGACGCCGGAGGCGGCCATCTTGGTGATCACCCAGGAGCCGTCGCGGGGTGTCCAGGTGAGCGTGTTGATCATCTTGGGCGCGCCGTCGGTGGGATCCAACCGGTAGGCGGGGCAGACGGTGCCGCTGAAGCAGTAGGTGAGCCCGACCCGGGTGATCAGCGTCGCACCTTTCTGCTTCAGCTCGCCGTCGATGCCCATGTCGGCGGCGGTGAGATCGAGTGCCCGCAGGTTCCGGAAAATGGTCCGGTATCGCGGGCGCAGCTTCTTGTCGACAGGAGCCAGCCAGCCCGCCTCGTCACCGCTGAGCAGGGCCTCGTTTTGCGCGTCGACCAGGGTCTGCACCTGGTCGAAGGTGGATGCGACCGGAGCCGACGACGGCGGGACCGGGGCCGGGGCGGAAGCCGAGGCGGCCGGGGTCGCGGTGGCCGGTTCCGAACTGTCCGGCCAGAAGCCCACGGCGGTGGCGGCCAGGACCGCGGCCACCAGACCCGCAACCGGCGCCAGCGGCTTCTTCCGTGGGGGCAGCTCATCCATGATCGGGAATCTAACCATGCGGCTGGTACGGCGTTCCATCCCGTTTGCCGCATGATCCAGCTCACCCGGGTCTGATCATGGTGTTCTATCCGGGCCATCCACCGCCGTCGAGGAAGTCGCGGATCACCCCGGCCGGGTGGGTGAGGTCGAGGCCCTGGGACGACACCCACGCGTCGGAGTAGTAGGTGTCGGCGTAACGTTCGCCACCGTCGCAGATCAGGGTGACCACCGATCCGGTGCGCCCGGCGGCCAGCATCTCGGCGATCAGCCGGAACGAGCCCCACAGGTTGGTGCCGGTCGAGCCCCCGAGCCGGCGGCCCAGGACGGCCGAGCCGGCCCGCATGGCGGCCAGCGAGGCGGCGTCCGGCACGTGGATCATCCGGTCCACCACCGAGGGCTGGAAGGACGGCTCGACACTGGGGCGGCCGATGCCTTCGATGCGGGAGCCTTTCCCGGTCACCGTGGTCCAGTCACCGGCGAGGTAAGCCTGCCAGAACGCGGAGCCTTCGGGGTCGACAACGCAGAGCTTGGTGTCCAGACGCTGATAGCGGGCGTACCGGCCGATGGTGGCGCTGGTCCCGCCGGTCCCGGCACCCATCACGATCCAGGCCGGTACGGGATGGCGCTCCAGCGCCATCTGACTGTTGATCGACTCTGCGATGTTGTTGTTGCCACGCCAGTCGGTGGCCCGCTCGGCGTAGGTGAACTGGTCCATGAAGTGCCCGCCGAGGTCGGCCGCGAGCCGGCGCGCCTCCGGCACCACCTGGCTCGCTTCGGCCACCAGGTGACATCGGCCACCCTGGAACTCGATCAGCGAGATCTTCTCCGGCGACGTGGCGGCCGGCATCACCGCGATGAACGGCAGGCCCAGCATCCGCGCGAAGTAGGCCTCGCTGACCGCTGTCGAACCGGACGACGCCTCGACGACAGTGGTGGTCGGGCCGATCCAGCCGTTGCAGAGCGCGTAGAGGAAGAGCGAGCGGGCCAGCCGGTGCTTGAGCGAACCGGTGGGGTGCGAGGACTCGTCCTTGAGGTAGAGGTCGATGCCCCACTCGGCAGGCAGCGGGAACGGCAGCAGGTGGGTGTCCGCGGACCGGTTGGCGTCGGCTTCCACCTGGGCGATGGCGGTGCGGGACCAGTCGCGGGTGACGCGTTCGGTGCGCCCGAAGTCGGTGATCATCCCTGACCTGGCTGGGGACGGTTCTCCCACTTGGTGGAGAGGGCGATCGCGGTCCGGGTCGAGGCCACCCCCGGGGTCCGGTTGATCCGCACGATCAGCTGCTCCAGCTCCGCGATCGTGCCGACCCGGACGGTCAGCTGGTACGACTCGACGCCGGCCATGAAATAGCAACTCTCCACCTCGGGCATGGCCCGCACGGCGGCGAGCACGTCATCGGTGTCGGCACCGGAGTCCTCGATGATGCCGATCAGTGCGGTGACCCCGAGCCCGACCGCTTCGTGGTCGATGTCGGCCCGGTAGCCCCGGATGGTCCCGGCTGTCTCGAGCTTACCGACTCGCTCGTGCACGGCGGGGGCGGAGAGCCCGACCTTGCGGGCGAGTTCGGCGTACGACGAGCGGGCGTTCTCTCGTAGCAGGTCGATCAGCCGGAGGTCGATGGAGTCCATAGTTGAAACCCTAATCGGGTGGCGCTCCCACCTTCACGCCCGGTAGCGGCGAATGGTGGGCAGCATAATGACCACTGTCGTAATCGGGGCTTTTTCCGCATTTCACTGACTTGGGTCAGGGGCGGTGCTCTAATGGCTTTACGTCCCGATCGAGCACGCCGACACTCTCCGTGACCACGGCCGCTCCAGAAACCGAACCGAGGAGGGGGTTGTGGACACTGGAGATCGTCTGCTGACACCGGGCGAGGTGGCCGCGTTGTTCCGCGTCGACCCCAAAACGGTCACGCGTTGGGCCGCCGCCGGCCGGATCGGTAGCATCCGTACTCCGGGTGGACACCGCCGATTCCGTGAATCCGAAGTTCGTGCACTCCTCGAAGGCGATGGTGTGATCGAGGAAATGCGCGAGGATGACGCAGCCAACAAACCCAGGAACAACGGACCAACCAATCCAGGACCGGGCTACGGCCCGCCCAACGGTCTCCGTTAGTTGTTCTTCTCACCCAATTCGCCGGTCCATCTGCGGAAAAGCGCGTGGGGTACGCCCAACGCGTCGAGCACCTTACCGGCCACGAAGTCGACCAGTTGTTGTGCCGTCGCGCCGGCCCCGGAACCGTAAAACCCGGGGCTGGCCGGCAACACCACGGCTCCGGCATCGTGCAAAGCGATCAGGTGCTCCAGATGACTACGGGTGACCGGGGTTTCCCGGGGAACAACAACCGTGCGCCGTCTTTCTTTCAGATTCACTTCGGCTGACCGCTGCAACAGGTCTTTCGACAAACCGATGGCTATTCCGGCGCATGCCGCCGTACTGGCCGGAACCACCGCCATGCCGCGGGCCGGGTAGGAACCACTACTCGGTCCCGCGGCAAGGTCGTTGGCGGGCCAGTAGGCCAGATCGCCGAGATCCCGGCCCAGCCAGGCCGCCACGTCGTCCTTCCAGTGCGCGTCGCGGACGGTCGCACCGGTCTCGTCCAGCAGGGTGAGCCGGGCTGCCTTGGAGATCACCAGGTCGACGGACTCACCGGCGTCGAGCAGGGCGGTCAGGACCGCTTTCGCGTACGGCGTACCGGACGCCCCGGAGACACCGATGATCCATGGTTCACGCATGTGGTCAAGTGTGCCGCGACTTCGCCGTGAACCGGGCCGACCGATCCGGTCACAGCAGAGTCAGATCGAGCACCGCGAAGACAAAAAGGGCGATCGCCACGAAGCCGTTCGCCGTGAAGAAGGCCCGATTGACCTTGGAGAGATCATTCTCGGTCACCACCACGTGCTGGTAGATCAGCGCGCCGGCGGTCAGCAGCAGCCCCGTCCACCACAGCCAGCTCAGGCCGACCAGCTGGCCGAACCAGACGTAGAAGCCGAACGTCAGGATGTGGGTGACGCTGGAGATGTGCAGGGCGGTCCGCACCCCGAAGCGAGCCGGAGTGGAGTGCACCCCGATCTCCCGGTCCACCTCGACGTCCTGGCAGGCGTAGATGATGTCGAAGCCGCCGATCCACAGACCGACCGCGATGCCGAGCACCCAGGCCGGCCACGAGCCAGCGAAGGTGCCGGTGATCGCCAGCCAGGCGCCGACCGGGGCGACCGCCTGAGCCAGCGCGAGCACGTAGTGCGGGAAGTTCGTGAACCGCTTCGCGTACGGGTAGATCACCAGCGGGATCACGGCGAGCGGCGAGAGCAGCAGGCAGAGCGGGTTCAGCAGGCCGGCCGCGACCACCAGGATCACCAGGGATACCAGGGCCCCGGTCCAGGCGGTGCGGACACTTACCGCACCGGTGACCAGTTCCCGGTTCTTGGTCCGCGGGTTCAGCGCGTCGATCTTGCGGTCCAGGATGCGGTTGGCGGCCATCGCGAAGGTCCGGCCGGACACCATCGCGATCGTGACCAGCACCAGGTCGAGCCAGTGATCTTTAATCGAGTGCCCGATTTGTCCGATGGCCACCAACGACGACAGGTAGGCGAACGGCAGCGCGAAGATCGAGTGCTCGATCATGACCAGCCGCAGGAAAGCCTTGACCTTGCCGGGCTTCTCCTCGATGGCTGTCACAGCCCGTATTCCTTCCACCGCTTGTCCACCAGGCTGACCACCTCGGGCGACATGACCATCGACTCCGGCCAGTCCCGGGTGTAACCCTCGGCCAGCAGCTTACGGGTGGCGTCGACACCCGCCTTCCCACCCCAGAACTGCTGGTAGGACGCGTGGTCCAGGTGGTCCACCGGGCCCTCGGTGAGCAGCAGGTCACGGGAGTAGTCGACGTTGCCGAAGGCCCGGAACGCCACCTCGTTGTAGTCGTGCACGTCACAGTCCTCGTCGACCACCACGATCAGCTTGGTCAGCGACATCAGGTGGGCGCCCCAGACGGCGTTCATCACCTTCTGCGCGTGCTTCGGGTAGCGCTTGCGGATCGACACGATCAGGCAGTTGTGGAACACCCCGGCGGCCGGCATGTCGTAGTCGACGATGTCCGGGATGAGGATCTTGAGCAGTGGCTGGAAGATGCGCTCGGTGGCCTTGCCCAGCCCGTGGTCCTCCTGCGGCGGCTGGGACGTGACGATGGAGTGGTAGATCGGCTTCTTCCGCATCGTCATCGTCTCGATGTGCAGCACCGGGAACGGCTCGACCGGGGTGTAGAAGCCGGTGTGGTCGCCGAACGGGCCCTCGGGCAGGCGCTCCCCCGGCTCGAGGTAACCCTCCAGCACGATCTGCGCCGAGGCCGGGACCTGCAGCGGCACGGTCAGGCAGTCCACCATCTCGATCCGCTCGCCCTTGAGGAAGCCGGCGAACAGGTACTCGTCGATGTCGCCGGGCAGCGGCGCGCTGGCCGAGTAGGCCACCACCGGGTCGGCGCCGATCGCGACGGCGACCGGCAGACGCTGGCCCAGGCGCTCGGCCACCGCGTGGTGCGCGGTCGAGTCCTTGTGGATCTGCCAGTGCATGCCCAGCGTGTTCTTCGAGTGCTGCTGGAGCCGGTAGAGGCCGAGGTTGCGTTTGCCGGTCTCCGGGTGCTTGGTGTGGGTCAGCCCGAAGTTGTGGAAGATGCCGCCGTCACCGGGCCAGACCTGCAGGCCGGGCAGCAGACCCAGGTCGACGTCGTCGCCGGAGAGCACCACCTCCTGGCAGGGCGCGGTCTTGATCTTCTTCGGCGGCAGCGACTTGAGCTGGAGCACCTTCGCGATGCCCTCGCGGATGCCGGACCAGCCGACCGGCAGCTCCGGTTTCGCCAGGTCGCCGATGCGGGCGCCGATCTCGTCCAGGTGGTCGACGCCGAGGGCCATGGCCATCCGCTTCTCGGTGCCGAACAGGTTGATGACCAGTGGCATCTCACCCCGGGTCGGCTTCTCGAAGAGCAGCGCCGGCCCACCGGCCCGCACAGTCCGGGTCACGATCTCGCTGATCTCCAGCGTCGGATCCGCCGGCACTTTCACCCGGCGTAGCTCACCCGCGGCCTCCAGGGCTGCGATGAAGCTCTGCAGATCGGCATAGGGGAATCCACGCGGCGCCATGACCACCAGTCTGGCACCACGATCCGTCACCGTAGATCCGGGATCCCGTTGGGGCTGTCATGAGGCTGCGGAGGGTGACCCGATGGTGTCTGGTGGCCGTTCTTGCCGGTGCGGGTCCGGCGACGGCGGCCCCGGAGCCACAGCTGCCCGAGTGCGCCCCGGGCCGGGCATCCACCACGGCCCCGGTCGCGCCCGCGGGTCTGTCCAGCCCCCGGGCCTGCCGGGCGGATCATCCGCTGGAATCCACCAAGATCGCCTTCACCCCGAGCGGCTACCACCACCTCGGCGCCGTGACCAGCGGCGAGTGGGGTGGGGTCTCCGGCCGGTTCTCGGTCGTGGACGGCGGGATCCGGGCACAGACCTACGACTTCATCGTGGGCCGGTTCATGGCGAAGAAGGACCTGGGCGCCGGCCGGATCACCTGGCTAGAAGCGGGCTGGGCGGAGACCGGGTGGGCCTCCCCCGGTCGTCAGCACGTCTACACGTTCAACACCAACACCAACCGATGGCAGTTCTACGACCAGTACGCGGTACGCCCCGGCGATCAGGTCTGGCTGGACATCAGCGGCGACCGGACCGGCATGTGGCGGGCCTGGCTCTGGTGGGACAACCGGTGGAACCTGCTCACCCAGCAGCGCCTGCCACTGGGCGGCAGTGCCCAGATCGAGCAGTACGTCGAAGTGCATGTGGACGCCACCCGGCCGGCCCGGCTCGACATGCCGAAGGTGACCGTGGACAACGTGCAGGTGCGGCCGGTCGGCGGGGGCCCGGCCCGGTACTGGCGCGAGGACATCGCGACCCTGACCGGAACGACACCCGGCGAACAGCAGCGGCGGGGCGGCTTCTGCCTGGACTGGCAGACCCGTTACGACACCTGGTCCGCCGGGAACTGCGCCGACTAGCCCGCGTTGGCGTACGAGTGCAGGCCCTCGAAGAACAGGTTCACGCCGAACAGGTTCATCAGCATCGTCACGAAGCCGAGGATCGCGATCCAGGTGGCGGTGGTCCGCTTCACGCTCGGGGTGGCGCGGGCGTGCAGGTAGGCGGCGTAGACGATCCAGGAGATGAACGCCCAGACCTCCTTCGGGTCCCAGCCCCAGTACCGGCCCCAGGACGCCTCGGCCCACAACGGACCAGCGATCAGCGCGCCGAAGGTGAACAGCGGGAACGCGAACGCGTGCAGGCGGAAGGTGAGCCGCTCCAGCACGCCGGCGTCACCGATGTGGCGGCCCAGCGTGTAGGGGAAGCTGCGCTTGCCGGCGTCCCAGCCGTCCTTGATCAGGAACGACAGGGCCGGCACCACACCGACCAGGAAGATCCCGGACGAGATGATGATCGTGGAGACGTGGAAGACGTACCAGTACGACTCCAGGGCCGGCACCAGCGGGCCGACCGGGGTGTAGGCGACCAGCGCGGCCGCGCCCAGCAGCACCACCAGGGTCAGGCTGACGAACAGGCCCAGGTGCCGGACGGCCGGCTTGCGCAGCAGCACACCCACCCAGACCGCGGAGCCGATCAGCGCCGTGGAGAGGATGTACTCGTACATGTTGCCCCAGGGCATCCGGTCGGCGGCGAGGCCGCGGGTGACCGTGGTGCCCAGGTGCAGGAACAGGCCGAGGATGTTGATCCCGACCGCGATCAGGCCGATGACGTCGCCCTTGCCGCGCTTCGCCGGGGCTTCTTCCTCAACCGGCGACACGGGAGCGCCCGCACCGACCAGCTGGCGACTGGCGGCCTTTCCGATGTGGCTGCGTTTGCCGAACGCGTACTCCCCGGCATAACAGACCATCGCGGCCAGATAGGCCAGCACGGTCAGTGCCATCAGCTGATTGGACAACTCCGCCATCAGCGTGTCCCTTCCTTCATCTGCCGGGTGAGCGCCGCGAACTCATCGCCGAAACCTGGATAGTCGGTGCGCGGCAGGCCACCGGCCTCGATCACGCTACCGCCCGCCGGATCGCCGTCAGCGGCGAGAACCCGGAACCAGACGCGGCGGCGGTGCGTGTACAACGACATCATCAGCCCGGTCAGGCCGATCACCGAACCGACCAGCAGTGACAGCTTCGTCGGGTCGTGCCGGATGGACAGAGTCGCGAACCGCTTGGTGCCGACGAACTCCAGCGTGGTCCCGTCGTCGAGGGTCCACTTCTCACCCGGGCGCAACACGTGCGGCCGGTCGCCGCTGATCTTCTGGAGCGAGCCGCTATCGATCTTGTCGCGGTTCAGGGCGTACACCGAACCGGGTTTGCCGGAGTCCAGACCCAGGTCACCGCGGTAGGCCGCGAGGTAGAGCACCGGGTTTTCCTCGGCCGGGAACTGGGAGAGGGCACTGCCATCGGTGCCGCCGGTCGGCAGGAAGACCCCCTCGAAGCCCATCTGCAGCTTCGGGTCGCGTTTGCCGTTCGGGTCGACGTTGACGTCCGGGAACTGGACGACGCCCTCACTGGTCATCATCAGGTCGGTGGGCAGGAACGGCACCACCGCGGTCTGCTGGGCGCCGAAACGGTCGGTGTAACGCAGGATCGGGGCGTACCCCTGGCCGATCAGGTTGATCGAGGCGCCGTCGAGCCGCAGCGGGTCGTTGACGGTGAACCGCTCCGGACGGTACTCGCCGCCGTTCTCGCTCACCTCGACACTGGCCTCGAACGACTTCGGCTGCCCGGTGGTCTGGAAGGTGGATTCGAAATCGGTCATCCGCATGCAGAAGTCGGGCAGGTCACTGGCGTCCACGCGAGGGCCGAGGACCGACTCGTCGAACTGTGGGAGAGCGCTGCAGAAACCCTGGTCCTGGCCTTCGACCAGGAGACGGTTGCCGTGCCAGCCGTACCAGCTCCCGAACCCGACCCCGATCAGCACGCCGAGCATCGCGACGTGGAAGAACAGGTTGCCGGTCTCCTTCAGGAAACCCTTCTCGGCCGAGACCGTCCAGCCGTCCGGCGTCTCCCGGACCCGGGTGCGGAAACGGCGCCGGCGCAGCGTCTTCGCGATCTCCGCGGCCACGGCCGCGGGCTCCTCCGGTCGCCGATGTCCGCCGTCATGGTGCGGCAGGCGTTCCATCCGCTTGGGTGCGTCCGGCGGTACGGTCGTCAAAGCTCGGAAGTGTTCCCGCAGTCGGGGCAGCACGCATCCGACCAGTGACGTGAACAGCAGCAGGTAGATCGCGGCGAACCAGGGCGACGAATAGACGTCGAAGGCGAAGAACCGGTCCAGCACCGGCGCCAGTTTCGGGTTCGCCGTGAAGTACTCGGCGACGTTCTCCCGGTTCACTCCCCGTTGCGGGAAGACCGAGCCGGGCACCGCGGCGACCGCCAGAAGAAAGAGCAGGACCAGCGCGGTACGCATGCTGGTCAGCTGGCGCCACGAGTTACGCAGCAGGGCCCAGAGCCGGTTCGGTCGCTTGGGCCGGGGCGCTTCGGCGGTGGCGGGCCGATCCTCGACGACGGTCACAGCAGCGCCCCCTTCTGGAAGTCGAAGGTGGTCATCAGCCAGATCAGGAAGTCGTTCCAAGCACCGGTGACCAGGGCCAGACCGACCAGGATCAGCAGGACGCCACCGATCCGGGTCACCCACCGGCTGTTACGGCGAATCGCCGTGAACACCCCGAGCAGACGCCGGAAAAAGAGGCCGAACAGGACGAACGGCACGCCGAGCCCGAAGCTGAAGGCAAGTGCCAGCAGGACCGCCCGGTCGGTCTGCCCGGTGGTGGTCGCCAGGCCGATCACCGCGCCGAGAGTAGGGCCGATGCACGGGGTCCAGGAGATCGCGAAGACCGCCCCGAGAACCGGAGCGCCGAGCAGCCCGGCGGCCGGCAGTTTGGTGATCCGCGCCTCGCGCTGGAAGCCGGGGATCCACCCCAGGTAGCCCAGCCCGAGCACGATGATCAGCGCGCCGACGAGGGTGTTCAGCACCTCGGCGTGGGTGGTCAGTTTCAGGATGAGGTTCGCGACCAGCGACACCGCGAGCGTGAACACGACAGCGAATCCGAGGACGAAGAGCAGGCTGCCGGCCAATACCCGGCTTTTCAGAACAGTGGTCCGGGTCGTGACCGCGGTCGTGCCCCGGCCCATCACCGCTTCCATGTCCGAACCGGCCAGGCCCGTGACGTATGAAAGGTAGCCTGGGATCAACGGCAGCACACACGGCGACAGGATGCTGACCAGACCGGCGAGCACTGCCGCGCCGATCGCCAGCAGCATCGGCCCGTCGGTCACCGCACCCGCGAAAGCGTTACCCATCAGCCGGTCGCCTCCGCTGCGATCTTCTCGACCAGCGGCTGCAACTCACCGGCCGTGGTCGATTTGCGGATCGCGGCGGCGATCCGGCCCTGCCGGTCCAGCACCAGAGTGCTCGGGATGGCGTTCTGGGTGACGTCGAACTTCAGGCCCACCCGGCCGTCCACGTCGAAGATGCTGTCGTAGGTGACCTGGTAGGCCCGCTCGAACGCTTTCGCCGCGTCCTTGGCGTCGCGGGTGTTCACCCCGACGAACGTGACATCTTTGTCCTTGGTCGCCTGGTAGGTGTTCTCCAGGTCGTCGGCCTCGGCCCGGCACGGTGCACACCACGAACCCCAGAAGTTGACCACGATCACTTTGCCGCGGTCGTTCTCGATGTCGTAGGTGCCGCCGCCGAGCAACTCCCCGGTGACGTCGGTGACCAGCGGCCGGTCCACCGGGGCGCACTCCACCACCAGGTTGGTGGTGGAGCACTTCTTGGCCCAGTTCTCCTCGCCGCCGCAGCCGCTCAGGACTCCGGCGGCGGTGACCGCCGCGAGGGCGACGGCGGCGAGGCGGCGCATCAGGCCCCCTTGGCTGTCTTGGCCGTCGCGGACATCGCGACCAGGTGGGCGGCGGGCTCCGAGTAGTCGACACCGACCACCTTGGACCCCTCGAACCGGAACGAGGTGAGGCTGGCCAGCCCGCACTCCCGGCGTCGCGGGTCGTGCCAGAGGCGCTTGCCCTCGATGTAGCGGCGCAGGGTCCAGATCGGCAGCTGGTGCGAGACACAGACCGCCTCGTGACCCTCGGCCGAGACCCGGGCCGCCTGCACCGCCTCGAACATCCGCTGGGCGATCACCAGGTAGGCCTCGCCCCAGGACGGGGTGATCGGGTCCCGCAGCACCCACCAGTGCCGGGGGTTGCTGAACGCGCCGTCACCGACCGAGACCTTCTTACCCTCGAAGTAGTTCGCGCTCTCGATCAGCCGCACGTCGGAGGCGATGTCCAGCTTGAACTCGGCCGCGAACGGGGCCGCGGTCTCCTGGGCGCGCTCCAGCGGGCTGGCCACCACGTGCGTGATGTCCCGGCCGGCCAGCACCTCGGTGGCCGCCTTCGCCATCTGGTGTCCCAGTTCGGAGAGGTGGAAGTCGGGCAGCCGCCCGTACAGAATCTTGCCCGGGTTGAAGACCTCGCCGTGTCGCAGCACGTGCACCGTGGTCTTGGTCGGTTCTGACAAGGTCATGCCCCCGCTGCGGCTCGGGCCGCGAGCGGTGCCGCCGCGGCGATCTGTTCCAAGGCTGCGTCGTCGATCGCCGTCGACACGAACCATGATTCGAAGGCGCTCGGCGGCAGGTAGACACCGTTGGCCAGCATCGTGTGGAAGAACGCCTTGAACGCGCCCGCGTTCTGTGTCTTCGCGGAGTCGTAATCGACGACTTCGTTCTCGGTGAAGAAGATCGAGAACATGTTCCCGGCGTACTGCAGCCGGTGTGTCACACCGGCGGCGCTCAGAGCATCCGAGCACAGGCCGCCGATCGTGTCGGCCAGCTCGTCCAGGCGCTGGTAGGTGGCCTTGTCGGCGAGCCGCAACGACGCCAGACCGGCCGCGCAGGCCAGCGGGTTGCCGGAGAGGGTGCCCGCCTGGTAGACCGGGCCGGCCGGGGCGAGCCGGGACATGATCTCCCGGCGGCCGCCGAACGCCGCCGCGGGCAGGCCACCGCCCATCACCTTGCCGAAGGTGAACAGGTCGGCGTCGACCGGGTGCAGCCCGGACCAGCCGCCGGCGGAGACCCGGAAACCGGTCATCACCTCGTCGACGATGAGCAGCGCGCCGTGCCGGTGCGCGATCTCGGCAAGGGCCTGGTTGAAGCCGTCGCGCGGGGTGACCACGCCCATGTTGCCGGGCGCCGCCTCGGTGATGATCGCCGCGATCTCGGCGCCCTGCTCGGCGAAGATCGATTCAACGGCGGACACGTCGTTGTACGGCAGCACAACGGTCTCGGCGGCCGTCGCCCCGGTCACGCCGGGCGAGTCGGGCAGGCCGAGCGTGGCCACACCGGAACCGGCCGCGGCCAGCAGCGCGTCCACGTGCCCGTGGTAGCAGCCGGCGAACTTCACGATCTTCGACCGGCCGGTGAATCCACGGGCCAGCCGGATCGCGGTCATGGTCGCCTCGGTGCCCGAGTTGACCAGCCGGACCTCGTCGATCGAGGTGCGCCGGACGATCTCCTCGGCCAGGTCGACCTCACCGGCCGTGGGCGTACCGAAGCTGGTGCCGAGAGCCGCGACCCGCTGCACCGCCTCGATGATCTCCGGGTGCGCGTGTCCGTGGATCAGCGGGCCCCAGGAGCAGACCAGGTCGACGTAACGCCGCCCGTCCACGTCGGTGAGCCACGGGCCGGAGCCCGAGGCCATGAACCGGGGGGTGCCGCCGACCGCACGGAACGCACGCACAGGTGAATTCACCCCGCCCGGCACGATGGCCTGGGCGCGGTCGAACAGGGCCTGGGAGACCGGGGCGTCCTCCGGGTACGGAAGCTCCGCGGTGGGATATTTCGTGGTCACAGCAGTCCCCATTCTGTCAGCGCCATGGAACGAGTATTGCGAGAGGGTTCTTCACATCGAAAGGATCATGGCCGTCGAGCGCCCGGTCTGACCGCGCCGGACGGGCTGATTCGCCCCGAAGAGGATAGGCTGAACTGCGTGGAGCGACCCGAGCTGTCCATCGCGGTTCAGCGCGCACCCGACGAGGTTGTGATCCAGCTCGCCGGGGAGATCGACGTGCTCACGGTCAATGAGCTGTCCGCCGTCGTCAACGAGATACTCGGCGATGACCAGCCCAATCGCATCGTCCTGGACATGTCCGGGGTGAACTTCTGCGACTCACAGGGCCTGGGCACCCTCGTGGTGCTGAGCCGTAAGGCCCAGCACGCACAGGTCGTCCTGGCCCTGTCGAACGTCGGCGACTTCCTGATGCGTGTGCTCGACATCACCGGCCTGCGCTCAGCCCTGATGATCAGCAGCCACAGCTGACCCCTGTGGACAAGGCTGTGGATAACTTCAGCTGAAGTCGCCGGTGACCGTCGCGGTGGTCGTCGTCGCGCGGTAGGAGTCGCCGCCGGCGTCGCGTCCGCCGTCGAGGTGGATGTAGCGCGCGTAAAACGTGTAAGTACCCGGTTCCAGGTTGTCGCCGGAGGAGAGCACGAACCGGTAGACGATCGCGTCCGGCTCCTCGGTGACCGTGCTGGTGACGCTCGCGCCGGGCACCTGCTGGCTGCCGCCGCGAGAGACCAGGCCGTCGGTGCGCGCGAGCCGGATCGTCACCTCGAGGGCGGTGAGCCGCTCGGTGGTCTTCACCGTCACGACACTGCTGGCCTGGGAGTCGCCGCCGGGCACGACCGAGCCGTCGGACCACAGGGCGCCCTGCGCCGCGGGGTCGGCGGGTGGTGCGCTGGAAGCGGCGGCGGACGGGGACGGCTGGCCGGACTGCCGGGTGCGCGTGGACTTGCTGGGCGCTGCGCTGGGCGTACCGCTGGGTCCGGTCGTGCTGGGTGACGCCGGGCCGCTCGGGGTCGGCTCCACGGTGACCACCGGAGTGGGTACGGGATTCGGCTCGCCGTCGCCGGCGAGTGCCCACTGGGCGAACCCGCCGCCGCCGAGGACCGCCGCCACCGCGACGGCCGCGCCGGTCATCCGCAGCCGTGGGGACGGGCTCGGGGCGGCGTGGCGGGTGCGCATGCTGGTCCTGGTGATCCGGTCGAGCATCGCCTCACGGTCCGGGCGGTGTTTCGCCGCCTCCGCGCGCAATGCCGCTCGCAGCTCTCCCTCGACGATTGTCATCGCGCCGCCTCCCAACCGTTGAGTCGTGCCAGGGCGACGCTGCTGCCGCCGAGTAGTTCCGCCAATTGCCGGGCGCCGCGCGACGTCGCGCTCTTGACCGCGCCCACTGAGATACCGAGTGCCGTGGCGACCTCCTTCTCGGGGAGGTCGAAGGCGTAGCGGAGGACCACGCAGGCCCGCCGCCGGTGCGGTAGCCGCTTCAGTGCGCTGCGCACGTCGACGACCGCCGACACATCGGGGTCGAGTGCCTTCCGGATCGGTTCCAGCGACCAGAGCCGTTCCCGGCTGCGGCGCCGGACCCGGTTGCGGGCCAGGTTCATCACGATGCCGTGCCCGTACGCGGCCGGGTCGTCGGCCGCCATGACCCGGTCCCAGTGCCGCCACACCTCGGTCAGCGCGTCGGCCGCCAGGTCGTCGGCGCCGTCCGCCTCACCGGTCATCAGATAGGCGAGCCGGGACATCGAGTCGTGGTGCTGCTCGAAGTAGTCGCGGAAGGCAGCGTCGTGCATCGGCACCCTTCGGTCCGCCGGGTGTGGCCGCCGGGTGTTGCTCCCGGCGGCCACGATCGATCACTTGAAGGTGATGTCGGACTCGTTGTAGATGCAGTTGGTGCCGTCCGGGCCGGTGCCGATCTTGGTCGGCTCCTTGCCGGAGCTGTTGCCGGTGAACCGGACGCAGACGTCCAGGCTCTTCTTGCCGATCACGGTGACGCCGGAGATCCGGGCGGTGTCACCGAAGTTGGCGTTGATGCCGACCAGGCTGCCCGCGGGGGCGGTGGCGACCACGTTCTGCACCACGACCGCGCGCTTGTGCTGGGTGGAGCAGTTGCCGCACGAACGGTAGAGCTTGCCGAAGTCCTCGACCTGGAAGTTCTTGATGGTCAGCGTGCCGCCGCCGTTGTGCTGGAAGACCTTGTCGTCAGCGCTCTTGGCGCCGCCACCGTCCACGGTGTAGGTCGCCGAGGCGCCGCCCTTGAAGGTGGCCGCGTCCTCACCGACGTTCTCCCACCACACGTTGATCAGCGTGCAGGAGCCGGAGCAGTGGATGCCGTCCGCGGCCGGGGCGCCGAGGATGACGTTCTTCAGCACCGCGCCGTCGGCCAGCTTGAACAGCGGGTCCTGGCCCTCCTCCTGGCCTTCGCCGCCCAGCGCGCCGCTGCCGAAGTAGCGGACGTTGCCGCCGTCGACGGTGCCGGAGACCGGGATGGTGGCGGTGACCGCCTTCTCACCGGTCGCCTTCGGCCAGGCCGTCGAGGAACTGGTCGGTGCGGGGGTGGGCGTGGCGCTCTTGGAGGCGGACGGCGAAGCGGACGCGGTCTTCGACGCGGACGGCGTCGGGGAGGCCGTCTTGGAGGCGGACGGCGAGGCGGAAGCCGTCTTCGAGGGCGTCGAGGAGGCCGTCTGGGAGGCCGAGGACGGGGTTGCGACGACACCCAGCGGGTTCACCGCGACGTCGTCGAACTCGGCGGAGGCGTAGCTGGTGACCAGACCGATGCGGCCGGTCCCGGCGAGCGAACCGGTACCCGAGGCGACCTTGGCGCCGTCCACGTAGCCGGTGATGCTGCTGCCGGTGACGTCGACCTTCAGGGTGTGCCACGCGGTGAGGTTCTTGACCGCGGCCGACCCGAGACTGGTGACCGTGCTGCCCTTGACCGCCTGCAGTTCAGCCTTGCCGGCTGAGGTGAGGGCGAGCCGGTACATCGTGGAGGAACCGCTGGCCCGGGCCGCGACACCGGCCAGGCCGGCGCCCAGGTCCAGCGCCTTGACCTTGGCCTCGACCGAGTAGTCGGTCCAGGAGGTCTCGCCGGCGAAGACGCGGGCCAGTTCGCTGTCGGCCTTGGCCTGCTTATAGACCTTGGAGCCGTCGGTGACCACGGACCAGGTGCCGCCGGACTTGGTCCAGTTGGCCGTGCCGCTCTCGAAGTCGTCGTTGAACAGGGTGCTGGCCGAGGCGGACGGCACGAGAACGGCCACCAGCGCGGTGACCGCTCCGGCCACACCGGCCGTGCCTAGTCCGGTGACCAGGCGACGACGACCCCGGCCGGGGTTCTCGCTGGGCATAGCGTGCCGCATGTTGCTCCTACTCGGGACGGACGTCGCATGATCAAGCGATCACGTCCCGGTAGTGGCGCGGCTGCCCAGCAAGGTTGCCAGCCGTGACCCATGTCACAGTCAGTCGCCCCAGCGGGCCTTCTCCAGCAGGTCCAGCGCCTCGGACGCGGCCTCGTCGCCGCCGGCCCGCAGCACCCGGGCGGCCTCGTCGACCGTCGCGGTCATCCGCTGCCACTGCGACTCGCGCTCCTTCGACACCTCGGCCTGCGCCTTGAGCTGCTGATTCTTAGTCCACAGCTCGACGAAGACGGAGACCTTGGCGCGCAGCACCCACGGGTCGAACGGCTTCGTCAGGTAGTCGACGGCACCGACCGCGTAACCGCGCAGGGCCAGCTGCGCGTCCCGGTCGGCGGCTGTCAGGAACAGGATCGGCACATGCCGGGTCCGCTCCCGCCGCTTGATGTGGCTGGCGGTCTCGAAACCGTCCATGTTGGGCATGTGCGCGTCCAGCAGGATCACCGCGAAGTCATCGGTGAGCAGCTGTTTGAGCGCGGCCTCGCCACTCTCCACAGCGACCGCGGTGACGGGCAGACCCTGAAGGATCGCCTCCAGGGCCAGCAGGTTGTCCTTCCGGTCGTCGACCAGTAGAGCCTTGGCACGCTCACCCACCCGTGCTCACCTCACCCACCGGTAGTTACCTCCCATGGCGCTACCCACAACGGCCGGCCTCACCCGTGATCCGGCACTTCGGTCTTCTCCGCGTTCACCCAGCGGTCCATCAGCTCGATCAACTCGTCCAGATCGACCGGTTTCGTGATGTAGTCACTCGCTCCGGCCGCGATGGCCGACTCCCGGTCACCGGGCATCGCCTTCGCCGTCAGGAACACTACCGGTAGGTCCCGGAAACGCTGATTGCGCCGAATTCCCCGAGTCGTCTCATAACCGTCCTGATCGGGCATCATCGCGTCCATCAGGACGATGTCGATCTCGGGATGTTCGGCCAGGATCCGTACCCCGTCCACCCCGTTGTCCGAGTACAGCACGTGGAGTCCATGCATCTCGAGGGCGCTGGTCAGAGCGAAGACGTTACGGACGTCGTCGTCGACGATCAGCACTGTGACGCCTTCCAGTTTCCGGCCCGCCGGGCTCACCGGCGGTTTCTCCTCGACCCGCGGCGGCATCTCCATCAGCGGCAGCCCCAGGGAGGCCATCGAGGGGGCCGGGCGGACCGAGATCGCCTTGGCCGGCACCGCGGGCAGCACCGGCATCGGGATCGCGTCCGGAGTGAGCGCCTCGGGCATGAAGAGGGTGAAGGTCGAGCCCTCCCCCGGCAGCGAGGAGACCGAGATCGTGCCGCCGAGCAGGGCGGCGAACTCGCGGCTGATCGACAGGCCCAGTCCGGTGCCGCCGTACTTGCGGGTGGTGGTGCCGTCGGCCTGCTGGAACGGCTCGAAGATGATCGCCAGTTTCTCGTCCGAGATGCCGATGCCGGTGTCACTGACCGCGAACGCCACCACCCGCGGAGCGGAGTGCAGGGACGACGGCGCGTCGATCCCGGCGTCCAGTTCGGCCGAGAAGATGCTGAGGGTCACCGCGCCGCTGTCGGTGAACTTGACCGCGTTCGACAGCAGGTTGCGCAGGATCTGCTGGAGCCGCTGTGGGTCGGTGACCAGCGAGTCCGGTAGTTCCGGCGCCAGGTCGACGCGGAACTGCAGGCCCTTGTCCTCGGCCTGCGGGGCGAATGCCTGCTCGACGTAACTGCGGATGCCGTCGAAGTCGACCACGTCGGTCTCGACATCCATCCGGCCGGCCTCGATCTTGGAGAGGTCCAGGATGTCGTCGATCAGCGAGAGCAGGTCGGAACCGGCACTGTGGATGGTCCGGGCGAACTCGATCTGCTTGCTCGACAGGTTCTGCTCGGTGTTGTCGGCGAGCAGCCGGGCCAGCAGCAGCAGCGAGTTCAGCGGGGTCCGCAGCTCGTGGCTCATGTTGGCCAGGAACTCCGATTTGTACGTGTTGGCCCGCGACAACTGCTGGGCCTTCTCCTCCAGGCCGAGTCGGGCCAGTTCGATCTCCCGGTTCTTCAACTCGATGTTCGCCTTCTGCTCGCTCAGCAGCTTGGCCTTGTCCTCCAGTTCGGCGTTGGTGCGCTGCAGCTCGGCCGACTGGTCCTGCATCTCCCGGGCGAGCCGTTGCGACTGGGAGAGGAGTTCCTCCGTACGCCGGTTGGCCTGAATGGTGTTGAGAGCGACCCCGATCGTCGCGACCAGCCGCTCCAGGAACGTCAGGTGCAGCCCGTTGAAGGCGGCCACCGACGCGAACTCGATCACGCCGAGCATCTCACCCTCGAACAGGACCGGCAGCACCACCAGGTCGTTCGGCGGCATGCCGAGGAGCCCGGAGCGCATGGTCAGTATCCCGTCGTGGGTGGCCCGCACCCGGATCGTGCGCCGGGACACCGCGGCCTGGCCGACCAGTCCCTCGCCGGGGCCGAAGGTGACCTCGTGGTCGCGGGCGACGTACCCGTACGCCGCGGCCAGCCGCAGCCGGGTGACCGCCTCCTCGTTGTCGACCAGGAAGAACGCGCCGAGCTGCGCGTCCACCAGCGGCGTCACCTCGGTCATGATCATGCGGCAGACCTCGCCGACGTCCCGCTGGCCCTGCAGCAGTCCGCCGATCCGGGCCAGGTTCGAGTCGAGCCAGCCCTGCTCCGCGTTGGTCTTGGTGGTGTCCCGGAGCGTGACGATCATCCGGTTGATGTTGTCCTTGAGCTCGGCCACCTCGCCCTGCGCCTCGACCGCGACGCTCTGGGTCAGGTCACCCCGGGTCACCGCGGTGGACACCTCGGCGATGGCACGCAGCTGGATGGTCAGCGTGGAGGCGAGCTGGTTCACGTTGTCGGTCAGGTCACGCCAGGTTCCGGCCACCCCGCGCACCTGGGCCTGACCACCGAGCCGGCCCTCCGAGCCCACCTCACGAGCCACCCGGGTCACCTCGTCACCGAACGACGACAGCTGGTCGACCATGGTGTTGACGGTGTTCTTCAGCTCCAGGATCTCGCCACGGGCGTCGACGGTGATCTTCTGCGACAGGTCGCCCTTCGCCACCGCGGTGGTGACCGAGGCGATGTTGCGGACCTGGGCGGTCAGGTTGGATGCCATGTAGTTCACGTTGTCGGTCAGGTCACGCCACGTGCCCGCCACCCCGCGCACCTGCGCCTGACCACCGAGCTTGCCCTCCGAGCCGACCTCACGGGCCACCCGGGTGACCTCATCGGCGAACGACGACAGCTGATCGACCATGGTGTTGACGGTGTTCTTCAGTTCCAGGATCTCGCCCTGTGCGTCGACGGTGACCTTCGACGACAGGTCGCCCTTCGCCACCGCGGTCGACACCTGGGCGATGTTGCGGACCTGACCGGTCAGGTTCGACGCCATCGAGTTCACGTTGTCGGTCAGGTCACGCCACGTGCCCGCCACCCCGCGCACCTGCGCCTGACCACCGAGCTTGCCCTCCGAGCCGACCTCACGGGCCACCCGGGTGACCTCATCGGCGAACGACGACAGCTGATCCACCATCGTGTTGACCGTCGATTTCAGTTCCAGGATCTCGCCACGGGCGTCGACGGTGATCTTCTGACCGAGGTCGCCCTTCGCGACGGCAGTGGTGACCGAGGCGATGTTGCGGACCTGACTGGTCAGGTTGGACGCCATGTAGTTCACATTGTCGGTCAGGTCGCGCCACGTACCAGAAATGCCCTTGACCTGGGCTTGTCCGCCCAGTTTGCCCTCCGAGCCGACCTCGCGCGCGACACGTGTCACCTCATCGGCGAACGACGACAGCTGATCGACCATGGTGTTGACGGTGTTCTTCAGCTCCAGGATCTCGCCGCGCGCGTCGACGGTGATCTTCTGCGACAGGTCGCCCTTCGCCACCGCGGTGGAGACCTGGGAGATGTTGCGGACCTGGGCGGTGAGGTTCGCGGCCAGCTGATTCACGTTCTCGGTCAGGTCGCGCCAGGTGCCGGAGACGCCACGGACCTGGGCCTGACCGCCGAGCCGGCCCTCGGTGCCCACCTCACGGGCCACCCGGGTCACCTCGTCGGCGAACGACGACAGCTGATCCACCATCGTGTTCACGGTGTCCTTCAGCTCCAGGATCTCGCCCTGCGCGGCCACCGTGATCTTCTGCGACAGGTCGCCCTTGGCCACCGCCGTGGAGACCTGAGCGATGTTACGGACCTGGCTGGTCAGGTTCGACGCCATCGAGTTCACCGAGTCGGTGAGGTCCTTCCAGGTGCCGGCCACGTTCGGCACGTCGGCCTGACCGCCCAGCTTGCCCTCGGTGCCCACCTCACGGGCCACCCGGGTCACCTGCTCGGCGAAGAGCCGGAGGGTGTCGGTCAGCCCGTTCATCGTGTCGGCCAGTTCGGCCACCTCGCCGCGGGCCGACACGGTGATCTTCTGCGACAGGTCGCCGCGAGCCACCGCGGTCGCCACCTGCGAGATCGACCGCACCTGATGCGTCAGGTTCGAGGCCATCGTGTTCACCGAGTCGGTGAGGTCCTTCCAGGTGCCGGCCACCCCGCGCACGTCGGCCTGACCACCCAGCTCGCCCTCGGTGCCCACCTCACGGGCCACCCGGGTCACCTCGTCGGCGAACGACGACAGCTGATCCACCATGGTGTTGACGGTCCGGCCGATCCGCAGGAACTCGCCGCGCAGCGGCCGCTCGTCCATCTGCAGGGCCATGTGCTGGGACAGGTCGCCCTGGGCCACCGCCTCGATGACCCGGGAGATCTCGGTGGTGGGCCGGGCCAGGTCGTCGATCAGCGAGTTCACCGACCGGACGCTGTCCTCCCAGGAACCGTCCAGGCCCTCCTCGTCGAGGCGCTCGGTGAGCCGCCCGTCCCGGCCGACGATCCGGCTGATCCGGCGCAGGTCGAGGTTCTGCCGCTCCTGCAGCGAGACGACCTCGTTGAAGGCCTCGGCCACCGCTCCGGCCGTGCCGTCACGCCGGTTCAGCCGCACTTTGAGATCACCGCGCCGGACACGCCTCAGCGCCTCGGTGAGCTCACCGAGGAGAACCGTCTCGTCGGCTTCTTTAGCCGCAGTCATACTGCCCTCACTCGCTGTAAACGGCCGGGGTTACCCATCTTCTCTCGCCCGACCGGGTCAATGCGAGAGACGACTTTGTGCATCCACCCTTCGACGGGGGAGGATGCATGAGTGCCAGCCGAGGTCGGAACCAGGACGAGCATCCCATCAGGTGCGCCGTCCGAGGCACTCGTGCGCCGGACCAGACTGCCCAACGATCGTCGTACCCCGGCGGCGGCCCGCGCACTCGTGCGATCCGTGCTGGAGGAGACCGGGCTGGTCGTCCTGCTCAACGAGGCCCTGCTGCTCACCACCGAGCTGTCCACCAATGCGGTGGTGCACGCCAACACCGAGCTGGAGATAGAGGTCGCGGCCGACACCGGCGGGCTCACCGTCACCGTCACCGACTTCGCGCCCGGCCCGGTCGAGCAGCTCACCATCGGCCCGCGTAACGAGAGCTCGGAGATCGGCGAGGTCGCCGAGCGCGGCCGGGGCCTGCTGCTGGTCGACCATTTCGCCAGCCGCTGGGGCACCGTCCACGAGGGTGACGGCAAGGGCGTCTGGTTCCGTCTGGACCAGCGGGCCGAGTCCGGCCCGGTCCGGCTGCCCAGCGCGGCCGAGACACCGAGCCTGGGCGCGCTCACCGGCCTGCTGCGCAGCGGCACCGACCGGCACACCGAGGAGGGCCTGTCCGACCTGGCGACCGATCTGCTGTCCCGGCTGGCCCGGCTGACCGGCGCGGCCGGTGGCGTGGTCCGGCTCGACCGCGGCGAGGGCATGGGCCGGCAGCTGCTGGCGAGGTATGGGCGAGCGCCCCGCGACAACGCCGACACCATCCGGGTGACGCTGAACGTGCAGCGGCCCTACTCCGGTGAGCTCGAACTCGACGCCGCCCCCGAGGGGTACGCCCTGGCGCTGACCACGATGGTCGCCGAGCGGTTCGCCCTGCACCTGGAGAACGACCGGCTGCGCCGCGCCGACATCCGACGGCAGACCTGGATCACCTTCCTCGCCGAGGCCAGCGAGCTGCTCGCCCAGTCCCTCGACGTGAACCTGACGATGGCCCTGATCCCGCAACTGGTGGTGCCCCGGCTGGGCCAGTGGTGCGCGGTGCACACCACCGACTCGTGGGGGCGGCTCCAGCTGGCCGCCGCCACCCACGCCGACGAGTCGTCGCTTGCCGGGTTGCACGCGACCCTCGCCGAACCCGGCCCGGAGTCGCTGCTGGGCCGGCTGGAGGAGGCGTCCCGGCTCGGCACCCAGGTGATGTTCGGTTCGCCGCTGGAGGGTTACGCGCTGCCACTGGTGGCCCGGGGCGCCCGGCTCGGCACCCTGGCCGTCGGCCGGCACCCGCGACACCGGCACGACGCCGACGAGGTGGCCGTGCTGGAGGACGTGGCGCGGCGGGCCGCCCTGGCGATAGACAACGCGCGCATCCACGACGAGCGGCGCACCGTCGCCCGGACCCTGCAGGCGTCGCTGCTGCCACCGGCACTGCCCAAGGTCGAAGGCATCGGCTTCGCCGCGGAGTACGTTCCCACCGGCTCGGAGGTCGGCGGCGACTTCTACGACGTGATCCCGTCCGGCGAGAACCAGTGGCTGGTCGTGGTCGGCGACGTGTCCGGCAAGGGTGTTCAGGCGGCCACCGTGACCGGGCTGGTCCGCGACGTGATCCGGATCCTGGTCGACGACGGCAAAGCCCTCGACGAGATCCTCTGGCGGGTCAACCGGACCCTCGTGCAGCGCGGTGGCGGGCGGTACTGCACGCTCGCCATGGCCTCGGTGACCCGCCGGCCCAGCGGCGCCCTCGACGTCTGCCTGCACCTGGCCGGGCACGATCGCGCGGTGCTGGTCCGAGCCGACGGCAAGACCTCGTTCGTCGGCGAGGGCGGGACCGCGCTCGGCCTGCTGGAGACGATCACCTCGCCGGACGTGTCGATCACCCTGGAGGCCGGCGACTCGCTGATCTTCTACACCGACGGGGTGACCGAGCGCCGCCGCGGCCGCGAGCTCTTCGGCTCGAACCGCCTGCGCGAGGCCTCGGCCCCGCTGGCCGGTTACCCGGCCGACGTGATGGCGGCCCGGCTGCGCTCCACCACGATCAACTTCTCGGTCGAGGAACCCCGCGACGACATCGCCATCCTGGTCCTGCGCAACGACTCCTGACACCCTCGGTGGGATGAAGACGCAGTACTACACCGCGACCACGATCGACGGCTTCATCGCCGACGAGGACAACTCGCTGGACTGGCTCTTCGAGGTCGAGGACCGGGGCGAGAGCCCGTTCGGTGAGTTCTTCGCCGGGGTCGGCGCGTTCGCCATGGGCGCCACCACCTACGAGTGGATCCTCAGCCACGAGAAGGCCCGGGAGGACCCGTCCGCCTGGCTCGGGCCCTACGGAGACACCCCTGCTTGGATCTTCACGCACCGCGAGCTGCCGGTCGTTCCAGGCGCAGACCTCCATTTCGTACGAGGTGAGGTCGGTCCCGTCCATGCCGCGATGACTCGGGCGGCCGCCGGGAAGAACGTCTGGCTGGTCGGCGGCGGTGATCTGGTCGGCCAGTTCGCCGACGCGGGCCTGCTCGACGAGGTGATCCTCGGGGTCGCCCCGGTCACGCTGGGGGCCGGAGCGCCAGTTCTCCCCCGCCGCCTCCCGTCGTCACGTCTGACGCTGACGAGCGCTCGGCCGGTCGGCCCGTTCGCCTATCTGACCTACGACGTCAGCCCGCCGTCCTGAGCCACGCCGATGATCCGGGATGGGAGAGCCGATCCCACCGGACCCGCTGGTGGAGTACGGTGTGGGACCTCCCGATCCCGCCAGTCCGGTGGCGGTGGCGGGCCGGGTGCGGCAACGCCCGGCCCGCCACCGACACCCCGGTCGACACCCGGTCCGTCGCCCCGGATGGCATGACGATGACCGTCCTGATCGATCCGCCCTTTTTGTCGGCTCGGTCGTGGCATCGTGTTGGTCATGGCGAAAACGCAGTACTACACCGCCACCAGCATCGACGGCTTCACCGCCGACGAGAACAACTCGCTGGACTGGCTCTTCGAGGTCGACGAGGGCACCGAGAATCCGTTCGGTGAGTTCTTCGAGGGCATCGGCGCGTTCGCCATGGGCGCGACCACCTACGAGTGGGTTCTCGAGCACGACAACCTGCTGGAGGAGCCGGAGAACTGGCACGACATGTACGGCGACGTACCGTGCTGGGTCTTCACCCACCGCGACCTGCCCCCGGTCCCGGACGCCAACGTTTTCATGATCAGCGGCGATGTCAGCCGGGTGCATGACGCGATGATGGTCGCCGCCCAGGGCAAGAACGTGTGGCTGGCCGGCGGCGGCAACCTGGTGAGTCAGTTCGTGGCCCAGGGCCTGCTCGACGAGATCATCCTCGGGATCGCCCCGACCATCCTGGGCGAGGGCGTCCCGATGATGCGCCGCCGACTCCTGGTCGACGACTTGATCCTGACCAACGCACGGGCGGTGGGCCAGTTCGCCTACCTGACCTACGCCGTCGGTGACGTGGCGCGCCTGGGCCGCCACCTGGCCGCCGAGACGGTTGCCCGAATCCCGGTGATCCGCTGATCAGAACAGGTCCTGAGGGCGGGCCATCTCGATCTCCGTCGCCAGCTCGGGCGGGGCGCTCAGCACCATCACCTGCCCGCGCCGCGCCAGCAGGACCTGTTTCAGCCCGACCACGATGTCACCGATGCGGGCCGCGCTGAGTCGGCCGGGCAGGACCGCGTGCACCACTCCGGCGCCGGCCGAGCCCCGCACGTCGACCGACTCACCGACGGCGTCGCGCAGCACGTAACCCATCGCGTGCAGGTCACGGGACCGGACTCGAAGGCGCAGCACCACATCGGACCGGTCGAACGGATACTGCCCCCACCACGCCGGTGCGGTGTCCCGGATCAGGGCGCGTGGCCCGAGCTGGCGGGCGAGCCGCCCGGCGCTGACCGCGACCCAGGCGGCGGAGCCCTCCAGCAGCAGGGCCAGGGCGCCGGCGCCACTGCCGGGCAGATCCATCTCGACGCCGCTGAGCGCGAACTCCTGCGCCACCACCTCGTTGACCACCTCACCGGCCTCGGTCGGGGTGGTCACCGGCCGGACCACCCAGCGGCGGGCCTCGGGCAGGTCCTCGACGGGCAGCAGGGCTGAGGTGATCACTCCACTGCCACCCTCCCAGCTGTCGGTGGCGACCGGTTGACCGGAGACGTCCACGAGATCGACGCGGAGCGCCTGCCCGGCGGGTGGGCCGAACCGGTGGCGCAGCGGCCCGGCCTCGTTGAGGGCGAGCACCCCGCCGACGGTGGCGCCGGGCGACGGCGGGTCGAGGGTGAGGCGTTTGCCGTGCCGGGCGAGGGCGGCCTGAGCCGCTGTGACGGAGGTGCCGGCGGCGAGGACCGCGGTGGAGCCGTCGTGACCCCACAGGCCGTCGAGACGCACGGTGTCGATCAGCAGGTCGTGACTCTGCGGACTCGCACCCCAATGGAATTTACTGCCGGATCCCCGCGCGCGGACCCGCAGGCCGTGACCGGCGGCGAGGTGCAGGAGCGCGGCGACCGAACCCGGGGTGGCCGGAGCGGCGACCCAGCCTGGTGACGCGGCGCGCGCGGATCCCGGACCACAGATCTCGACGAGCTCAGCAAGAACCGAACCGCTCACGTCAGTAGCCCCCTGGCGACGCAAGAGATGAAAGATCGTCCACTCTGGCATATCGTACACATGTTCGAATGACCGAGGTTCGTGTGTCTGTGAAATTCGGGTTGTAACGTGTTTCGGGTGACGATTGAAGGCCCACCCACCGCTCGCCAGGCGCCCACCGAGCGCACTTTCCACGGCGACACTGTCACCGACGAGTTCGCCTGGCTGATGACCAAGGACGACCCGGCGACCATCGCCCATCTGGAGGCGGAGAACGCCTGGACAGACCAGGCGACAGCGCATCTGGAGGGCCTGCGCGAGACTGTCTTCCAGGAGATCAAGGCTCGCACTCAGGAGACCGACCTGTCCGTGCCGACCCGCAAGGGCGGCTTCTGGTATTACACCCGGACCGAGGAGGGCAAGCAGTACGGGATTCATTGCCGCGTCCCGGTCGCCCCCGGTGAGACGGCCCCGCCGATGGCTGCCGACAAGCCCGGTGAGCAGGTGATCCTCGACGGCAACGAACTGGCCGAGGGGCATGACTTCTTCGCGCTCGGCACCTTCGACGTGAGCCCGGACGGCAACTGGCTGGCCTATTCGACCGACTTCGACGGCGACGAGCGGTTCACGCTGCGGGTGCGCAACCTGGCGACCGGCGAGGTGCTGGCCGACGAGGTGACCGACGTCTTCTACGGCAGTGCCTGGTCGTCGGACAACAGCACCCTCTTCTACATCACCGTCGACGACGCGTGGCGGCCGCACCGCGTGTGGCGGCACACGGTCGGCACCACCGAGAACACGCTGGTCCTGGAGGAGCCGGACGAGCGCTTCTGGGTGGGCATCGACCTGACCCGCAGTGAGAAATTCCTGGTCATCGACGTGCAGAGCAAGATCACCTCGGAAGTGCGGGTGATCCCGGCCGACCGGCCGACCGCCGAGCCGGCGCTGATCACCGAGCGTCGCCAGGGCGTCGAATACTCGGTGGAGCATCACGGCCACCGATTCCTGATCCTGCACAACCACCAGGCCGAGGACTTCGCGCTCTCCTGGACCTCGGTGGACCACCCCGGCGAGTGGATCGAGATGATCCCGCACCAGCCGGGTGTCCGGCTGGAGTCGGTGGACGCGTTCGCCCGCCACCTGGTGGTCTCGCTGCGGCGCGACGGCCTGACCGGCCTGCGGGTGCTCATCGACGGCAGCACGGCGGCGCACGACGTCGAGTTCCCGGAGCCGCTCTACAGCGTCGGCCTGGGCGGCAACCCGGAGTACGACACGTCCTCGGTCCGGCTGTCGTACACGTCGCTGCTCACCCCCGACTCGGTCTACGACATGGACCTGAACACCCGGGTAATGACGCTGCGTAAGCAGAAACCGGTGCTGGGCGGTTACCAGCCGGACGACTACGAGCAGTTCCGCGAGTGGGCGACGGCCGGCGACGGCACCCGGATCCCGATCTCGATCGTGGCCCGCAAGGGTGTCCAACGGGACGGCTCGGCACCGGCGCTGATCTACGGTTACGGCTCCTACGAGCACTCGGTCGACCCGTACTTCTCGATCGCCCGGCTGTCCCTGCTGGACCGTGGTGTCGTCTTCGCGATCGCGCACGTGCGCGGCGGCGGCGAGATGGGCCGGCAGTGGTACGAGCAGGGCAAGATGCTCACCAAGCGCAACACGTTCACCGACTTCGTCGCGGCCGCCGAGGCCCTGGTCCGCACCCGCTGGACGTCGGCGTCGCGGCTGGTGGCCCGCGGCGGTTCGGCCGGTGGCCTGCTGATGGGCGCGATCGCCAACCTGGCGCCGGAGGCGTTCGCCGGGATCCTGGCCGAGGTCCCGTTCGTCGACCCGCTGACCTCGATCCTCGACCCGTCCCTGCCGCTGACGGTCACCGAGTGGGAGGAGTGGGGCAACCCGCTCGACTCGGCCGAGGTCTACGCGTACATGAAGTCCTACAGCCCGTATGAGAACGTCGCCAAGCTGGTCTACCCCAAGATCCTCGCGGTGACCAGCCTCAACGACACTCGCGTGCTCTACCACGAGCCGGCCAAATGGATCGCCCGGCTGCGGTCGACCGCCCCGGACGGCACCTACCTGCTCAAGACCGAGATGGGCGCCGGTCACGCCGGCCCGAGCGGCCGCTACGACGCCTGGAAGGAAGAGGCCTTCAACCTGGCGTGGGCGCTGGACGTGATCGGCGCGGTCTAAGGCAAGACCCTTTTCCGGTACGAGTAGGTAAAGCACCGCGATCAACCTGCGACGCGGGCGAGACACCGGGCCGTCGCGCCCGCATCCGGGCGGATGCGGGCGCAAGGCTTCAGGCGACCCGGATCTCCTCCGCGGCGACACTGCCCCGCAGCACCAGCGCCCCCACCCCGGCCACCAGCAGCACGGCCAGCAGACCACCGCCGCTGAGCAGGGCCAACTGCTCCCACGGCACCGGAACACCGATGATCACCACCGGATCCACCGTCCGTACGCAGTCCCCCGGCCCGGCACACGTCTCCACCGCGCCGCCACCCACCGACACCTCGGAGTAGACCGACCGCGTCAGCAGCAGCCCTGAGCCGACCGCCAGGACGAACGCCGGGATCAGCGGCGTCACGGTCTGCCACAGCAGCGAGCCGGCCAGGGTCCGGCCGGGGGTGCCGGCCGCGGTCAGCGCGGCGAAGGTGCGCCGCCGGGCCATGATGCTCTCGGCCAGCGCGACCAGCATCCCGGCCGCCGACACGGCCACTCCGACCCCGACCGCCAGCAGCACCAGCCGTACCGCCCCGACATAGAATTCCGACATCTCGGCCGGTGGCTGCGGGTAACCCATCATCGTGTTCAACCTGTTCTCGGCCCGCGCCTGGGTCTGGAAGTAGGCGTGGTAACCGGCCGCGATCCCGCCGATCACCGCGGCTCCGAGCAGCGCGCTCATGGTTCGGCTGCCGTTCCACGGATCGGCTGTCATCCGCCGCCCGGCCAGCAGGGTCGTCGGCCCGCGCCCGAACCGGTGCAGCAGGCGGCCCGCCGTGTGGGAGATCCACCCGGTGCCGAGCACCACCCCGGCCATCACCAGAACCACCCCGCTCAGCAGGGACACACCGACGGCCGTGTCCGGTACGTCGAACCGGTCCTCGATCCACAGTGCCAGGTTGACCAGGCCTATCCCGACCAGGACGGCAGCACCCGGCCAGGGGCGCGGCCCACGCTTCCGCTCGTGCCGGACCACCCCGAACGGGGTCATCACCACACCACGCATCAGGAGCACCCCGATCGCCCCGGCCAGCACCGGCACCACCGCGACCGTCATCGCCATCAGCACCGGCGAGGGCAGTACGTCGGTCGGCAACGGCAGGGTCCCGTCCGGACCCGGATCGTGCAGCAGCCGCCGGATCCCGAGGTAGACGCCGAGACCGGCGAGCGACCCGAGAAGGCTCGACACCACCGTCTCGGCGACGGCGATCAGCACCGCCTGCCCCGGAGTGGCACCGGCGAGACGGATAGCGGCCAGCCGACGGTCCCGGGCCGGCGCACCGAGCCGGCCGCACTGCCCGGCCAGGGCCAGTACCGGCAGGGTCAGCAGAAGAAGCGCCAGAACCACCCCGGGACGCAGACCGGCCTCCTGGAGCAGCGGGCTCGTGTACTGCTCGACACCGGGGGCCATCGTCGAGTTCCCGTCGCCGTCGATCACCCACTCACCACCGCGGATCGACGCGACCGTGGCGGCGGCGAGCAGAGTCGCGGTGGCGAGCGCCGCACTGGCTCCGGTCAGCAGGGTACGCAGCGTGTCGGTACGGCCGCCGGCCAGGCTGAGCCGCACCAGGATGCCCGCTCTCACCGCACACCCACACCGAGGCCGGTCGGGTCGACGGCACCGTCCCGCAGCACGATCTCCCGGTCCGCGTACGCCGCCACGGTCGCCTCGTGCGTCACCAGCATCACCGCTGTGCCGTGGTCGCGCACCGTGTTGATGATCGCGGCCAGCACCTGCTCGCCGCTGAGCTGGTCCAGCGCCCCGGTCGGCTCGTCGGCGAAGAGCACCCTCGGCTCGGTGATCATGGCGCGGGCCACCGCACAGCGCTGCTGCTGCCCGCCTGACATGGCGCCCGGCTGTTTGTCGGCCATGTCGGCCACCCCGAGCCGATCCAGCCAGGACAGTGCCGCGGCCCGCGCCGGCCGCCGCCCGGTGCCACCGAGAAGCAGGGGCAGCGCGACGTTCTCCGCGGCGGTCAGTTCTGGCACGAGCTGGCCGAACTGGAAGAGCACCCCGAACTCGGTACGCCGCAACCGCGACCGTCCGGCCTCGGACCACAGTCCGATGTCCTGTTCGCGGTAGACGACAGTGCCCCGGTCGAGGGGCATGATCCCGGCCAGGCAGTGCAGTAGCGTCGATTTCCCGCAGCCGCTCGGCCCGGTCACCGCGACGATCTCGCCCGGTGCGATCGCGACGTCGACACCGCGAAGTGCCGGTGTCACGCCGTAGTTCTTGGTCATCCCTGTGCCGCTGAGCAGAGGAACCGTCATGACGTCACTTCCTTGTGTAGCTCGGCGACCCGTTCCATGGTGGTTCTGAGCCACCGCAGGTCGGCATCGAGATGCCCGATGGCGTAGTCGGCGGCGATGACGTCACCGACCGAGGCTCCGGGCGAGGTCTTGACCGCGGTCAGCTCCCGCATCCGGGCGACGTGGGCGGTCCGCTGCGCGGTCAGGTAGTGCCGGGCCCGGTCGGCGTCGGCCGCCACCAGCGCGACGACCACCTTGCTGAACAGCACACTGCTCAGGTGCGGGGCGGGCGGCTCCACCTCGGCCAGCCAGTGATCGAGCCGCTCCCGGCCGGAGACGGTGAGCGAAAACGTCGTACGCTCCGGGCCACTCTCCCGCTCTTGACCGGACTGCTCGACGAAGCCGTCCCGCTCCAGCCGCCCGAGAGTGGCGTAGACCTGGCCGAACGCCAGTGGTTTGGCCTGTGGAAGCCGCTCGTCGTGGACCCGTTTGAGGTCGTAACCATGCCGCGGACCGGCGGCGAGCAACCCCAGCAACACATGCGCCGTGGACATGGCCGCTACTATTCACTCAGTGAATAGCTGCCGTCAAGCCATCGATGAGCGACACCGGCGCGAACCGGATGCGATCAGAGGGTGCGGCGGACGGCGACCACGGCGATGTCGTCAGCCTGGTCGCCGGTGCCGGACAGCCGGGTGTGCAGGCGGCGGCAGAACGCGTTCAGGTCCGGCTCCACCTCGGCGGCGCAGGCGGCCAGGGCTTGCAGGCCCTCGTCGATGTCGGCGTCGCGGCGTTCGATCAGGCCGTCGGTGTAGAGGATCAGGGTTCCGCCAGGTGGTAGGACGAACTCCACCTCGGCCCGGCGTGGTGCGGTGATGCCGAGCAGGGCGCCGCGCGGTTCCAGGAAACGCACCTTGCCGTCGGCGTGCACCAGCGGGGGCAGGTGGCCGGCCGACGCCATCCGGATGCGGCCGGTCGCCGGGTCCAGGGTCAACAGGCACACGGTCGCCGACTCGGTCGGCAGCACCGCCCGCATGAAACGGTTGACCAGTTCCAGGACCTCGCCCGGCGAATGGCCTTCGATGGCGTAGGCGCGGACCGCGTGCCGGATCTCCGCCATCACCGTCGCCGCGTGCAGCGAGTGGCCGGCCACGTCCCCGATCGCCACCAGGAGCTGGTCGCCGACTTCGGTCAGTTCGTAGAAGTCGCCGCCCACCTCGGTCTGCGCGCCGGCCGGTTCGTAGAGCACGCCCATGTTCAGTCCGGGCACTTCGGGCAGGCGGGACTGCAGCAGGCTGCGCTGCAGGGTGACCGCGACCCGGTGCTCGTCGTCGTAGGAACGCTGTGCTTCGACGGCCGCCCCGACCGCCTGGGAGAGCTGCCGCAGCACCGGGAATCCGGGGGTCTGCGACCGGCCCGGCACGGCGACGTAGACCGGCGGCCGGTCGACCCGGAGCCGGGCCGCCGCGACCGCGACGACCGTCTCGTCGACGGGCCAGTCGATGACGTCCCAGTCGGCCGGCTCGTCACTGCGCACCAGTGAACCGACGGTGACCGGAGGCCCGGAGACCGCCCACCGGCGTACGGTGACCGGGCTGGTGTCCTCGACGACCGTCGCGGCCAGGCTCTCGCCTTCGGAGGTCTCCGCGACCACCGCCACCGGCACGCCGAAGATCGCCCGGGCGCCCTCGGCCGCCGCTGTCAGCAGGGCCGGCAGGGCGGGGGCCGAGTTGATCGCCAGGGTGGCCTCGGCGAGTTTGACCATCCGCTCGGCGAGCAGTTCGGCCCGCCGACGGGCCCGGTAGTAGCGGAGCACCGCCTGGACGGTGGCGATCAGCTCGTCCGGTTCGATCGGTTCGACCAGGTACGCGTCGGCACCCCGGTTGAGTCCCTGCGCACGATCGACCACGTCCACGGCATGGGCGGACACGTGGATCACCGGCAGTACCCCGTACCGGGAATCGGTCTTGATCCTCTCGCAGACCTCGAACCCGTTCATGTCGGGCAGCTTCACGTCCAGGACGACCAGGTCGACCTCGAGTTCGAGCAGGCGGTCCAGGGCCTCGCCGCCGGTCTCCGCCTCGTGCACCGTGAAACCGGCCCGGCTGAGCCAGCTCACCAGCAGGTACCGCTTGGTCGCACTGTCGTCGACGACGAGGAGGGTGGCCGGAGTCCGCGGATCGATCATGACGTGATCGGCAGACGCAGGGTGAAGGTGCTGCCCGCGCCGGGTGTGGAGTCGACTCGCAGGGCACCGCCGAGGATGCCGGCCAGCCGCCGGGCGTAGGGCAGGCCGAGGCCGGTGCCCCGACCGCTCACCGGTTTGCTGCCGGGCACCTGATAGAACTCCTCGAAGACGCGTTCGTGCAGCTCGGGCGGGATGCCGAAGCCGGTGTCCGCGACCACGAACTCGGCGTCGCCGCTGACCGGCCGCACGCTGAGCCGCACTGAGCCGGACTCGGTGAACTTGATCGCGTTGGTGAGCAGGTTGCGCAGGATCTGGGCGAGCAGCACCTCATCGGACCGGAACACCGGCAGCCCCGGTTCCTCCACCACGAAGTCCACCTCGGGACGGGTCGCGAGCGGCCGCAGCGTGCCGCGCAGCTGCCCGAACATCGCTTTGAGGTCCACCTCGGCCCAGGTCGGCTCGATCCGCCCGGCCTCCGCCTTGGCCAGGTCCAGCAGTCCATTGACCAGGGTCAATAGATCGCTCGCTGAGGTACGGATGAGTTCCACCTGCCGGTCCTGCTCGGAGGTGAGGTCATCGGAGCCGGAGTCGGTCAGCAGCCGGCCGAGCCCGATGATGGCGGTGACCGGGGCCCGCAGCTCGTGGCTGACGTTGGCCAGGAACCGGCTCTTCGCCTCGCTGGCGGCCCGCAGTTGCGCTGACTTGTCGTCGAGTTCGGCGTAGAGCGCGACCACACCCCGGTTGGTCTCCTCCAGCTCTTCGGAGAGCTGGTTGTAGAGAGCCATCACACCGCGGTTGGTCTCTTCGAGTTCGTCGTTGAGGCGGGCCAGCTCGTCGCGTTGCGCCCGCACCTCGTCGAGCGCGAGGATGAGCTGCTGGTTCTGCACCGCGAGCTCGTCCAGTGGGGTGCTCGGCACGTGCTGGGCCAGTCCGGCGCGTATCTCGTCCATGCGAGCCCGGGTCAGCCGAGCAGCCCCGACAGGCAACCGCCGGGACATCCGGACAATCGTTGCAGTCCCATCATCGTCGACCTCCATCGTGTCGACCAGGCGGCCGACTTGCTGCAACTTCCCAGCAAGTTGACTGGCCTGCCCGGTCACCGGGTACGTCATCGTTACGCTGAGCGAAGTTACCCCGTTCGGATCGACCGCGAACGTGACGTCGGTTTCCCGGCCCCCGGCGAGCAGCACCCGGCACACCTCACTGAGCGCAGTCGCCACCCGAGTCTGATCCTGTGCCTCCAGGCCGAGCGAACGAGCTACCTCCCGGCCCAGCTGACGCACCACGAAGATGTCCTGCTCGACCCGCAGGCGCATGCGCATCAGCGGTTCGGCGGTCATGAGAACGCGGTCATCAGAATCGGGCCACCAGCACACCGGCGTCGTCCCGGCGGGTCCCCGCGTCGCGCAGCACGGTCCCGGCGATCACCTCGGGGCCATGGCTGAGCAGGCCCGGATAGTCGCCCAGGTTCCACCGCTCGACCAGACCGTCACTGTGCATCACCACGGTCGCGCCCGGGAGCAGCGTGTAGTCGTACTCCCGCACCTGGCGCCGTTGATGTCCGGCGATGCCGGGCATCGAGACCATGCCCCGGCGGCTGCCGTCCGGCCCCAGCACGACTCCGGAGATGTTCCCGAGGCCCGCGTAGCGGACCACCCCGGCTTGCGGATCCGGTTCGGCGACGGCGAGTGCGGCGCCACGTGTGTGATTCAGGGCGCGGTGCAGGATCTCGACGATCTGAGCGGGCGGTACGGCCGGTGCGTCGCGGAACACCCGGACCGCCTCGTGCGAGGCCGCCGCGGCCAGCCCGCCGTGACCGAGCCCGTCGCAGAGCAACATCTGCCGCCGACCGTCGACCTCGCGGACCGCCCACGCGTCCCCACAGGCCGTCTCGCCGGTGATCGGCCGGGTCAGCCCCGCTCCCCACACCGGTTCGGGCGCGGCGGCCGGCCACACCTGCACGGCCATCACGGTGCCCTTGCCCGGCACCGAGTGCAGGTCCCACCGGCTGGCCTGGCGCACGATCGCCCCGAGCCCGATCCCGAGGGTCCCGGCGGTGGAGTGCCCGTCGCCGATGGACCGCTGCACGTCAGCCATCCCGGGACCGCTGTCGATCATGATCAGTTCGACGCCGGCCTGGTCGGCGGCGCGCACCGTTCGTACCAGAATGCCGCCTTGATCTGCGTGTTTGACCAGGTTGCCGGCTGCCTCGGTGGCGACTATCGCCAGGTCCGCGATCCGCCTGTCGGGCATCGCCAGCTCGGCCGCGAGGTGTTCGGAGGCACGACGGACAGCAGAGGCCGACCCGGCTTCCTCCACCCGGAACCAGACCCCACCATCAAGGAGCCCTTCGGGTACGGACGCCACTGCGCCTCCACTCATCGGCACCACTTGACGATCGTAATGGTCGTTCCCTTACCCGGTTCGGTATCGATGTCGAACTCGTCGACCAGGCGACGTGCGCCACTGAGCCCGAGACCGAGGCCACCGCCGGTGGTGTACCCATCGGTGAGGGCCAGACCCAGGTCGACGATGCCGGGGCCCTGGTCGGCGAAGACGATCCGAATGCCGGCCCGGCGATCGTTGTGCACGAGAGCCACCTCGACCTCGCCGCCACCACCGTAGACCAGCGTGTTCCGGGCCAGCTCACTCGCCGCAGTGACGATCTTCGTCTGATCCACCAGGGACAGCTTCACCGCCACCGCGACGGTCCGCACCGCCTGCCGGACCCGGACCACGTCCCGATCGCTCTCGACCGGGAGGCGCTGGCTCTCGTCGCTCACGACCTGATTACCGCTGACTGATCGGGCTCGCCCTCGTCCTCGTCGTCCTCGTCGTCGAGCAGAACGTCGCGCTCTCGGGTGCCGAGCATCGCGATGCCCAGTTCGACGTTGAGCGCCGTCCGGATGCCGGGCAGCGACAGCCCCAGCTCGACCAGGGTGATCGCCACCGCCGGGCGCATGCCGACCACCACGGTCTCGGCGTCCAGCACCCGGGAGACCGAGGCGATGGTGGCGAGTGTCCGGCCCACGAACGAATCGACGATGTCGAGCGCGCTGATGTCGATGATCACGCCATGCGTGCTGGTCGCGACGATCTTGTCAGCGAGATCCTCCTGCAACTGCAGGGCGACCTGGTCCTCCATGTCGATCTGGATGGAGACCAGCAGGATGTCACCGATCTTCAGAACCGGGACGCGCTCCACGTCAGCGGCCCGCCCGCTTGTTCTTGCTGATCACATGGCGCAACGCGTCGGCCAGGGACGCCTTGGTCGCGATGTCACCGAACTCGATGCCGAGCGCGACGATGGTCTGTGCGATCTGCGGGCGGATGCCGGAGATGATGCAGTCGGCGCCCATCAGGCGAGCGGCCACCACGGTCTTGAGGATGTGCTGGGCGACCTGGGTGTCGACCGCTGGCACACCGGTGATGTCGATGATCGCGTACGGCGAGCCGGTGTCCACCAGGGTCTGCAGCAGGCGCTCCATCACCACCTGGGCGCGGGCCGAGTCGAGGGTGCCGACCAGCGGGACGGCCACCACGCCCTCCCACAGCTTGACCACCGGGGTGGAGAGCTCGAGCAGCTGCTCGGCCTGGTCGGCGATGAGCGACTCGCGGACCTTGACGTAGCTGTCGAAGGTGAACAGCGCGGCCTGATCGACGAAGTTGGAGAAGGCTACATAGTCACGCAGGACGGCGACGTCACCCTGGTCACCGAGGACCTCCAGCGTCGCCTCCTTGAGGGCGTAGACGCTGACCGCGGTCTCGGTGGCGGTGAAGCCCTGCCGGGCCCGGTTGGTGGACAGCTCACTGAGCTGGGCCCGCAATTCGTCGGCGGCCCGGTCGCTCACGTTGGTGGCACCGGCCGCGAACGCCTGCTGGAAGGCGCGCTGTAGATCGGCGGTCTGCCTCCGTAACTCGGCACTGCTCAGACGGCCCCGCAGACCCGCGCCGACCAGCTCGGTCCAGCGGGCCGCCATCGGCTCCGCATGGTCCGACAGCAGGTGGGCGAAGCGATTCGCCTCGTCCTGACTCAGCGACATCGCTGCTCCTCCAACCGCACGATCGTTCACAACGGCCGGACTTTACCATCAGGGGGTTCATTAGTTGCTGTAAGTCAAATAACGGACGCGGCTCAAAGGCCCGTCCCGTTCTGCGCGCCACCGGGTGTGTGGAGTACCGTGCAGCAATAACTGGAGGTCGGCGAATGTCCCTGACGGTACAAACGGAACAGCGCGACGACATGGTGGTCGTGTCGGTCGCGGGCGAGCTCGACATGGCTACCGCCCCCCAGCTGCAGGATCAGATCAGTGACCTGCTGGAGAAGGGCCGGACCCGCCTGGTCTTCGACCTCGCTGAGGTGTCCTTCTGCGACTCGACCGGTCTCTCGGTCTTCGTGCGCGCGAAGAACAGCACTGACGACGCCGGCGGCACGGTCCGCCTGGCCGCACCGCAGCGAGGGGTGCTCCGCATCCTTGAAGTGAGCGGTCTCGTCGAGGTGCTGCACACCTACCCGACGGTGGACGAGGCGGTCGCCGCCGAGGAGCCTGCCCTCGACTGAGGCACCGGTCGGCGTAGTTTGTCGTCGACCGGTGACGGGCACCTCCGTCGCCGGACCTTTCATATCCGGCCCTCGGGAGTGCCCGTGAAACAGATGTTCCAAGGCTTCAAAGACTTCATCATGCGCGGCAACGTCGTCGACCTAGCGGTCGGCGTCGTGATCGGTACTGCCTTCACCGCGGTCGTCACCAGCTTCACCAAGTCGTTCCTCGAGCCGCTGATCAAGTGGATCTCCGGCGGCACCGGTGCGCTCGCTGGTTCACTCTCACCCGCCAAGGGCATCGAGTTCACCTACGCAGCGTTCATCAACACCCTGATCACCTTCCTGATGACCGCCGCGGTCCTCTACTTCTTCGTCGTGATGCCGCTGAACCGGCTGGCCGAGCGTCGCCGCCGTGGCGAAGAGCCGCCGCCGAAGGCCCCCAGCGAAGAGGTCCAGCTGCTCACCGAGATCCGCGACCTGCTGCTGGCCCAGAACCAGACCGGCGGCCAGATTCCCGGACAGGCCCCCGGCCAGGTCTACCGCAGCGACCCGCCGAGCTAAAAAAGATCCGCCCTCCCGGCACCGTTCGAACACATGTTCGATACAGTGCCGGGATGGAGCAGCGTAAGCACTGGTGGAACGGCAAGTGGGGCCGAATAGCCCGCAAGGACGTCTACTTACGGACAAGCGGCGACCAGTGGTATGTCGAGCAGCGCGCCGGTGGTTCCGACGGCGCCTCACACTTCTTCGAGTACGACAGCGAGGACGCCGCCCTCGACATGGTCCGCTCCCTGCTGGCCGGTCCCGACGAGTGGCGTGAGCTGTCGGTCCGCCCGTCCCAGCGATGACGTCTCAGGCGGCCCGGTCGTCTTCGCGAAGCCGGGCGGTCAGCGGGCCCAGCGGCGGCAGCAGGCGCAACCCCGGCCGCGCCTCGACCTCCTCGGCCTCGGCGACCTCGGCGCTGTCGAATCGCGCCCGCCAGCCCGCGCTCACCCGGGCACCGGGCGGCGCACCGGACCCGCCGACACCCCGGGCCAGCGCCACCACCAGCAGGTACCCCACGAACACGAAGCCGTGGCCGACGAGCCGCCCGACATCGACCCGGCCGCCGGTGAGGTCGGTGACCGAGATCAGCAGCAGCATCGCCACGAAGGCGGTCAGCATCGGCACCAGCCCGGTCGGCCGGTTGCGGCGCAACCCGATGAAGAGGTAACCGGCGCCGACCGCGACGTTCCACGCCGCCGACTCGTGCCAGAGATGCCCCTGGGTCGCACCCAGCCCGTTGTGCGCATGCCCGGCACTCACCCCGCCGCCGACCTGGGTCAGGCCCAGGATCAACTGCACCGCCCCGACCAGGGCCAGAGCCAGGTAGAGCAGGGCCGCCACCGGAATCCGCCGGCGCCGCGGTGCAGGCGGCAGCGCGGCCAGGATCGCGGCGCTGAGGTCCGGCACCTCGGGCACCGGGGCGGTCAGCGTCAGCCGGTTCACCGCGGCGGCCCGGTCCAGCCACTCCCGGCAGCCGGCGCACCCGTCCAGGTGTTCGTCGACCAGGGGGCGCAGTATCGGGTCGTCCTCGCCGTCCAGCTGCGCGGAGAGCATCTCGCGCCACCGCTCACATGCCATGTACCGATAGTCGCCCGAGAACGCCGAGGAGTTCCAGTCGGGGCGGCACAAGAATCAGGGCTGGTCGTGGTCGAGGTTGCGGCGCCGCTCCCGGAACGCACGCAGGTTGGCCGTGTTTCCGCAGGTGCTGACGTCGTGCCAGACCCCGCTGTTGTTGCGGGAGGTGTCGAAGAACGCGGCCCGGCAGGCCTGGTTGTTGCAGAGTTTCAGCCGGGGCCAGAGCCCGGCCTGCTGGGCGAGCAGGGCCTCGGACCAGAGCGCCGACGCCAGCCACCGGACACCCCGGCCGGTCGGCACCACCCGCACCCAGCCCGTCCCGTCCGGCACCAGGCTCACCTGCACGTCGGCCGGGGGGAGCATGTCGTCCGGCTCCGGCTGTGGACCGGCCACCACCACCTGCTCGAAGGCACCCCGCAGCCGGCGCATCGACCGCAGGTCGGAGGCGGAGAGCAGCAGAGTCGGCGCCGGCAGGCCGGAGACCCGGGACCAGAGACCGAGCGTCTCGGTCACCCACCACTGGGCGTCGTCGGTGGTGGCCAGCAGGTCAGGAGCGTAGGACATCGCCGCTCTCGTGTTGAGCAACTCCTGGACGAGGGCGAACCCATTCGGCGCCTCCCGCACGCCGTGCCGCGCGCTGGCCTTCCATGACATAGCCAAAGCCTACTCGGCTCTTTTTCCTCCAGCGTCGGAGCACCACCCTGCCGAGTGGAAGCGGCCTGTTCATCGGTGGACAGTGGTGAATGTCTCTCTAGACTCGACCTGTGCGCAGAGTTCTGGTGGTCACGATCACGGCGATGCTTCTGGCTGCCTGTGACACGGATCAAACTCCTGTTCCGGAAGCAGCTCCGTCACCCTCGGTGTCGACCCTCGTGCCCACGCCCGCGACTCCCGCTCCCGTCCTGCCGCAGCGCCCGGAGAAACTGCGGCACGGCGCCAAGAGCGACGTCGTGGTGCAGTTGCAGGAGCGTCTCACCGAGCTGGGCTACTGGAACGGCACAGCCGACGGGAGGTTCGGCGGGACCACTCAGCAGGCCGTCTATGCGCTGCAGAAGGCAGCCGGCCTCCGCCGGGACGGCACGGTCGGACCCAAAACCTGGAAAGCCTTGGACCGGGGCGTACGACCGGAGGCCCGCTCCACCAGTGGAAAGCTCATCGAGATCGACCTGAAGCGGCAACTGCTCCTGGTGGTCGAGGACGGGCGGGTCGGCCAGGTCTTCAACACGTCCACCGGCTCGAACGAGTACTACGAGCACGACGGGCAGACGTACCTGGCCGACACCCCACGGGGAAGGTTCACGGTGGGCCGTCAGATCGACGGCTGGCGGGACGCCCCGCTCGGCCTGCTCTGGCGCCCGAAGTACTTCAACGGTGGCATCGCCGTGCACGGTGCCCCCAGTGTGCCGCCCTATCCGGCCTCGCACGGCTGCGCGCGGGTCACGGTGGCGGCGATGAACTGGATGTGGAAGAACGACGCCATCCCGTTGAAGACCAGGGTCTGGGTCTACTGACCGGCGTCCACCAGCTCCCGCCGGCGGCGAGGAGCCGGGATCACCGGGGCGTAACCGGGCGGCCAGGCGGCACCGTGGATCTCGGAGCAGAGCACCACGCCCAGCCACGGCACCCACGGGCCGGTGATCTCCACCGAGCGCCCGTCCCGGACGTCCAGCGTGAGCGCCCAGTCACCGGGCCGGGGCCGCAGGCTGGTCACCGACCGCAGCCGGAACTCCTCGCCGCCCAGGATCAACCGCTCGCTGGTGACCACCGCGAGCCGGCGACCGGCGCCGGTCACGTCGACCGGGAACCAGCCGTACTGCTTCTCCCCTGATCGGAGCGGAATCGTGGGGCTGACCGCAGCGGGCCGGCCGCCACGTTCCACGAGACCGGTCAACATACTCATCGACCGGAAACCGGCCATGAGCTGTCCAGGGTCGTAAACCGACAACACATTCTCCTTTTCTGTCCCCAGAACCCTGGCACGAACGGGCCTCGCACGCACAGCGAATACACACTGTCGGTGGGTATTTAGCCGATTCACCGGATCAGCCCGGATACTCCCGGTCCGACCCCGGCCACAGGTAACGGGCTCGCGTCTCCTCTTACCCGCGGGCGAATCGTTCTCCACCTTCCGGTGGAGGGCGGGTTCTGGATCTCCGTCCAGCGCCGGCGGCCTTCGCCGTCCTGACTTTCCCGGGAATCGCCTGCGCCTCGATCCTGTGGATCCAGGCAGCCCTCAGCGGCATGAGCCCGCATTGACCGGTGAACATATCGTACCGATCATGTCCAAAATAGTGGTGGTGGCGGCCACCGGCGGGATCGGCCGCCATCTCTTGAATCAGTCTCTGGCCGCCGGACACGAGGTCACCGCTGTCGTGCGAAACCCGCAGCGGCTCGGCAGCACACCGGCTCGAGTGGTCCGATGTGACCTGGCGCTACCGCAGGCCGGCCTGCTCGAGGACGCCGTCGCCGGTGCCGACGCCGTCCTGTCCGCGCTGGGTGCGCCCACCGCGGCCGAGACCGGTGTCGCCTCCATCGGAACCCGGGCCGTCGTGGAAGCGATGACGGCCACCGGCGTACGCCGTCTGATCGTGGTCAGTGCCGCATCGGTGGGCACGGTGGCCTCGCCGGGGCGGCCTGATCCGCCCCGGCACAATCCCGGCGACGGGGTCGTCATGCGGCACCTCATCGCCCCTGTGGCGAAGAAGCTGTTCCGGCGCCACTACCTCGATCTGGCCGTCATGGAGGACATCCTGCGCGACAGCGATCTGGCCTGGACCGTGTCCCGGCCGCCGCGACTGCTCGAAACACGACTGCGCCGCCGTTACCGGACAGCCTTCGACGTCAATGTCCGGAGCGCGATGTTCATCTCACGCGCCGACGTGGCATCGCACATGTTGGCCATGATCGATGATCCGAGCACCGTTCACCGCACGGTCTCGATCGCATACTGACCTACCGTTCGGTGGAC
Organism: Actinoplanes derwentensis; assembly: GCF_900104725.1. Taxonomy (NCBI): domain Bacteria; kingdom Bacillati; phylum Actinomycetota; class Actinomycetes; order Micromonosporales; family Micromonosporaceae; genus Actinoplanes; species Actinoplanes derwentensis. The sequence goes on from NZ_LT629758.1 coordinate 7,311,812, forward strand.
ACCGCTGTCGTGTCGTCGGCGTCCCCGCCGAGGTCGCGACCACGGTGCTGTGACTGGTCCAGGAGTCGGTGACCAACGCCCGGCGATACGCGTCCGGGTCCAGATAAGCGACAACGGCCACTCACCCCACCGGGCGGACGGACGCGCGCAGCGCATCGGCCAGCCACTCGTACGGAAACTGATCGGGTGGCAGGTTGTTGACGGCCGTGACCAGCTCCATGTACCGATCGAACGGCCCCTCCGGCGGCGTACGCTCCCACTCCGCCCCGGCCAGCATGTGGTCAGCTGTCTGGATCCGAAACTCGGGCGTGTCCGGAATCCCCGGATCGTCCGGTGTGGCGAAAACGCCGGTCAACCAGTCCATCCACTGGTCAGCGACCTCCCGCCCCCGCGCCGAGTCCGGCGACGTCTGGTCCCGGGCCGCGTCCACCACCGCCTGCCCGACCGACGCCCCCGCTTCCAGCCGGTCCAGCATGGGTGCCGACGACATCAATGGCCCGACCCCGGTGGTGCACGCCTCGACCAGCTCACGCCGGACGGCCTGCCGAACCTCGGTGTCCCCGACCAGTTCCGCCAGCTCGATCCAAGCCTCCAGCTGAGCCGCGACCGGCTGCTCCGGCAACTCCGGACGAGCCGCCCGCCACCACTCGACCATCCGCTCCGGCGGCTCCCAGCCAGCGGTGACCTCGCTCCAGAAGTCGTCGATCAGCCGGTCGCGCTCGTCATCCGCCATGCCGACCAGCTTGTGCATCAGCGTGACCTGCTCAGCCGTGGAATCCTGCCGCAGAATGACCGACAGCACCGCCCGGCGACTACGCAACCGAGCCTCCTGCCGCTCCAGCAGAGCGAGGTGAGCGGCGGCCAGCTCGCGCAGCGTCGCTTCCCCACCCAGCACCCGCCGGATGTCCTCCAGCCCCGCACCGAGCTCCCGCAACGTCCGAACCAGCTCCAGCCGAGCGATCCCCGACACGTCATAGAGCCGGTGCCCACCCGCCCGGCTGGCCACCGGAGCGACGACCCCGGCATCCGCGTAATACCGCACAGCACTGACACTCAGCCCGACCCGCCGAGCAACGTCCCCGATGCCATAAAGCTCACTCATGCCCACCGGCCCACTATGCGATCTCAACCCACTTGAGGTGCAAGCCCACAAACTTCATCTTGCTCGTCAGGCCATCGACGGTAGTATCTCCGGGCTTTGGCTTTCAACGGGGAGAAGATCCACATGCGACGACAGATCTCAGCCGGCGTCCTGATGGCGCTGGCCTTGCTGATACCCGCGGCACCCGCGGCAGCACAGGCCGTGACGCCCGGGCTCGACGCGGATTGCCAGACGGTCGAGCGCAAGCTCTTCAAGGACATCCGCACGCTGGTCACCATCGACCTGGACACCGCCACCGATACAGAGGTCCGGGTCCTCGCCAACCAGATCCTGGCCGCGACGAAAGCCGAGTCGTTGCCGGTGCTGTCGCGCGCGATGCAGGAGCGGCTGGACGGCACCGAGGAAGACCTGCGGGCGTTCCTCAAGAAGAGCATGTATTCCGCCTGGACGGTGGATCTGCGGATCGCGGTCGGCCGCACGACGGTCGACGCCGGCACCAACGTGCAGGCGGCCGCGCAGAAGGCTCTCAACGACGGAGGCATCGACGTCTCCCTGGCCTTCCTGAACGAGGGCCTGTACGTCGCACGTGCGCTCGACTGCGCGGCGCAGCCCTCGCCCTCGGCGAGCGCCACGGCCAGCCCCTCGGCGAGCGCCACGGCCAGCGTCACGCCCAGTGCGACATCGACCGCCACACCGGTTCCCACCGCCTCCGCCAGCACGGACACCCCCGGTGGTGGCGAGGACGGCGAACTGCCCCTGACCGGCGCTGACACCGGGATCGTGGCTGGCGTCGGCGGTGCACTTCTTCTCCTGGGCGGTGCCGGCTACCTGATCGGCCGCCGCCGTCGTTCCCGCTTCGTGGCATAGCCTTCACCGGGCCGGGTCCGAGGACCCGGCCCACTCGCCCGGCGATTGCGGGGCACTCATCGCCGGGGTAGCACTCCGTTGAGGATGAGGTCGACTGTTCCGGTCATCTCTGCGGAGGTCTGCTCCACCTCGGAGTCGACCGCGTCATGAAGTACGGAGTCAATTACGACCACAGCTTCATCGTCACCCACCTCGGCGTCCACGGCCCCCACAAACACCGCTGACCCGCCTCGAATCTGACACTGTTCAGACATTCGGACCTGGCCGTGCCCCGCCGGCGTCAAGCCCTACCCGAACAACCGCGGTTACGGCTATCTCGCCCGTGCCCTGCCGCGGACCGGCTTCGTGGTCGTCTCCCCGACCGCGAACGGCCTCAACCATCACATGGGCACCGCCCCCGAGCGAGCCCACCTGATCGACAAGCACCTCGCGATGCTGCAGCAGCTCACCACCACCGGCAAAGGGCTGGGCGCCCTGCCCGTACCAACCGGCAAGACCCCCGTCAACGGCGTAACCACGGAGATCGAGTCGTTCGGCCACTAGGTTCAATCTTTTAGATCAAGGCCGCCGGGTACGGCACACAGCCGGCCGAGCAGCACGACGAGACCCATAACGGCGGGGAGTGTCATCCCAGTTAGGGCCTGGCCATCTCAGTGTCCATCGACTGCCATAAGCACAATCCGGTCATGCCGTCCTCATGCAGTTCTGTCCGCGCCACATAGACGTGGCCATCCCCGTAAGAGCCGCTGTTGCAGGTGGCAACGGTTACCTAGTCGCGCGCCGGCCTGCAGCACCGCGACGGCTTAAATGCCGCCCACCAGGCTCAGGTAGCCGGTCAGGGCACGTTTCAACTCCTGGGCCAGGGCTTCGCGCTCCGGCTCGGCGGCAGCCACGATCGAGCCCATCAGGGCGGCGACGATCTGCACCGTGACCGTCGACGTGCGCTGCACGGCGTCGTCGGGCAACTCCGGCGCCCGCTCCCGGAGGAGGACGGCGACCCGATCCGTGACGCCGTCATGCAGGGGCTGGCCCCGGTCACCGATCAGCACCTTGGCGCCCGGGTTCGCGACGTGGAAGGCGACAAGCGGGTCCACCACCCGGGAGACCAGGTCGGCCAGCGGCAACTCGGCGGCCGAGGTGGCGTCGAAGGCAGTCGCGTGCGCCTCGCGCAGTTCCTCCAGCAGTCGCCGGGACAGCGCCTCGGCGATCGCCTCCTTGTTGGAGAAGTACTGGTAGAGCGACCCGGGCGACATGCCGGCCCGGGCGGCGATCGCATTGGTGGACGTCCTGTCGTAGCCGGCCTCGGCGAACAGGGTGAGGGCCGCGTCCAGGATGTCGCCGATCCGGCGTTCGCCGCGAACCTGCCGTCTGACCACCGCGCACCGTCCATTGACGAATACGAGCGATCGCTCGTATTCTGCGTTTTACGAGCAGTCGCTCGTAATCCCGGGAGCCTACCAGGGGTGATTCCTGTGCTCTTCCGTCATCGTCGCCTGATTCTGCTGCTCGCCGTGGCCTTGACCGTCGGCCTCGCCGCAGTGGCCGCCGGAGCGATGAACGTCCTCGTCCTGAGCCGCTGGGAGGCACCCGGCAGCGAGTCCGTCCAGGTGCAGGAACTGCTGGAACGCGACTACGGCACCGGCAACGCCAACCTCGTTCTGCTGGTCACCGGTGCGGTCGACGACCCCGCGGTGGCCACGGCAGCGGGCCTCGTCGCCGACGAGTTGGGCAGCGAGCCGTCGGTGCTGGACGTCTGGTCCTACTGGTCGCGGGGCGGCGATCCGACGATGCGCAGCGAGGACGGCCGGCACGGGCTGATCCTCGCGCACGTCACCGGCGACGCCACCAGCGCGCGCCTGCAGATCCGGGAGCGGATCCTGCCCGCCTACACCCGCGACACCGGGGTGATCCGGGTCGACATCGGCGGCGCCGAAGCCGTCTCCGGGCAGGTCAGCCAGCAGGCCACCCGGGACTTCCTGCGCGCCGAGGAGCTGATCGTTCCGGTCATGATGGTCCTGCTGGTGCTGCTCTACCGGCGATTCCGCCTCGCCCTGCTCACCCTCGGCATCGGCCTGTTCGCCGTCATCGGCACCCTCGCCGGGCTGCGGATTCTCGCCGGGTACACCGAGGTGGCGACGTTCGCGGCCAACATCACCCTGGTCATGGGCGTCGGCCTGGGCATCGACTACAGCCTGTTCGTCATCGCACGCTTCCGCGAGGAACTCACCGCAGGCGTGTCCGTGCCGGCCGCGATCACCACGACGGTACGCACCGCGGGCCGCACCGTCGTCTTCAGTGGACTGACCGTCGCCGCCTCCCTGTCAGCGCTGCTGCTGTTCCCGTTCGCGTTCCTCCGGTCGTTCGCCTACGCCGGAATCCTCGTCGTCGCGCTGGCCGTGGCCGGAGCCCTCACCATCCTGCCGGCCGCCCTGGCCACCCTCGGCACCCGCGCGCTCCGCCGCAACCCGCCGCCGCCCCGCACCGACGGCTTCTGGACCCGCACCGGCGGACTCGTGATGCGCCGCCCGATCCTGGCCACCGTCGTCGGCCTGCTGATCGTTGCCGTCCTCGCGGCCCCGGCCCTGAGCCTGCGCCTCGGCCTGCCCGACGACCGGGTGCTACCACCGAGCGCCTCGACCAGACAGACGTACGACGTGATGCGCGCCGGATTCCCCCAGGAACCACAGGACGCCCTGCACCTCGTGACCGCCACGACCGATGTGGCCGACTACGCCGCCGCAGTGTCCCGGGTGCCCGGTATCGCCCAGGTCAATGCTGTGAACGGGATTTTCGACGCGGGTACCCGTACCGGCGACGTCCCTGATCCGGCACGTCTCGCCGGGCCCGCCGGGACCCGCCTCGAGGCCGTTCCCACCCGCGACGTCCTCGCCGGAACCGAGACCCCCGCCCTGGTGGCCGCGGTCCGCGCGGTCCCCGCCCCACCGGGCGGTGTGCTGGTCGGCGGCTACCCCGCCGAACTGACCGACTTCCGGGCCATGCTCACCGGCCGCATCCCGCTGGTCGCCGTGGTGCTGCTGACCATCTCGTTCGCCGTGCTGTTCGCGATGTCCCGAAGCCTGCTCATTCCGATCAAGGCCACGATCCTCAACCTGCTCAGCCTCTCGGTCATGTTCGGCGTGCTGGTCACCGTCTTCCAGAACGGCTTCCTCGCTCCGGTTCTCGGCTTCACCCCGATCGGCACCCTGGACCCGGCATTCCCAATCCTGATGTTCTGCGTCGCCTACGGCCTCTCCATGGACTACGAGGTCTTCCTGCTCTCCCGTATCAAGGAACGTTACGACGCCACCGGTGACAACACCCGCGCCGTGCTGGACGGCCTGCAACGCAGCGCACCGCTAATCACCGCGGCCGCCACCATCCTGGCTGTGTCGTTCGCCCTCTACGCCACCGGCGACGTGATGTACCTCCAGATGGTCGGCGTAGGCATCGCCGTCGCCATCCTCGTCGATGCCACCGTGATCCGCGCCATCCTGGTCCCGGCCCTGATGCGCCTCGCCGGCCGGGCCAACTGGTGGCCCGGCATATGGTCGCCGGGACAGACCGTCGGCACAGACCACCGGAGAACACCATGAGCGAACACCGGACCGAGTTGCTCGATGCGGAGCGGCGGCTGCAGCAGGCCCAGCGTGACGGCGACGTGAACGCGCTCGACCTGCTGCTCGACGACCGCCTGGTCGCGATCGGGCCGGACGGGACCAGGTTCCGCAAGTCCGACGACCTGGACGCCTACCGCGCTGGCACCTCGAAGATCGACACCCTGGTCGAGGAGGATCTGGCCTTCGTCGTCGCGGGAACGACCGGTGCGACCTTCGCCCTGTGCTCGGTCACCGGCACGTTCGGCGGCGAACCGTTCGCGGCCCGGCTGAGATACGCGCGCACGTGGACGTACCAGGAAAAAGAGGGCTGGCGGATCGTCGCGGCGCAGATCTCCCCCGCATGATCGCCCCGGCCGTGAGCGGCCGGGGCGACAGCGTTGAGCTGAGGAGGTGGCCGATGCTCTCCAGGGCGAAGAACTCGGCCGGTGAGGTCACGCCGGAGTTGAGGCGGACGAACGCGTCCATCGCCTCCTGCTTGCCGGCGATCGCCGAGATCAGCTGGGCCACTGCACCTCCCGATGGCCGCTGCTTTACAGCCCGGAAACTGACCTGGTCAGTACCGGCGAGCCGGTACTGCCCAGGTATTCAATCGAAGACAATAATCGGCTCATCTCTCGCCCAGTCCAGGTTTGTCTGGCCAGGACCCGGAAGGCGATTCGAAGCCAGGCTGCTCGCGGAGTAGTCCACAGTTCATGCGTTTGCTCGGTCCGGGTGGCTGCTGCTACGAAGCGACCCTGATGAAGGACATGGTGTCATTCTTCAAACGACCGCCCAAGCCATCGAAGTTGATCCGCTGGCCGGACAACAGCCACGTGCTGGCGCCCTGGGCGTTGAAGTCCGCGGTGACCCGGACGTCAGAGCCAGTGTTGTTGATGATCGAGGAAGCGGCGTCGTTGGCGGCGTGGCCGTTGTAGAAGTGCCAGCCCGGCAGGAAGTTATGCACGCCGCTGTAGACGATGAGGACGCTGACCGTCAGATTGACGTCCTGATAGATGCAGACCCGGACCGGCTCACCCGACTCGACATCCGTCGACGCGACCGCCTCGGTGGTGTACTTCATGAGTACGAACATGCCGCCTGATCTGCGCGGACATCTTCTCGGCAGGTACAGGGCAGACAGCAACACGTCGATGACCTGGCTGTACTGGTCGATCGCGCGGTACACGTTCCGCCAGACGCCGTTGACCTTGACGTATGTCGGGCGTTGCCAATACGTCCGAACTGCCGAAAGTCCGGGTGCGCGAAAGGGCGCCCGCTTGACGAGGGGCGCCCTTTTCGGCGTTGATAAGCAGGTAAAGCCTAGAACCAGACTTTTCGGCCACCGACGGGGCGGCCGACGGCACCGAGGATCCAGAGGACAGCACCGATGACCAGGAGAACGATGCCGATCGTGTAGAGGATCGACACCTTGAGGAAGATGCCCAACAGCAGGAGGATAAGCCCCAGGACCAGCATGAATTGCTCCGTTTCGTCGGCGGGTGTCTCCCGCCGACCGCCCTGTACCCGACATGACCGAAAGCTAATCCGGTCGATGGTTAGCCCGTACTACCGCTCGACAAGGTCGGGCTGGGGCGGGCCGCCTTCGGCGTGGCGGGAGCGGATAGCGCGTCAGAGCAGGTTGTCATGACCGCTTCGTAGTCTGCCCACCGGGACGGCAACCTCGGCATCTTCGGCAGCCGGTGCGCCGCATCTTCGGTTGGGCAGCGTTCGGCCTGCCGAAAATACGTTCGAGCAGCTCAGGCGGCATGCTCGTATTCGTGGAGTACACCGCCGAGGCGGTCACGTCGACGGATGTCGAGTCGGGTGAGCCGGTCCGGGTCGGTGATAGGTGCGGGTCATATGGGATCGTGTTGATCTCCGGTCGCCGGATCAGCAGGAGCGCCGGGCCAGAATGCCGGTGGCACAGGCGATGCCACCGGCACCGCGGAACAGCTCCGGGACCGCCACGACCGCTGCGCAATCCACGCCGCGAGCCGCCAGGACCGCCCGGAGATCGCCGGAGCCGTCGGTCATCACGACGCGCCGGGTGCCGATCACGACGAAGTTGAACGCGTAGCCGTTCACGACCTCAGGCGTCTCCGGTACGTCGATCAGATCGAAGCCGTGCTCCAGCAACCGGTGCTGGCCATCCGGATCGAGTCGTTCGGACCGGATGGCCAGTAGATCGGCGTCCAAAACCTGCATTGTGCCGAGCAGATGCTGGATACCGGCTGGCACGTCCAGGAAGACGGTCTCGGCGCCCTGTCTGTGTGCCTCCTCCGCGATCGACTCGGCACCCGCCCGGTTGGTGCGGCGACCGATGCCGACGGCGACCAGATCCGGGCGCAGCCACAGCGCGTCCGCGCCCTCGAACAGCGCCGCGCCGCTGATCGTACGGAGCACCGGTATGTGCAGCCAAGTGCACAACTCCTGTGCCTGCAACTCCTCCCCGGTCCGGGCGGGGCTGGCCATCCGCGAGATGAGCGCGCCCTCACCGGTCATCCAGAACAGGTCGCGGACGTACATGGCGTTGCCGCCGGCGAGGCTGCCGGGACGGGTGCGGCAACTGGTGCACGCGGATACCGAGGGCCTGATAGGTCTGGCGAGCCGGTCCATGTCCCGGGGCAGCGCGGTGGCATCCATCCTGCCGAGGTGCTGCATCTCATCGGGGCCGCCGGCGGTCAGGGCATGGGCCGTGGGCGTGTGTAGGGCGACGTCGGTCAGCGTGTCGTACTCCCGGTGGACCCGCATGGACGCCCATGGCCAGCCGTCGGTGATCTCTTCGGCCAGCGTGCCGGGCCGGTCCCGCCAACCGGGACCGTGGTATGCGGCCGGTACCGGGCTGGGCGGGGTCACCATCGACTTGTGTCCGTGGAGTGACCGAGCACCCCAGCGGTCTCCATCACTTCGGGATCGGTGGCGGCGGCGAGGACGCCGGCACCGGCCGTCCGCCACCGGTCCGGAGTGGGCACCGCGGTCGCCATCACCAGCGGCATATGGTCGAGCCGGGGGCGGGTCGGGCAAGCGGGCGAAGCGGTGGATCCGTGTGAGTGTGGCGGCGCGTGTCATGGGGTTCAGGAGATCCTCGAAGCGGATACGGATGATCGCTTCCGCGGCGTCCGGAGTCAGGTCGCGAACGATCGCCCGGTGCGCGCCGAGCCATTGCCGGGCGCAGACGACCGGTAGCGGTGCGTCCGTGTAGCGCTGCCAGCCGGGGAAGATGTCAAAGTTCCACCACCGGCGCGCAGCGTCAGAGAGTTCGGAGTAGCCGGGGATGGTCAGGGTCGCCTGATCGCTGACGTCGTAGGAGAAGAAGCCCCGGCCGAGCGCGTCACGTAGGTCCATGGAGAGCCGGGCCAGGTCGATCGGGGTGTCGGCCGGCACCGCGTCCGAGCCGTCGGTGTGCCGGTCCGGGCGCCTTCTGGTCGCTCGGTGGTTGCTCGCCGGTTGGCTAAAACCGTCCAAGCCGTACCAGGATTTCTCGATCCCGAATCCCCGATGCGCCAGCGACACGGCCCACCAGTCATACTCTGACCAGCAAAAACACAACGGATGGGGTATCCCGTTGGGCTCCAATGCCCATCCACCGGTACGCTGTCCCCGCGGGCTGCTAGCTCAATGGCAGAGCTGAGGACTTTTAATCCTTAGGTTCGGGGTTCGAATCCCCGGCGGCCCACCAGCTCTGAGCTGCGGAAACGTCCTCAGTCTCATTGATTATTGTGAATCTAGGTAGCTCCGTTTCGGGTAGATTCGGAGCTACCTAGCACCTACTCAGCTAGCCCGGCGCGTGAGCCTCGGTACCAAGGCGGCGGCGGCCTCGGCTTTGGCACGTTCCGTTTCCAGTTCCTGGATGACCGACGTGTAGGTATCCGAGGTGATGGTGATCGTGGCGTGGCCGAGCCTCCTTGATGTCTTGCAGGTCCGAGCCGGAGGCTTTGAGGAACGTCGCAGCGCAGTGACGCAGGTCGTTCAGCCGGATCGGTGGAAGGCCGGACTTCTCCACGAGGTCGTCGAAGCGTTTAGTGACGGTGTCGGGGTGCCAGGGTGTCAGGGAGACTCAAGGCATGGCGGTTGGGATATCCGGGCTGGTATTCGAGGTGCGCTGATATCGCCGAACCTTCGGGTGGTGTTGAAGCCGATCTGTGCTCCGCTGTCGGTTGTCGTTGGTGGACTCCGCATGTCCTGTGCGTCTGCTGGCCGAGGCCGTCCAGCCGGACCGGCTCGCTCGACGAGCGAGCCGGATACCGGAGCTAGTGGACGGTGATGGTGACGGCCTTCTCGGGGCCGTAGTAGCGGTAGCTGTCACCGGTGGCGTGGGTTACCGGGGTGATGAGGAACCGGTACTTGTGGTGGCGTTTGACCTTGGTGATGGTGATCTTGGTGCGCCAGGGATAGAAGCGGCTGGTGTGGTTGCGCTGGTCGACGACGGTGACACCGCTGAGGACTCCGGCGCGGAGGTTGGCCGGTTTGGTCCAGGTCAGCACGATGCGGCGTTTGCCGTTCTTCTTGACGACTTTTGCTTTGAGGTTGCGGACTGCGGTGGGGCGGCCGATCGGGGTCGCGGTGACGCCGGCGCTGGTTTTCGAGGTACCGGCCGGGTTCACCGAGATGGCGGTCAGGGTGTATTTGGTACCGCCGGTGAGGCCGTCCATCAGACACCGTGTCTGAGGTGGTGCCAGGACGCAGGTGTGGGCGCCGGGTGTGGCGGTCACGGTTGTCGAGGTGGTCGGCTTGACTCCGGGGTCGACCCGGATGTCGAGGGCCTCGTAGTCGACGTTGACTGCCGTGATTGTGGGGGTGCCGGGCTTGTCGAGGCTGTGGAAGGTGAGGGTGGCCCATTCGGATTGGCCGATGGCGTTGATGGCGGCCAGGCGCAGTGCGAAGGCACTGGAGTAGGTAAGGCTGTTCTGCGCGAGGGTCAGGCTTGTCGCGGCCGGGCCGACGTTGATGTCGGTCCAGGTGGAGTAGCCGTAAGGGGAGTACTCGGCAAGGTATCCGGTGACGGCGCTGCCGCCGTCGGACTTCGGCGCTTTCCATGTGAAGACAATGCTGGTCGTCCCCGAGACATAGCCGGCGGACAGTTGCGGTGCGTCGGGCACCGTTTCGTCGGCGTGTGCGGGTTCGGCGGGGCCGGCGAGGATGAGGACCCCGGCCAGTATGAGGTAGCCGAGATGGCGTAGCGCCCGGCGGCTGGCCGTGGTCTGTTCGGTGAGCACGGGTTCTCCAGATGAATGGGGATCGGAAACCATCGTGGCCCGACCGGAGCTCCGGTCGGGCCACGATGGTTTCACCAGGTCAGCGTTTGGGTGGTCTGTGCGGTGAGAGTGGCGGTGGTGGTGCCGGCTGTGCCGAGGGCCGTTGCGGTCGGCAGGCTGGTGACGAGATAGGCCGTTGCTGTGCCGGTGGTGCGGGTGACTCTCAGGTCGGCGATGGTGTCGCTGTTGAGGTTGGCGGCCTGGACGGCAGCACCGATACCGGAGGCGGCGACAGCACCCGCACCACCAAGAAAAGCCACGGCTGGTGTAGCTGGCCCAGCTGGCACACCGTCGCCGAAGTCACCGTCAGCATCGCCGTCGGAGTGGCCGTCGTCGCCGCTGTAGGTGCTGTTTGCGCCACCGGAGTCGGGTGTGTCCTCCTTGCCGCCGGCGTCGCCGGAGCCGCCTCCGGAGCAGCCTCCTACGGCACCTCCGTAACCCTCGGCGACGACGAATTCTCCGTTGGCGGACTCGCCACCGCCGCTGGCACAGGAGCCGTCTTCGGTGTCGCCACCGTTGGCCTCGGAGTTGGTGCGGGCGCGGTCAGATCCGCACTTACCGGCGGCACGTCCAAAGCCGCACAAGGCGCTGCCACCACAGCGATCGCCGAGACCGCAACCGCAGCCGCAACTGCAGCCGAAAGTGGCGCAGCCAAGGCAGTGCCGAGCTTAGGCCAGCGAGAGGCTCTGAACGCGGCTAAGGAGCTTGCTGATAACACCGCTTCTGTGCGTCCCTCGGCGGCAAGACCAGTGGTTTCAGAGGCGCTAAGGTTGAAGAGTGGGACGGTCTTGGCGAGCACCAGTATCCGCGGCGCGAAGGCTCGGATGCATCCAGCTGTTCAAGCAATTATTAATACGGTATCTCCGAGCATTCGGGGAAGCGGACACGGGCAATGTGGGCTTAGTGTGTGCGTATCGCAAGCGCTTTTTCGGGGAGAAAATCCAACGGGCGCAGATGCGGCGGGTGTTTTGATCAGAGGGGACGTGAAGCATGCTAGGCATGGAGAGGGAGCCTCTCCATGCAAAAGCTGCAATTCTCTGGTGGAGCACTTTGATATCAACTTCTGGGCAGGTGGTTAGTGATGAAAAGACTGTCGGAGGAAGCTATCAAAATTGTCGCAAAGGCAGGCTGGTTCCCGGGTCGTCACATTGACATCAGTGCATGGCGTGCTAGTTTCCAAGAATTGGGACTAGTAATGCACGAGGCCGCTGAGAACTTCCTGTCGGAATTCGGCGGCCTTTCATTCGAATATGATGACTCCGAACCCCGGCGGGCAATAAGATCTTTCGAGTTCGATCCCCTGCTTGGATGTGGCGAGGAGGGTAGGTTCGAAGATTGGGGAAACCTAATTGAGGTAAAGCTATTTCCGATTGGAGAATTAGATTTCGGAGTGAGTTTTATTGCGATCGGTGATGACGCGGTGCTGTATCTTGTTGCCGATTGGCTAGCTCGGTTTGGTGATGGAGTTGACGGGGTTGATAATATGATTATCGGTATGCATCCGGAGATCTTATATAACTCGTATCCTATTTAGGGCCAGGATCCCTTTTTGAATCGCATCAGGTCCGTGACCGGCAGATTTCAAGATTCGTGACGGTGCGTAGCACGCCGGGCACTCGGTGAGCCTTGTGCCTGTCGAACATGTCACGCGGGCAGCCCGGGCGGCATGTTCGTATTCGTGGAAGATGCCGCCAAGGCGGCCGCGGCGGTGGATGTTCAGGTGGGTGAGACGGTCGGGTCGGTGATCTGTTTCGGGCGGCGGTGCGAGTGGCCGGGGATTGGTGATGCCCTGATGCGGGCGATGCTCGTTGTAGAAGAGCCTTTGTACTCGCGTAACGCTTGCAGCAGGTGCCGCTGATTGAGGAGATCAGGGTCCGGTCGAGGAGTTCGCATCGGTCGTTGTGTACCTAGCGGTCCATGATCGCGTTCATCCGGGGTATCCGAACGCCTGTGTGCACCACGGTGATTCCGGCGTCGGTAATATGTGGTGCCGAACAGGAGCGGGTATTTGCCGTCCTGGTCGCGGATCAGGACTGCATCGGGCGTCCCGCGTCGTCGAGGTCCATCATCAGGTTGCGTGCGGTCTGGTTCACCAAGGCGGCGGTGGGATTTGTGGTGACGCCGAGGATATCCGGATGCGACGGGTGGCGTGTTCTATGACGGGCAGAACCTACAGTTTGGCGCCAGGTCGGGGTGGTCGTCGAAGAAGTCGGCGACGATGATCGCGTGACCTTGGGACCGCAAGAACGCAGCCTAAGTACTGCTGCTGCGCGCGGATGCCGGTTCGACACCGGCATCCTTGAGGATCTCTCAGATCGTAGAGGCGGCGACCTTCACGCCCAGAACGAGGATTTCGCCCTGGATGCGGCGGTAGCCCCAGGTGCTGTTCTCCTGGGTCAGGCGCAGGGCGAGGAGGCGTTTCGACCGGATGGTTCGTCGCCGTCCGGCCTGGTGAGGCCGGGAACTCCTGGCATGCCGGTGGGTAATAGGCCGGCGATGAGGTAGGTGGCGCGCTGGCTGCGGAGGTGGGCGCGGATCATGGTGACGGTCTGCCGGTCGCGGGCGATGCTCCTGCGACTTTGCCGCGGACTTGGGCGGGCCTTTGATGACCTGGTAGCCCGATGGTTGCGGTCCCGCTGGTCGAGGCGATCTCCGCGGTTTATGGAGTGGCTGTTATCGACCTGACGTGAGTTCACGCCACACGCCGTTGACCTTGACATACGTTTCATCAACGAACCAGCGGTCACCGGGCGAACCGGGCCGCATCGGCCAGCAGCGGCGTGAACCGCTGCACCCACCGGTACACGGTGACGTGGTCGGCTTCGATACCGCGTTCGGCGAGCAACTCCTCGACGTCGCGGTACGACAGGTTGTAGCGCAGGTACCAGCGGACCGCCACCACGATCACCTCCGGCGGGAACCGGAACCCCGCGAACGCTGACGAAGGCGCAGACCACGAACGCGACCGGGCTGAAGACCTCACCGATCAACTGTGCCTGACCGCGCGACCGAGCCGACACCACTGCACCCGATCGCTCAACGCAACAGCGCCGCTCGGCGGCTAACGCGCGGCACCAGTGCTGCGGCGGCCTCGGCCTTGGCGCGTTCGGTTTCCGGCTCTTGGATGACGGACGTGGGCTCTGTTGCGTTGTTCGATCGGGAGACCTATCCAGGCACCCCGGCCGCCGCACGGATGCGTTCGTACAGTCCGAGGTATGTCTCCGCCATCACCGCCGGGGTGAACCGGCGGGCCGCCGCCGACCGGCACTCCCTTTCGTCGATGTTCCGGGCGGCGTGCACGAGTTCACCCAGTTCCTCCTCGTCGGTGGTGATCAGGCCGGTGCGACCGTGCTCGATCAACTCTGGGAGGCAGCCGCGGGCGATGCCCACCACCGGTGTTCCCAGGGCGAGTGACTCGACCACCGCGGTGCCGCCGGGTTCGTTCCAGCGCAGCGGGAACAGTGCGACCGCGGCGGACGCGACCAGGTCGTCGCGCGCCGCACCGGCGACCGTGCCGATCCAGCGGACCCGGTCTCCGTCGACGTGCGGGGCCACCTGTTCGTGCCAGAACCGGACGTCCGGGTTCTGCGGGTCGGCGGCGGCCAGGTCGGCGGGCTGCTGGTACGGGCCGACCGGTCCGGCCAGCACCAGGTCGAACCCGGCACTGTGCGCGAGCCGGGCGGCCAGGTCCTGTCCTTTACCCGGGGTGATCCGGCCGAGGACCACGGCGTAGGGGCGTTTCCGCACCGGCGGCCGCTGGTCGGCCCGGTCGGCGAGCGGGGTGGCGAGGTGCACGTGGCCGATCGCGTGCGAGCGCAGCGCCGCGGGCGCGTGGGTGAGCTGGTCGGCGGAGACCCCGTTGACCCGGACCCGCGGGCCACCGTCGAACGTGCCGTACAACTCGGGGTGTTTCTGCAGGTCCCAGTGCAGGGTGTGCAGGCCTGGCGGGGCATCGTGGCCGAGACCGGCCAGCATGGTCAGCCCGGCCGCCTCGACGTGGTCGTGCACCAGGTCGATGTCGCCTTCGGAGAGTCGCCGGACCACCGCGTGCTGGTGTGCCGGCACCACCCCGCACACCTGGTTGTACGGCCGCTGAAGCAGCTCGAACCGGCCGCTGGGGAAGACCGACACCCGCTCGTCGACGGGCAGTTCGCTGTCGCCGACGGTGGCCAGCACCACCTCGACGCCGAGTCGGCGCAGCTCGGGCACCAGGGTGGCGATGATGTTCTCGATGCCGCCGTAACCGCGTGGCGGTACCGGAAGCCACGGTCCGGCGTTCATCAGGACCTTCATGCGGCCGGCGCCGTCACGGTCTGGGCGACAGTGGTCAGCGGGGGCCGTTCCTGCACGCCGATGTCGGCGACACTGACCTGGCGGTTGAGGTGCGGCAGCTGGTCGTCACCGCCCCGGCTGAACTGGGTGAGCATCGTGGTGGGCGGCAGCGGCTCGGTGACCAGGCCGCGATGGTAGAGCCGGCTCCACGCGGTCACCATGATCTGTGCGGACATCCGGCCGAGCGCGGCCAGGTTCTGGTGCCGGTGGTGGCGTTCGCCGAGGTCGACCTGGGCGAGCGCGGCTGGGCCGACGTGGTCGAGCAGGTCGATGAGCATGGCGATCTCGACGCCGTAGCCGGAGACGAACGGAATGGCCTCCAGGGTGGTGCGGCGGCCCGCGTACTCCCCGGCCAGCGGCTGCACAAAACCGGCCAGTTCCGGCCAGAACAGGTTGAGCAGCGGGCGGGCGCTGATCTCGGTGACCCGGCCGCCGCCGTCTGCTTCGACACCGGCCGCGCCGGCCAGCGGGCGGTGGTAGAAGCCCTTGACGAACTCCACCGAGCGGTCGGTGAGCAACGGGCCGAGTAGTCCGATGACGAACGTCGAGGAGAAGTCGCGCAAGTCACCGTCGACGAACGCGACGACGTCACCGGTGCTCGCCGCGAGACCGGCCCAGAGTGCGTCGCCCTTGCCGTCCATCCGGGGCAGTCCCGACGTGACCTCGTCCTGGTCCACCACGCGGGCCCCGGCGCGGGCGGCGACCTCGGCGGTCGCGTCGGTGGAGCGTGAGTCGACCACCACGATCTCGTCGACCAGCTGGACCTCGGTGACGAGCTGCCGGTGGATGGTCGCCACGATGGCGCCGATCGTCTCCTGCTCGTTGCGGGCGGGAATGACCACGCTGACCGTGGTGCCGCGTTTGGCCTCGGCGAGTTGCCGCGCGTTCCACTGACCGGCGTCGGCGGTGCGGTAGGCGGTCCATGCCTCGACTACGGGCGCGGCGTTCGGTGGAGTCAACAGATGCACAACGGACCCCCGAAGATCAACGACTGATGGAGACCGCGCTTTGCCCTCCCACGCGCCGCTCAATCTTTCCGGCCCGTTAACAACGATCCACAGCCGCCTCTGGGAGGTTTCGCCTGCTTCTAGGGGGAAAGAGGTCCGGCCGCAACGAACCGTCGATGGTAGGAGGCCGGAATGCCGGCGACAAGAGTGGGTCTGGTGGGCGCGGGCGGCGTGGCACAGCGGCACGCGCGAGTGCTCTCCGGACTCAAGGGGGTCCAGCTCACGGCCGTGACGGACGTGGTGCCCGAGGCGGCCCGCCGGTTGGCCGAGGAGCATGGTGCCAGTGTCCTGCCGGACGTGGCGGCTGTGCTCACGCAGGGCGTCGACGCGGTCTACGTGTGCGTGCCACCCTTTGCCCACGGGCCCGCGGAGCGAGCCGTCATCGATTCGGGGATTCCGCTATTTGTGGAAAAGCCTATAAGTATTGATCTTGACGAAGCTCTCAAAACGGGCGAGCTGATCACCGCACGTGGTCTGCTGACCGGGGTCGGCCATCACTGGCGCTACAGCGCCCTCGTGGACCAGGCCCAACAGATTCTTCAAGGCCGGGTGGTACGTCTGGTCTCCGGCTCGTGGCTCGACAAGGTCCCGCCGGTCGGCTGGTGGCCACACCGCGACCGGTCCGGTGGCCCGATCGTCGAGCAGGCCGCACACGTGCTGGACCTCGCCCGGCACCTGGTCGGCGAAGTGACCGAGGTGAGTGCGGTGGGCAACGGCACCCCGCCGGTCGAGGGCGCCGACATCGACGGCGCGATCGCGGCGACCCTGCGCTTCGCCGGAGGCACCGTCGGCACCCTGGCCACCACCAGCGTGCTCGGCTGGAAACAGCGCGCCGGACTGGAGATCTACGCCGACGGGCTGGCGCTGGCGATCACCGAGGACCGGTTGACGGTCCGTGACGGTGACCGGGAATGGCAGATGGAAGCCGATCCGGAAGCCGCCCGGGTAGCCGTCGACCAGGCGTTCATCGACGCGGTCCGGGGCGCCGGGGACGATGTGCGAGTCCCGTACGCCGAGGCCCTGCGCACCCACGCGCTGGCCACCGCGACGGCCGAATCGGCCGCGACCGGCCGTGTCGTGGCGGTGCCGCATGTCTGACCGCAACCTGGTGGTCACCGGGCCCGGCGAGCTGAAGATCGTCGACGAGCCCGAGACACCCGGCCCCTTCCGGGTCCGCACCCTGTTCAGTGGCGTCTCGGCCGGTACCGAGCTGAGCTTCGTCAAAGACACCAACCCGGCGCTGCACGAGGCCTTCGACCCGGTACTGGGGCTGTTCGGCGGCACCACCGACCCGTACCCGGTGACCCGCCTGGGTTACATGGAGGTCGGCCGGGTCGAGCACAGCGACACTCCAGCGATCACCGAGGGCGACGTGGTCGCCATGACGTACGGCCACCGCACCGGCTGGACCGGCGACCCGCTGCGCGACCGGGTGGTCGTCCTGCCGCCCGGCTTGGACCCGATCCTCGGCATCTACGTCGCGCACATGGGCCCGATCTGCGCCAACGGCCTGCTGCACGCCGCCGCCGATCTGTACGGCTCCGACGTACGCCGGCTCGGTGACGGCGTCGAGGGCCGCCGGGTGGCAGTGGTCGGCGCCGGCGTGGTCGGCCTGCTCACCGCACTGTTCGCCCGCGCACACGGCGCCGCCTCGGTGGTGGTCGTCGACCCCACCGCACAGCGCCGCGCGGTCGCCGAAGCTCTCGGGCTGAGCACCCTGGACCCGGACGCCCAGGACGCCGGGGTGGCGTTGAAGACCAGGTGGCGGCACACCGCCGACGACCGGGGCGCCGACGTGGTCTTCCAGTGCCGCGGGCAGTCCGCCGCCCTGCACCTGGCACTGCGCCTGCTCCGCCCGCAGGGAACCGTCATCGACCTCGCCTTCTACCAAGGCGGGGCGGACGACGTCCGGCTCGGCGCGGAGTTCCACCACAACGGCCTGACGATCCGCTGCGCGCAGATCGGCCGGGTACCGCGCGGGCTGGCTGCCACCTGGGACCGGGAGCGGCTGTCCGCCGAGACCATCCGCCTGCTGCAGCGCGACGGCGAGGCGATCCGCCGCCACCTGATCACCGCGGTGGTCCCGTTCGACGAGGCACCGGCGCTGCTGACCGATCTCGGTGCCCGTCGGCGCCAGGAGATCCAGGCGGTACTGGAGTTCCCCGACAACCGTTGAGCGGGAACCGGACACCAAGCGGTGTCCAGACCGGGTCGGCGATCATCGAGTTCACCGCGACGGTCGCCGACCGGCCCGACGGGGCGATGCCCACATAGGTCACGTAACAGCCTGCGCTACCCGGCGAGCAGGTACTCCCGCACCCGGCCACGCGCCAGATGGATCCGCGATTTCACGGTGCCCTCCGGAATCCCCAGGTGCGCGGCGATCTCCTTGTAGTCCAGCTGGCAGACGTCCCGCAGCACCATCGGCTCGGCGAGTGTCGCGTCGAGCCGTTCGAGGGCGTCGAGCAGATCGAGCCGCGACCCGGCGATGACACTCGTGGTCCGGGCGTCGGCCACGTCCACCGGCATCTCCGCGTACCCCCGCTCGGCGGCCCGCCGCTTCAACGTCCGGTACGTCTGCCGCGACCCGTTCGCGATGATCACATGCAGCCAGGTGCTGAACCGGGAACGTCCCTCGAACCTGCCGATGTTGCGCGCCACCTGCAGGAGCACGTCCTGGCAGGCTTCCTCGGCGTCCTGATAGCACGGCAGGAACCGCGCGCACCGCCGCAGCACCCCGGGCCGGATGACGGCCAGCAGCGTCTCGAGCGCCGCGCCGTCACCGGCGGACGCCTTCCGGGCCAGTTCTTCCTGTTCGTCTCGCACGTCGTCCCCGTCCCCCGATTCACCGACGTTGATAATAAGAGCGTGCAGGTACCCGACACGATCGGCCGCTATCGAATCACCGGACGCCTGGGCTCCGGAGCTTTCGCCACCGTCTGGCTCGCCGAGGACGACCTGCTCGAATCCCGGGTGGCCATCAAGATCCTCGCCGACAACTGGTCTCATCACCCCGACGTCCGGGCCCGGTTCGAGCAGGAGGCCCAGGTGCTGCGCCGCGCCGATTCGGAGCGCCTGGTCCGGGTGCACGACTTCGGTGAGCTGCCGGACGGCCGCCCGTACCAGGTGATGACCTACGCCGCCGGCGGCACCCTCCAGGACCGCCTCGACCAGGGACCGATGCCGGTCCGGACGGCACTGCGCACCGCCGGTGACATCGCCCGTGCCGTCAGCGTCCTGCACGACTCGGGTGTGCTGCACCGCGATCTGAAGCCGTCGAACGTCCTCTTCGACACGGTCCGCGGCGCCGAGCGGCTACTCGTCGCCGACCTGGGCCTGGCGAAGGAGATCGCCCACGCGTCCGGGTTCACCGTGGTCGTCGGCACCCCCGGCTACATGGCCCCCGAGCAGCTCCTTCCCGGCGGCGGCCTGGACGTGCGCGCCGATGTGCACGCCATCGGCGCGATGACCTATCAGATGTTGACCGGCAGTCCCCCGCAGGCCGGTCGGGCCACCACCGTGCCGTCGAAGTTGCGGGCCGGCGTCTCCCGCGAGGTGGACCGGGTGGTGATGCGGGCGCTGGACGCCGACCGGGACCGCCGCTGGCCGTCGACCGCCGCTTTCGCCACTGCCCTCGCGTCGTCCACCACCGTCACTCCGAGCCGAGCCCTGCGACTGCTACGCAACGGTGTGGGCAGCGTGCTCGCGGTGGCCCTGCTGGCTCAGACCGGTGGCGCGACAGTGGTGGGCGGCACCCCGCCCGGCTGGGTCCGGGTCACCGACGCGGCCGGCGCCGTGTCGGTGTCGGTTCCCGGCGCCTGGGCCCGGCAGCTGCGGGACGCCGGTTGGAACGTCGCTGCGGTGGGCCTGCCCGCCGCCTCCCAGCCGGGCCTGCAGATCAGCGCCGACCTGTCCTCGGACACCGCGCCCGGCCTGTTCGCCGGGCTGCTGGCACCGGGTGCGACGGCCACCGTCCCGACCCATCCCGGATGCCTCCGGGAGCCGGACCGCACGATCGCGGCGGCCGGCATGACCGGCCGGGTGCAGCGCTGGACCAGTTGCGCCGGCGACACCGTCTCGTACGACGAGGTGGTCCTGTCCCGCCCCGGCGACCCGGGCGCCTATCTCCAGATCCGCCAGGGCAGCCGGGACACCGACCGGACCGACGGCATCCTCCGTACACTCCGCGTGCCTCACTCGTAGCAGTCCTGACGGTCGTGCTCCAGGCCCAGCTCGCCGACCTTGCCGTCCTTGAACCCGAAGCGGTAGTGCACGTTCGCGTACTCGTCCTTGGTCCCGGCGTACGTCGTACCGGTGCCGTTGAATCCCCCTTCGGCGTCGACGGCACGGATGGTGAAGTCGGTGTAGGCCCGTTTCACCTGGGCGAGGGTGCTGCCGATCCGGATGCCTTCCGGAGTAGCGATCCGGCCGGTGACTGTGATGGCGATGATCCCCCGGGCCGACGACGCGGTGATCAGCGTCCCGCCGGTCGGGTCCGCCTTCAATCGCCAGTAGTCGCACCGGGACTCCTCCGCCGAGGCCTCGACCAGGCCGGTCGCCAGCGCCGCCTTCTTCGTCATCCCGACCTTGAGCCTGCCGAGACCGGTCGGCCCGAGCACACTCACGGACGCCGCGGACGACGGCGACCGCGACGGCTCCCTGGAGGCCACCGGGCTGGACGACGACACCGCCGAGGGGGAGGCGGAGGCGGACGGGCGGGGTGAGGCGCTCGGTGAAGCCGGCGCGGTGGGGGTGGCGGCGCCCACCGGAGCGGCATCACCGGCCACCTTCTCCGGGGCATCGGCACATCCGGTCGTGATGGCCACACCGGCCACCGCCGCGAGAACCATGATTCTGCGTCGCATCTTTCCCAGCCTTTCAAGTCGGTCAGTCATGTGGTGCGATGCGGTCGCGGAGAGCATGGTTCTCGCCCGCATGTTACGGATCGATAACGTCCTTGCCGGTGTTCAGCATCTATCCACCCGATGTCCAGGTCGATCCGGGATCGTCGTGTCCTATGCAACGGACTACCGGCATCGCTGCTCTTGTCGCCCTCACGACCCTGGCCGCCGGCACGCCGGCTTTCGCCACTCAGCGGGCACCGCGCGAGATAACGGCAGCCGTGGAGACCCCCGCACTATTCGACGACGAGGACGGCGCCGACGCGAACGCCGACGATCCCGCGATCTGGGTCAACCAGGCCGACAAGGCCCGCAGCCTGGTCATCGGCACGGCCAAGAACGGCGGCCTGCGCGTCTACGACCTGAAGGGCCGCGAGGTCCAGTCGATCAGCACGCCCGAGGGCGGCCGTTTCAACAATGTGGACATCCTGACCGGGTTCACCTTCGGCAAGCGCAAGGTCGACGTAGCCGTCGTCACCGACCGCGGCCTGGACAAACTCCGCGTCTACCGGATCGAGGCGTCTGGGCTCACCGACATCACCTCGGCCGAGGCGCCACTGCTGTTCTCCAAGGACCAGGCCGAGGTCGAGGAGCAGGCCACCGGGTACGGCGTCGCCGTCTACGGCCGCTACGCCGTGGTGAGCCGTCGGCACAGCACCCGGCTGGGGATCTTCCGCCTCGAAGAGAAGAACGGCAAGGTCACCTACCGCACCACCGACACCCTGGACCTGCCGCGCGAGTTCCGCCTCCCCGACGGCAGCACCTGGTCGCCGTGCACCGAACCCGGCGAGGACCCGCAGGTCGAGGGCATGGTCGTGGACGCCGAGGCGGGCGTGCTCTACGTCGCCCAAGAGGACGTCGCGCTCTGGCGCATCAACCTGGCCGGCGGCACGTTCAGCAGCATTCCCCGAATCGTCGAACGGGTCCGCGAATTCGGCCAGCCTGCCACCTTCGACCCCGAGTCGGAGGAATGCACCGTCGAATACACCAACGGTTTCGGCGGCCGCATCACCGCCGACGTCGAAGGCGCGACCATCTACCCCACCGGAAAACGCGACGGCTACCTGATCGTCTCCAGCCAGGGCGACAGCCGATTCTTCGTCTACGACCGCCGCACCAACAAGCCGGTCACCATCTTCTCGGTGGTGGACGGCAAAAAGACCGACGGCGTCCAGCACTCCGACGGCGCCGCGGTGACTTCGGTAGCGCTTCCCGGTTACCCGAAGGGCCTCCTGGTCCTCCACGACGGCGAGAACACCCCCGACGAGGGCCGCACCAACACCAACTTCAAGTTCGTCGACTGGCGTTCCCTGGGCCTGGGCTCCTAGACACACGAAAGGGCCTGTTCCACCGTTCCCCAACGGCAGATCAGGCCCTTTTCTTGTACGCCTACACCTTCCACAAACACACCGGCAGCCTCTCGGCTTCGCCGCTACCGTCCTCCCGCACCACCGACCGGATCATCGCCCAGCGCGACTGCCTGCCACTCTCGAAGAATCGTGTCGTAGAGCTGGTCGAACGACACCGCCAGCGCCGAAGTGCTGACGTGCACCCCAGCCCACCCGGCCCCCTGGTTGATCCGCTGCATGACCCGGCTGGCCCCGGCGAGATAGCCCCGTTCGAACGTCGGCTCCAGATCCAGCGCCACAAACCGCTGCTTCTGCAAGTTGACCTGCCGCACGCCCCGAACCACCGTCCAAGGCACCACCTGCTTCGACAGCCGAACGTCCCGCATCCCCGCCGAGTTCACCTCGATCACCGGTTCCCGGCGAAGAAGCTGCCGCCCCAGGATGAACACCCCGAACCCGAAGAACAGCACCCCCACCACTCCGACAACCTGTTGGAACAAGCCGCCGGCCGAAATCATCCAGCCACTAGCACCGACGAGAACAAACGCGAGCAGAAGCAGTCCAGCAGTCTTGGGCAGAGACCGGTATACAACCATCACAGGCATCCTCAGAAGCACCGAACGGGGAATGCAGAAAAGGCCCACCCGGTCACCCGGGTGGGCCTTTCCATACGTTTGAGTCCGGCGGCGTCCTACTCTCCCACACCCTCACGAGTGCAGTACCATCGGCGCTGGAGGGCTTAGCTACCGGGTTCGGAATGTAACCGGGCGTTTCCCCTCCGCTATGACCACCGAAACAGCCATCAGCGAAACATCAACCAGCAACCCGAGGACCGGACTTCTCCGGATCGGGGTGGTTGTTCGTTTGCTGTGAATCACACAGTGGACGCTAAGCACAAAATTTAGGGTGGTTAAGCCCTCGGCCTATTAGTACCGGTCAACTCAACACGTTACCGTGCTTACATCTCCGGCCTATCAACCCAGTAGTCTAGCTGGGAGCCTTACCCACTCAAGGTGGTGGGATACCTCATCTCGAAGCAGGCTTCCCGCTTAGATGCTTTCAGCGGTTATCCCTTCCGAACGTAGCCAACCAGCCATGCTCCTGGCGGAACAACTGGCACACCAGAGGTTCGTCCGTCCCGGTCCTCTCGTACTAGGGACAGCCCTTCTCAAGTATCCAACGCGCACGGCGGATAGGGACCGAACTGTCTCACGACGTTCTAAACCCAGCTCGCGTACCGCTTTAATGGGCGAACAGCCCAACCCTTGGGACCTGCTACAGCCCCAGGATGCGACGAGCCGACATCGAGGTGCCAAACCATCCCGTCGATATGGACTCTTGGGGAAGATCAGCCTGTTATCCCCGGGGTACCTTTTATCCGTTGAGCGACACCGCTTCCACTCGCAAGTGCCGGATCACTAGTCCCGACTTTCGTCCCTGCTCGACCCGTCAGTCTCACAGTCAAGCTCCCTTGTGCACTTACACTCAACACCTGATTGCCAACCAGGCTGAGGGAACCTTTGGGCGCCTCCGTTACCCTTTAGGAGGCAACCGCCCCAGTTAAACTACCCACCAGACACTGTCCCTCGACCCGATCAGGGCCGCAAGTTAGATACCCAAACCCAACAGAGTGGTATTTCAACATTGCCTCCACCCGAACTGGCGTCCGAGCTTCACCGGCTCCCACCTATCCTACACAATTAAATTCAGATACCAATGTCAAGCTATAGTAAAGGTCCCGGGGTCTTTCCGTCCTGCCGCGCGTAACGAGCATCTTTACTCGTACTGCAATTTCGCCGGGCCTGTGGTTGAGACAGTGGGGAAGTCGTTACGCCATTCGTGCAGGTCGGAACTTACCCGACAAGGAATTTCGCTACCTTAGGATGGTTATAGTTACCACCGCCGTTTACTGGCGCTTAAGTTCTCCGCCTCGCCCTCACGGGCTAACAGGTCCCCTTAACGTTCCAGCACCGGGCAGGCGTCAGTCCATATACATCGTCTTACGACTTGGCATGGACCTGTGTTTTTAGTAAACAGTCGCTTCCCCCTGCTCTCTGCGGCCATACCACGCTCCACCAGCAAGTGGCTTCACGCGTCCGGCCCCCCTTCTCCCTAAGTTACGGGGGCAATTTGCCGAGTTCCTTAACCACAGTTCACCCGTCGCCTTGGTATTCTCTACCTGACCACCTGTGTCGGTTTAGGGTACGGGCCGCTCAAAGCTCGCTAGAGGCTTTTCTCGGCAGCATAGGATCAATGACTTCACCAGAACGGCTCGGCATCACGTCTCAGACTATATGCACCGCGGATTTGCCTACGGTACGTCCTACACGCTTACCCCGGCACAACCACCGGCCGGGATCATCTACCTTCCTGCGTCACCCCATCGCTAAACTACTACCCGCTGAGGTCCTAGTCTCCCGCATCGCCGGCCGAAGCCATTGAATTGATCAAGTAGTTAGTACAACGAGGTTCGTCTTGGGCGCTTCTTTGCGGGTACGGGAATATCAACCCGTTATCCATCGACTACGCCTCTCGGCCTCGCCTTAGGCCCCGACTCACCCAGGGCGGATTAGCCTGGCCCTGGAACCCTTGGTCATCCGGCGGAAGGGGTTCTCACCCTTCATTCGCTACTCATGCCTGCATTCTCACTCGTATGGCGTCCACGGCTGGATCACTCCGCCGCTTCACCCGCCATACGACGCTCCCCTACCCATCCACACACCTGCACAACACTCACGAAGAGTGAAGCGAAGTAAAGTATGAATGCCACAGCTTCGGCGGTGTGCTTGAGCCCCGCTACATTGTCGGCGCGGAACCACTTGACCAGTGAGCTATTACGCACTCTTTAAAGGGTGGCTGCTTCTAAGCCAACCTCCTGGTTGTCAATGCGATCCCACATCCTTTTCCACTTAGCACACGCTTAGGGGCCTTAGCTGGCGATCTGGGCTGTTTCCCTCTCGACTACGAAGCTTATCCCCCGCAGTCTCACTGCCGCGCTCTCACTTACCGGCATTCGGAGTTTGGCTGATTTCAGTAAGCTTGTGGGCCCCCTAGACCATCCAGTGCTCTACCTCCGGCAAGAAACACGCGACGCTGCACCTAAATGCATTTCGGGGAGAACCAGCTATCACGGAGTTTGATTGGCCTTTCACCCCTAACCACAGGTCATCCCCCAACTTTTCAACGTTGGTGGGTTCGGTCCTCCACGCAGTCTTACCCACGCTTCAACCTGCCCATGGCTAGATCACTCCGCTTCGGGTCTAGAACATGCGACTAAAAG
>NZ_LT629758.1:10500000-10654081 GCF_900104725.1 Actinoplanes derwentensis
TGCCCCGACGCGGTCCGGGACGACCCCGCGCTGGGCGACCTGGTCGACGACATGCTCGTCGACTGGGCCCGGCAGGTCGGGATCTATGAGGGGCGACTGGACAAACTGCGGTCGTACGGGTTCGGCCGGTACATGATGCTCGCCCACCCGGCGGTCAACGACCCGGACCGCCTGCTGATGGCCTCGAAATGCCTGGTCGCCGAGTGGGCCACCGACGACTACTACGTCGACGAGATCGAACTGGGCGCCGACCCGGCGGTCGTCGGCTCCCGGCTGTCCCGGCTGCTCAGCATGATCGACCCGGCGCGGCTGGTGCCGCGGTACGCCGCCGACATGGACGCCTACCACCGGCTGCAACCGATCTCGGAGGCGTTCCGCAGCGCCGTCGAACATCTGGGCCGGTACGCGTCCCCGTCGCAGATGGGCCGCTTCCAGCACCAGATGGCGATCCTCTTCCTGGCCTGGACCCAGGAGGCGGACTGGCACGTCAACCGGCGTACGCCACCGGTCTGGGAGTACCTGGTCCAGCGCCACCTCAACAGCTATCTGCCGCCGATGATCCTGATCGACGTGCTGGCCGGCTACGAACTGCCGGCCCACGAGTTCTACCACCCGGACGTACGCCGCGCCTTCACCACCGCCGGCAACGCCGCGGTACTCGTCAACGACCTGCACTCGGGCCCTGCGGAGTCGGACACCGACTACAACCTGCCGCGGGTGCTGTCCCTGCAGGAAGGACTCTCCGGCGCCGAGGCACTGGCCCGGACCGTCGAGATCCACAACGAGTTGATGCACGACTTCGTCGGCCTGGCCACCCAGCTCAGCGCCGTCGGTTCACCGAACCTGCGGCGGTTCCTCGCGGACACCTGGGCCTGGGTCGGCGGAAGCCGGCGCTGGCACGCCACCACCGGCCGCTACCACAACCACGGGAGTACACGATGACCAGCACGATCCTGCGTACCGACTTCGAGAAGTCCGTCGCCAACTACTGGAACACCAACCAGGACGACCCGGTGAACCTGCGCCTCGGCGAGGTCGACGACCTGTACCACCACCACTACGGCGTGGGCCCGTACGATCCGTCGGTCCTGGACGGCCCCGCCGAGACCCGTGAGAAGCGGATCATCGCCGAACTGCACCGCCTGGAATCCGCCCAGGCCGACCTGCTGCTCGACCATCTGGGACCGATCCGGCCCACCGACATGATCCTGGACGGCGGTTCCGGCCGCGGCGGCACCAGCATCATGGCCAACCAGCGCTTCGGCTGCGAGGTGGACGGCGTCTCGATCTCCGAATACCAGGTCGGTTTCGCCAACGAACAGGCCGCCCGCCGCGGCGTCAGCGACCGGGTCCGCTTCCACTTCCGCAACATGCTGCAGACCCAGCTGCCGTCCGACACCCGCCAGGCGATCTGGACCAACGAGACCACCATGTATGTCGACCTGCACAAACTTTACGGCGAGTTCGCCCGTCTGCTGAAGTTCGGCGGCCGCTACGTCTGCATCACCGGCTGCGCCAACGACGTCAAGGGCCTGCGCTCGAAGGCCGTCAGCAAGATCAACGAGCACTACACCTGCGACATCCACCCGCGCAGCGACTACTTCCAGGCCTTGGCGGCCAACGGCCTGGTCCCGATCAACGTCGTGGACCTGACCGAGGCGACCATCCCGTACTGGCAACTGCGCGCCGAATCCGAAGTGGCCACCGGCATCGAAGAGGCCTTCCTGACCGCCTACCAGGAGGGCAGCTTCCACTACCTCCTCATCGCCGCCGACCGGATCTGATCACTCCGGGCGCGGCCCCCCAGGCCGCGCCCGGTTGTCCTCGGCCCGCGCCCGGGACCGCGTCTGGGAGGATTCCCGGATGCCCCGGTACCGGGCCCGCGACGGGCTGAGCCTCTTCTACGACGTGGTGGGTGCCGGGCCGCCGCTGGTGGTGCTGCCCGGCGGGCCCGGTATGGACGTGCGGTACCTGGGGGATCTCGGTGGCCTGGCGGCGACCCGGACGCTGATCCTGGCCGACGCGCGGGGCGGCGGGCGGTCCGAGGTGCCGCCGGACCCGGCGACGGTGTCGTTCACGGCGCAAGCCGGTGACGTGGAGGCGCTGCGGGTCCATCTCGGCCTGGCGCGGATCGATCTGCTGGCGCATTCGGCGGGTGCGCTGACCGCGCAGGAGTACGCCGTCCGGTTTCCCGCCCGGGTCCGGAACCTGATCCTGGTCACCCCGATCGGCCGGGCCGGGCGGGACGTCGACCCCGCGGAACTGGCCGGGATCCGGGCCGCCCGATCCTCGGAACCGTGGTACCCGGGGGCCGCCGCGGCGGTCGGTGACCGGAGCCCGTTCGCGCAGGCCCGGCTGGTCCCGTTCCACTGGCACCGCTGGAGCCCGGCGCATCGCTCCCACTACGTCGCCGCGCACGGCAACCCGCTGCGGTGGTACCGCGAGGCCTTCTACTCGGGAACCGCCCGTCCCGGCTCGGTGCCCGCGCCGGTCCTGGTGCTCGCCGGCGCCTCGGACGGCATGATCGGAACCGCTCCGGCCCGAGTGGTGGCCGCCGCTCATCCCGGCGCGCACCTGGAGATCCTGGCCGAATCCGGGCACCGCCCGTGGGCCGAGCAGCCGGTTCCGTTCCGATCCGTGATCGATACTTTCCTGAACGCCGGGGTTGGAGTGGACCGGACCGGGCAATCTTGATGTTGTGAACTGGCTCGAATTCGCTCTGCGGCATGTCGGCGAGCCGATCACCGTCCGGGTGGAGGCGCCCGGCCGGGAACCGGTGCCGATCGGGCCGTGTGTGGTCGCCCGGCACGACCACGGGACCACCCTGTTGTGCCCGCCGGACGTGGTCGCGCCGCCGGGGACCCGCATCACC
Source organism: Actinoplanes derwentensis (assembly GCF_900104725.1). Classification (NCBI taxonomy): domain Bacteria; kingdom Bacillati; phylum Actinomycetota; class Actinomycetes; order Micromonosporales; family Micromonosporaceae; genus Actinoplanes; species Actinoplanes derwentensis. Next base: position 10,502,873 of record NZ_LT629758.1, read on the forward strand.
CTGCCCGCCGGGGACACCGTCGAAGTGGTGGCGACCGTGCATCTGGACGCCCACGGCACCCGGCTGCCGGCCCATCAGCAACTGGACGTGCGGATCAGCGCCGATCCGGGGGCGGTCCGGCGGGGACCCTGCCGTCCGAGCGGGCGGCTCCGGTAACCGCAACACCTCAAGATCCGGCGGTCGGCTCCGATAGGTCGGAGGTGCGGCTGGGTGGCCTGTTCGCGGGGATGTCACGGCGTGAGAGAGCGGCGTGGTGGACGCTGGCCGCCCTGGTCACGGTCGAGGCGGTGGTCTGCGTCCTCACCGATCTGGGGTCGGCGATCGGGGACACCGTGTTCGCCGGGGTGCTCTACAACGTCTGCTATCTGCTGCCCGGCCTGATGGTCGCGGCTCGCGCCCGCCGTTCGCCCGGTCCGGTCCGCAGGGCCTGGGGTTTCCTCGCCGCCGGGATGATCTCCTACGGGGCCGGCAACCTGTACTGGTACCTGTTCGTCCGGCAACTCGACCCGGAACCGCTCGTCACTCCGGCCGACGCGCTGTGGCTGACGTTCTATCCGGCGTTCGGGGTCGCCCTGGTGATGCTGTTGCGGCACCGCCTGCCGGTGGTCAGCGTCCCGGCCCTGCTGGACGGCGTGATCGCCGCGGCGGCCGTGTCGGCGCTGGTGTCGATCGCGGTGCTGGCCGTCGTCGAACCGGCACCGCACAGCACCCCGGCCGGAATGGTCGTCAACGCCGCTTACCCGCTCTGCGACATCGCGGTGACCGGCTGCCTGCTCGGCGCGCTGGCGTTGTGCGGCTGGCGGGCCGACCGGGTGACGGGTCTGCTGCTCGGCGGGATGGGGCTGTTCGCGGCCTTGGACACCGCCAACATGGTGCTGCTGTGGCAGGGCGCCGACCCGGTGCCGTCGGTGCTGGACGTGCTGTGGATCATCGGGTTGCTGATTCTGGCGCTGGCCGCCGGGCAGCCGTTCGGCCGGACCTGGGCGGGACAGCCGAGCCTGTGGCTGAGCACCGCGATCCCGATGGCCCTCGCGGTGATCTGCCTGGGTGTGCTGATGTGGGCCGCGCTCACCACCCACGACGTGGAGAAACTCACCAGCTGGCTGTCCGGGGCGGCGGTCACCGCGGCGATCGTCCGGATGGCCGCGAGCATCCGGACCGCGGAGGCGCTGGGCACCGCCCGCCGGCAGGCCCGCACCGACGAGCTGACCGGCCTGGCGAACCGCCGCTGTTTCGTGGAGAGGCTGGAGACCGAGCTGGCCGGCGGCGGTTCCCGGCTCGCCGTCGCGTACCTGGACCTGGACCGGTTCAAAGAGGTCAACGACAGCTTCGGCCACGACGTGGGGGACAGTCTGCTGCGGCTGGTCGGGGCCCGGCTGCGGGAGTCGCTCGGGACCGACGTGCTGCTGGCCCGGCTCGGTGGTGACGAGTTCGGGCTGGTCATGCCGGGGGCGGGGCGGGAGGAGGCGGCCGGGATCGTGGCCGCGGTGCTGCGTACCCTCCGCGAGCCTTTCGTCCTGCCGGAGGTGGACCTGCACGTGGACGCCAGCATCGGCGTCGCCGTGCATCCCGACGACGGTTCCGACCGGTCCACCCTGCTGCGCCGCGCCGACGTGGCGATGTACGCGGCGAAGAACGGTCACGGTGGCGGCCCGGTCTTCGCCACCGGCCTCGACGACCACGCGAAGGCCCGCCTGACCATGCTGGAGGAGCTGCGCACCGGCCTGGACCGGGGCGAACTGGTGCTGCACTACCAGCCGAAGGTGACCGTCGACGACGCCCGCCGGGTGATCGGGATGGAGGCGCTGGTGCGCTGGCAGCATCCGGTGCACGGGCTGGTCTACCCGGACGCGTTCCTCTACACCGCGGAGAGCGCCGACCTGATGGGCCGGATCACCACGACCGTGCTGGAGATGGCGTGCCGGCAGAGCCGCCGCTGGCAGGACCAGGGCCTGCCGGTGCCGGTGGCGGTCAACCTGTCGGTGTCGGACCTGCGGGACCCGGACTTCCCCGACCAGGTGTCGGCACTGCTGCTCCGGTTCGGGGTGCCGACGACCGCGATCGAACTGGAGGTGACCGAGAGTGTGCTGATGACCGACGCCGACACCGCGCTGGTGCAGCTCGGCCGGCTGCGGGACATGGGTCTGCGGATCGCCGTCGACGACTACGGCACCGGGTACTCCAGCCTCAGCTATCTGCAGGTGCTGCCGGTCGACGATCTCAAACTGGACCGGAGTTTCGTGGTGCGCTGCGGCACCGACCCGCGCAGTGCCGCGATCGTGCAGAGCACCGTCGGTCTCGCCCACTCCCTCGGCATGCGGATCATCGCCGAGGGAGTGGAGGACATGGAGATCTTCGAGCGGCTCCGGGTCTTCGGCTGCGACCTGGCTCAGGGGTACGGGATCGCCCGTCCCGACGACGCCGCGACCGTCACCGCGTGGCTGCTAGAACGCGCCGGTGTAGAGGAGCCGATTCGGTGAGCCGGTCCCCGGGCCGGTGACTGGGTGCAGGCGTCCAGCGCGAACAGGTCGAGGAAACCGTTGCCGGCCGCGATCGAGTAGGAGACTCCCGAGGCGATCGACGCGCTGACCGCGTTGTCCAGGACCGTGTCGGCGCCGCCGCCGAGGCTCATGTTCGCCACCGCGGGCTTGACGGCGTTCGCGGTCACCCACGCGCCTGGCGCGCCGTCAGGGTGGCGGCGAAACCGTTGAAGGCTTTGCGGTACGACCGGAGCACGGTCGCGTCGTGTTCGGCGGCGCCGGTCCGGCTGACCTTGCCCGGCTTGAGTACGACGAGGTAGCTGTCCGGAACCACTTCGGCCCCGGGCACCGCCAGCACGGCGGCCTCCGGCGGGGCGGCCTGGGCTCCCGAGACGATCCCGAAGGTGGACAGGACGACGGCGGCCGCAGCGGCGACGCCTCGGCGAACGGACGAACGCATCGAACCCTCCTGACGTAGGGTGGTCACGCAATCACGTCAGGTGAAGTTAGCGGGCGAATCGATTCCTGTGAATGCGCCGTGGTGCTGTGCCGCCGGTGCAGAGCCGGCACCAGCAGGGCGGCCACCAGGAGGACGGTCAGGAGCAGCGCCCCGAGCCACCGCCAGAGACTGCCGCGCTGGGCGGTCAGTTCCCGTTCGCCCGGCGCGGCGGCCAGCGCGAACCGCGGCGTGAGACCGAGATCGCCGGTCAGGACCGGAGTCCAGGGTGAGGAGACGGTGGCGGACAGGCGCAGGGTGACCCGGTCCCGCACGGTCCTGCGTGGGGCGAGGGCCACCGGGCCGGCGTTCCAGTCGATCGTCACCGGGAGGGTGATCTCGCGTCCCGGCGGCAACTCGGCCGGACCCGACGGCACCCGCACCGACACGCTGGGGTTGTCGCTGCTCACCGACACGTTCTCCAGGATCAGCGGTACGTGCGGCATCGGCGACTCCACCCGTACCGCCGCAATCGTCCGGCCCGCACCGCCGGCCGGAAGCGGCCAGGAGACCGTGACCGGCAGGGTGATCTCCTCCGTCAGGAGGGTGCGGGCCTTGGCGGCCCGGGCCGCCGCCCCGGCCCGCGCCAACGGCGTGGTGAGCCGGTCGGCCGGCGTCGGGGCCAGGACCCGGGCGTGCGGGAAGACCTTCGTCAACAGGTCCGCGCCGGTCCCTCCGGAGAGCGGCACGGCGTACGCCGCCAGCGAGGTCTTGTCCAGTCCGGCAGCCCGCCGGGCGAGTACGTTCCAGCCGTTTCCCCGAGTCAGCGGGTAGGCGCTGCCGGGCCCCGGGTCGTGCGGCCCGTCGGTCAGCAGCAGCACGGTTGCCAGCGGCGGAGCACCGCTGCGGGCGAGCGTGGTGACCGCCTTCTCCAGGGCCGCGCCGATGTCGGTGTGCGGCCGGTCCGCCTCCGCCGGGAGCCTGGCGGTCAACGATCCGGGTTCCCGGCCGACCTGCCGGGTGGTGGCCGTCGCGTCCCCGCCGAACGGGATCAGCGTGACGAAGTCCTCCGGGGCGAGAGTCGTGAAATACCTGGTCAGGCTCCGGCGCAGGGACGCGTACCGGGCACCCCGCAGGGAACCGGACACGTCCACCAGCACCACGTGGTCCGCCGCCACCGCATCGACACCCAGCGCGGAGTAGATCTCGTTGAGAACCGGAGCGGGAGCCGGTTCCGGAGCCGCCCGAGCCGGCAGGGCGCCGGCGAAGACGATCAGCAGGAACAGCGCCAGCGCGCTCCGGGTATTCACGTTCGTATCTGACGGACAGCGCCTGCGCTTGGACGGCCGGCGCCTCCGTGCACGCGTCGGCGCCTCCATACACGCGAGGATTAGCCGGAATGGGTCGACTGTCCACCGGAGGGCGGTCTCCGCCGATCATGTCGATTCGTGCCTCGGACGGTCCTTCCGGTCTTCGGCGTCTCCCCGGCGGAGGTCGTTTGGAGCAAGCTTCCGAATGTCGGAAGGAGTCCACGGTGGTCATCTCGCCCAGCCCGGTGGTGCGGCTGCGGGAACTCGCCGCCACCGGCCGTCTCGCCGTGACAGCGGCGGGCCCGGAACGTGGCGGCCTGGTCGCCGCCGCCTACGAACTGGTGTGGCCGATCGTGTTCGCCCGGGTGACGTGCCGGTTCGAACGGCAGCGCGGGCACAGCGTCTGCGCCACCGGCGTCGGCAACCTGGCCGACGAATGCCTGGACCGGTTCCACGACGACGTCGAAGCGGTCGTCGACGACCTGCTCGGCCACGCCCGGCAGCCGATCCGCCAGCTGGAGGCCTGGATCACGCCCCGGCTCAACGCCGCGACGGTGAACGCGCACCGCCGCCGCCGGGGTGCGCGCGGCGCCCTGCAGCGGCCCCGGCTGCCCGGCTGGCTGGTGACCGGGCTGGACCGGGACCCGTGGCTCACTGCCCTGGCCACCGACATCCTGACCTGGGCCGGCACCAGCGGCACTGCCGGCGGACGGTTGTGGCCGGTCGAGTCGTGGTCCCAGAAACGTGGCCTGGCCACCGGGGACTGGACGGGCAGCGACCCGGTCACGGTCGGCCGGGAGATCGAGGAGGTGCTGTCGGTGATGCGCACGCACCCGAAATGGTTCGAGTCCTACGTGGAACGCCCGCTCGGCGCCAAACAGCCGCCGGTGGTGGCGATGGCCACCGACTCGTACGGCGAACCGCTGTTCCCGCTGGCACCCGGCGACGCCGCCGACCGGATCGAGTCGGAGTTGCGTGACCTGGCCGGTGCCGCGGTCCGGGTGATCGCCGACCGGATCGGCCGAGGCGAGGCCGCCGGTCCGGTGGTCGTCGAGGTGATCCGGACGATCTTCGGCGGCGCCGGTGCCGGCACCCTCGAGCAGGTGCCGCACTCCGTGGCCGACCCTATCGCCGGGATCCTCGGCGACCTCACCGAACCGGACCGGGTCGCCCGGATCGTGGCCGCCGTCCTGGAGACGGCCGGATGATCGTCTATCGATGTGATTCCATGGCGGCATCCGATCGCACACCAGGGCCGGAGATTCCGGATATCTCCGAGTTCCGGGCCGCCACCACAGCGACAGGTGTCCACCATGGTGATTGAAGTCGATCCGGCCTGGGCTCCCGGGTCCTTCCTGACGCTGCTCAGCGACGCCGAACGCGACGAACTGCTGAGTCTCGGCACCACCCGTAAGGTCCCCGGCGGTCGGCACCTGCTCGTCGAAGGCCGGCAGGACACCCAGGTCGAGGTGATCCGGCAGGGCCACGTCAAAGTCACCACCACGGTCGGAGGCGCACCCCGGCTGCTCGCCATCCGGCTGCCCGGCGACCTGGTCGGCGAGTTCGCCGCCCTCACCGGCAACGGCCGCGTCGCCACCGTCACCACCTGCGGTGACGTGGTCGCCACGGTGATCCGGCAGGCCGGGTTCCTGCGGTTCGTCAACGAGCACCCGACCGTCGCGACCCAGCTCACCGTCGCGGTGGGGCGGCGGCTGCACTGGGCCAACCGGCGCCGCACCGAGTTCACCGCGTTCCCGGTCCAGGTACGGCTCGGCCGGGTGCTGCTCGACATCGCCACCAGCTGTGGTGAGGCGGTCGGCGACGGCGTGCAGATCCGGGTCGAGCTGAGCCAGACCGAACTGGCGTCACTGATCGGGGCACGGGAGGACACCGTCCAGCGGGCGCTGCGTGACCTGCGCCGGGCCGGTCTGGTGCGCACCGGCTACCGGCGGATAGTCGTGCTGGACGAGGCCGGCCTGCGGGCCCTCACCGAACAGGCGGAGTGGATCTAGAACGGGGTCCAGGCGATGCCGTAGCCGTACCCCTCGCGCAGCCCGTGGAACTCCCGCGTCACCTCGCCCAGAGCGGACGGCTGGATCAGCGCCCGTTTCTCCGGGGGCTCCCGCAGATCGGTGTACGGCACCTCGTCGATCAGCCACACCTCGTCCGGCAGCTCCGCCCCGAACCTGACCCGCACCGTCCCCGACTCGCACGGGTCCAGCGGCACGATCGCGTAGTGCGGCCAGGTCGGCTGGCCCGGCGGCAGCACCACCCGCAACCACAGTTCGTGGACGTCGCCGGGCAGCATCCGCTCCGGCAACCGGAGCACCACCTTCTGGCTGCTCGCGCCGTTACGCGGCTCCACCGCGCTGATCCGGGCACCGAACAGGGCGTCCACCTCGGCCGCGCCGACCCCGGCCGGGGCCTCCGGCAGGCCGATCCGGATGGTGATCTCGTCGATCTCCCGGGTGGCGGTGATGGTGCGCATCTCGTACAACTCGGGGGTGTGGGTGTCCAACCGGAACAGCACCCGCAGCGACGACACCCGCCAGCCCGAACCGGCCGCCGGATCGTCGGCCGGCTCCGGCGCGTCCTCACCGGCCACCGCCAGCGCGGCCAGGGCCTCGTTCATCCGGCGCCGGGCGGTCCGCACCGAAACCCTCTGCAGATCGGCCAGCCGGCTCTCCCGTTCGGCCAGAGTGGTCAGCCGGAACTCCCGGTCGAGCCCGAACGCCAGCTCGGCCGCCTTCCGCAGGTCCGGAGCGAGCCCGGCGGCCAGTTCGGCGAGCATCGTCACCACCGCGGCGCGCACCCGCGACTCCCGGTCCCCGGAACCGAGACGGCATCGGCGGCGGGTCTCCGGGCCGATGTAGCGGCCCAGATCCGGCCGGTCCACACCCCGCCCTCTGCGGAGTCTCTTCAGCTCCTGGTACAGATCGGAGTCGGGCACAGACAGACCGTAGTCCATGTCTGTGCCGGACCCGCCGTGGCGTTGCGGTGGCCACCGCGACGGCCAGAAAGCTGGCCACTCAAGGGCCGCAATCCTCAAACGGCAGACGCCAGGATGGTTCGATGATTTGGGGGGATGGGATCACCGACAGTGCCGACAAGACGTCGTCGCTCTCCCGTGCGCGTTCGAACACCGGTCCGGCCCTGCGGCCACGCGTTCCACGCCGGCGTGACGGTGCCGTCGAGGACCGGGCCCGGCTGCGGCATCTGGCCGCCGAAGGACTGCTCGGGGCGCTCAGCACCCAGGAACGGCGCAGGCTGCTTCCGGCCGCTTTCGAGGTGGCCTACCCGATCGTCTACGACGTGATCACCCGCCGGGTCGCCCGCAACCGTGGCCACAACGCGTGCGGCCACGGCCCGCACCAGATGGAGGACACCTGCCTCGACGGTTTCCAGGACGATCTCGAGACGGTGATCGACCACCTGATGTCCGCCACCGCGCCGATCAGTGATCTGGAGGGCTGGCTGGCCCGCAGCGCGCAGAAAACCGCCGTCGACGGTCACCGGCGGCGTCAGGGCGCCCCCGCCGGCGAACCCCGGCCGCTGCTCGCCACCGATCCCGCCGAGGTCCTCCAGGCGCGGATCGGTGATCTGGCCGGTCCCGCCGTCCTGGCCCTTCAGACGCAGCTGCGGCGCGGCGACGACCCGACCCTGGCCGTCATCGAGGTGCTCACCACGCTCTTCCTGGGCGGAGCGGGCGAAATCGACCATGGACCGGATCGCGAGCGGGTGTCAACGCTGCTCGCCGACCCCGCCGCCCTCTCCGTCCTGGTCCAGCACGTCCTGGGGATCGTGCGCGGCACCGGGTGACATCCGTTCCAGCGCGCGGCGGCGGTCAGCGACGAACTCGCTGACCGCCGCCGCGTCATGCCGTTCGAGGGCGGCGCGGGCGGCTTCCCGCAGCGCCTCCTCGAGAAGGCCGCGGATCCGATCCTGCTGCCCCGGCGTGAGTTCCATGTGACCGGCTACCGAATGCATATCTTGATCATGAGTGTCAGGGCCTCTTTTTCCGATACTCGGGCTCGCACACCGGTAACTGGCGGACAGTTCCGCCGATTCAGCCCTGAGTGAGCGCCGGAACCCGCCGGACCTGGTACTCGACCATCCGGGTCGCGAACTTCTGCACCTCGTGCAGCCGCCCCGCCGGGCTGAAGTCCCGGCCCGGCTTGTGCTCGGCCACATGCCGTTCCGCCCGTTCCACCAGCCGCAGCAGATCGGTGACCGCCCCCGGGTGGTCCCGGCAGAGGTCGACGGCGATCCGCAGCCGCCGCTCCGGAATCCCGGCCAGGTAGTGCGGCAACCCCGCCTGCCACGCCAGCGGGTGCACCAGATAGCCGGCCGGCAGGTTGCCCGGACCGCCCATCGGCGCCAGGATCTGCAACGGATCCGGCCGCAACGGCGGTGCCTTCACCCCGGTGTACGCCAGACCGCCCAGCGCGAGCGCCACCACGACCATGACCGCCAGCAGCGGATTCCCGCTTCCGGCCGACAGGATGATCCCCAGCGCCACCAGAACCATGCCACCGCCGACCAGCGTTCCGGCACTGCCGGTGGTGTCGCAGACCTCGTTCCTGGCCTCGTCGATGTACTTCCGGATCACACTCTCCAGCAGCGGGTTCGACGGCTTCCACCGGTCGTTCCGTACCGGGACGGGGAGTTGTATCAGCTTGCTCATGGGGGGTCGGGTCCTTCCCGCTCGTCCGTGTGCGGTTGTCGGACCGGCTCGTCAGCCGGGGCCATCTCCGGTGGTGCCGCGAGAATCGGCATCCCCCACACCCACCTGAGGTCTTCCGGCCACGCTTGCGGCGATCGCGATCACCGGAGCGGTCAGGACAGGGGAGCGGTGAACTCGCGGCCGGTTCCGGGGACTCGGGTCGGCAGGCCCCGGCGGGCCCGTTCGGTGCGGATCGCGACCTCGGCCACGTCCCACACGGCGCCGGCCACCGCGAGGATGATCACCGCGTTGGTCAGCCAGCGCTCCGGGTCGGCGGTGCCCCAGTTCAGCGTCGTGAGGAACTCCGGGTTGAAGAAGGCGCCGGTCGCCGCCAGCCACACGATCGGACCGGCGAACAGGGCCGCCAGGACCGCGTTCACGACAGTCACCGTGTGCCCCCACGATCCGCGTCGGAAGAGCCACACCGCGTAGAGACCTTCCAAGAGCAAGACCACGATCAGGTACGGCCACCAGAACGTCCAGTTCGCCGGGGTCAGCACCGGCTGCTCGGTGAACGCGAACTGCTGCAGCACCAGAGCGGCGATCACCAGGACCGGCCACAGCACCGCCGCCGCCAGTTGCCCGGGAGTCATCACGCCGGGCTCGTACCGTGGCAGATCGTCCAGCGACCACGGGCGCCCCCGCAACTCGCCCCGCCCGACCCCGGCCCGCTCGATGATCGCGAACGTCAGCGTCACCCAGAACACCAGATGCGCCCCGACCGTGAACAGTGTCCCGAAGACGGTGCCGATCACCTCACCGAAACTCGCGCCGTCGAGCACCCGGAGCACGACGGCCACGATCACCACGATCGGCAGCACCGTCGACACCAGCGTGACCAGCAGCCGCCGCCACACCGGGTAGAACTCCGGCCCGATCAGATGGGGCAGCCGTTCCGCGTAGCCGTCGGCCAGCCGGTCCGGGTCGCCCAGGTCCAGAAGTGTCCGCTCGACGGCCGGCTCGCGCTCCTCGCCGCCGTCGATCCGGGCGTCCACCGCGTCCTCGATGGAGGTGCGCAGCTCCCGCTCGATGTCCGTCCGCTGCTGCTCCGGCACCCGGCGCAGAACGGTGTAGACATACCGGTCGATGATGGTCGTCATCGGTTCTCCCCCTCGCTGATCGCACTGTGTCCGCTGTCTGGCGCCGGTGCTTGCAGGTCGTTGATCGCCTTGTCGAGCCGCCCCCACTCACTGCGCAGTGCGATCGCGAGTGCGTCGCCCTGAGCGGTGGTGCGATAGAACTTCCGCGGCCGTGCCTCGTCGGTGTTCCACTCGCTGGTGAGCAGCCCCTGCGTCTCCAGGCGCCGCAGCAGCGGGTAGAGCGTGTTGGCCTCCACCTCGAACCCGGCCGCGCTCAGCGTTTCGAGCAGCGAGTACCCATACCCCGGCTGTCGCAGGACGGTGAGGCTCGCGACCACGACCGTGCCGCGCCGCAGCTCCTGCAGATGCCCGGCGAGTGTGGCATCGATTGTCATGCCACTCACGATACTGTGTCTCACACACCATCGCAACACCCACACCATTGTGCGAAGCGGGTTCGGGCTCGGGGGCGAGTCGGATTGCGGACAGGCTGCGCCGTATCAGGCGGGCCGGGGCGGCATCGGGGTATCGATATCCCTTCCTCTGTGGAGTCGGCTGCACACGCACGGTGTGCGGTGGGCGTGGCGGGAAATCGTGGCGCGTTTTCGCGAGTAGACCGAGGAACTTTCACTAGTAGTCTTCGAATCGGTTCCGATTCAGTAGGGCGAGAAGGCCACGGCAAGAAGGCGCGGTAGAGACGGATATGAGTGACAAGGCCGAGTTCCATGCGGACCGGACGCAGGAGTTCTACCTGCCGGCCATGGTCGCGCCCGTGCCGCCGGCGCACGGCGGTGCTGAGGTGATCGAGGTCGCGGCGTTCCGCGGCCAGACGAAGTTCGAGCGCGAGGTCGTGGAGAAGATCGCGTCGGCCGCGGCCCGGTCGGTGCCCGGTGTCACCGAGCTCGGCGGTGACGTGGCCCGGTTCTTCAACTCGGTGCTCGACAAGATCGGCCTGGACAAGGTCGGTGACGCCACCCGTGGCGTCTGGGCCAAGGTCGACGGGACGGACGTCGAGGTCACCGTCATCCTGGTGATCTCCGCCGGTGAGGTGGTCGCCGACGTGACCGCCGAGGTGCGGACGTCGGTGATCAAGGCGATCGAGAGTTACGGGCTGCACGTGATCGAGTGCACCGTGAAGGTCGACGACATCAAGCTCCCGGAGAACTGAGAGCTTCCGGGGGACTCAAAGCTCCCGAACGGCGGTGAAGTGCGCCCCGGTGCCGGTAATGTGCGGTTCGACGGCCGCGAGCGCACCGGGGAGGATTCATGATCACCGTGCCTGCGGGGAGCAGTCTGACGTTGCGATGCCCCGATGTTCAGGGCATCGTCCTCGTCTCGCTGGCCGAGGTGGAGGCGCCGTTCATCAGCGAGCTGCCACCGATCCCGGTGCTCAGTCTGGACGGGCCCGGCGTACGGCGGATCGGTGTCCTGGAACTCGTCACCGGCTCCGGCGTGACCTGGGTCGAGGCGGAGCTGCGCAACGATCTGCTGACCGTCATCGGGGACGCCCCGACCGACGTGGTCCAGCGGCGGACGGCGGCCCGGCGGCCCGGCACCTATCCGGCGGTCGGCACCGCCCAGATCGAGAACGTCGAGGGCCGCCACCTGGTCCCGCTCAGCGGCCGCGTCGAGGACATCTCCACGGCCGGCCTGTTGTTGAGGGCGACCGCGGACGACAATCTGCCGTCCCTGCCGTACGGCATCGAGCGCACTCTCCTGCACGTCACGATGCCGTGGGGCGAACTGACCGCCGCCGTGGCCACCGTCGACCAGCGGGCTGACCTGCTCCGCGGGACCTATGAGTGGCTGGAGCCGCACGGCGGCGAGGAACTGGCCCGCTTCTGCGCCGGGCGCTGAGCTGTCAACGACGGCTGAGCTTTCAACGACGGCTGATTTTTCAACGACGGAAGCCCCGCCGCCGCTGGGTAGCGGTGGCGGGGCTTCCGGTTGACGCTGGTGTCAGCGGACCACGACAGTCTTGACGATCTTGTCGGAGAAGGTCTGCTTCTTGGCGTCCCAGAGCGGGAACAGGAAGCCGATGCCGCAGGGGGCGGAGTCCAGGATGTGGGCAAGGTCGCGCACGAACGCGTTGCCGGGGCCGATCGGCTGGCCGGTGTTCTCGCTGACCAGCTTGATGCCCAGCGCCTTGCGGCCCCACGACTGACCGGTCTTGCCGCCGAGGAACCAGCGGTTGTAGCCGGACACGACGATGCCCACCAGGTAGAAGACGTAGTACATCGCGTTCACGGTGGGGAGGCCGGTCGCGGCGTCGGTCGAGGTGCCGAGCACGAAGGCCAGGATGGCGAACGGCAGGAAGACCAGGCTGTCGATCAGGTAGCCACCGAGGCGGGAACCCCAGCTGGCGTACGCGGCGACGGGCTGGCCGTACGGCTGCTGGCCGTAAGGCTGCTGCGGCGGCTGGTTGGAGTACGGGTCGCCGGCGGGCGGGGGCGGGTAGCTCATTCTGGTTCCTTTAATCGGGGCGGCTCTAGAGGAGCCGATGTAGTTGATAAAGCCAGCTCGCGACGGCGAGCAGCCCAGCGATCCAGCCCATCTGTCGCCGTCGCTCGGACGACCACGGACGCGGCGGTCCCAGGACTCCCGCGGCACGCAGTGCCACGAGTGGGAACGCGGCGACGGTGAACGCCGCCAGGCCGAAGATCAGAGGATTGGCGTGGATCGCCGCACCGAACTCCCCGCGCACGAGCGCCACGGCGGCGGTCGTCAGGCCACAGCCGGGGCACGGTATGCCGGTCACCGTCCGCAACGGACACGGCAGAGCCGCCCCGGTGTGGTCGACGAGCGCGGGCCACACCGCAGCCGCGACCGCGACCAGCGAGCCGAAGCCGCCGATCCGCTCTGGCACGGAGAACAAGCGCAACGAAAACACCTCTGATCAGGAAAGCCCGGGAAGCATAAGGGTGCGACCCCGTTCGGGGCGACCCCTAATCCGATCGATTGAACCTTTCAGTGAGGGCGTTGGCCTGCGAAGACTCCGATGCACGCTCCGTCACCGCCGCAAATGGCAGCATTCCGGTCATCTTCGCGGGAAACTCGAATCCGCAAACGTGTCCGGTACGTGATAGAGCCCACCACATCCGTCCCGCCCAGCGGGCATTATCGAAATCAGTCGCTGGTCCGCTGACGGGCGACCCGCAGACAGGCCCGGACGCTCTCCGCCGGTATCCGCATGGCCGCGGCGAGCGTGGTCACCGCCTCGGCCCGCCCGTCAGAGTCGATCTTGTCGTGCAGGGCGAGCAGCCCTCGATGGAACCCGTCGGCGGGCAGTTCGGCGAGCCGGTCCTCCGCGTACTGCCGGACCATCACCCGGAACGCCCCCGCTGACGGCATCTCGTGCAGCTCAGCGGCCATGTCGTCGACCAGTCGCCCCACCTGCCGCAACGTCCGCGAGCTGATCTCCGCCCCGGAGATCGTCACCCGCTGTGGCCCCTCGATCTCCTGGTCGTCCCACTCGGCGACGACATTCAATCCCGATCTCGTACGTTCGAGCCGACTCGCGTTCACCGCAGCCCCACCTCACCGATAGCTCACCAGTTGTGAATCAATTCTCATTTAGTCTGGCGAGACTGTCAACACAAGATTTTGAGCTGTTCACGTCAAGGGAAGCGCTCCCATAGAATGTGAATCAACTTCGACTTCGCTGGTGCGGGTGGACGGCTGAACGGATTGTGATGGTTCCAGGCAGCGTCGACCACTTGGTCAACCTTCGTTCACATCTCCCGCCAAGACATCTGACCCGCCCGTTTACATTGCCAACCGGGCTGGCTTAGGCTGCCGTTCCTGGCTGAACCTGGCCGGGGAGAGGGGCACGGGATGAGACTGGCGCCATCCTCGGGGACACCGGTCGCTGCGGAGCAGCCACCGCCGGGTGCCGTGCCCGCCGCGTGGCCGGGAGTCGCCCAGTCCGCGATCCGGGCGCTCCAACACGAGTTCCACCACGCCGACAAGCACCGCACCCGGGTCGACCACCTGTGGCTGCTGCGTCAGCAGTCCCGGCGGCTGCGGGAACTCGTCGACGGCGGCCCCGGTTTCGACGCCGCCGCCGCGCTCGCCGTCGCCTCCCCGGACGCGCCCCGCCCACCACGGACGCCGGCGCCGTACATCGGTGGCAGCGCCGTTCACCTCAACGGCGATCAGCGGTACGCGGTCGGCCTCGGCGTCACCCCCGGTGTCACCTGGCTGTGGGGCCCACCCGGCACCGGCAAGACCGCGACCCTGTCCACCCTGGTCAGCCAGCTGGCCGAGAAGGACCTGCGGGTGCTGCTGGCCGCGCCGACGAACGCCGCCCTCGACGTCACCGTGAACGCCGTACTGAAGCAGTCCCCGGCCCTGGCCGGTGGCCCCCCTGGTCCGGCTCGGCCGGCCCGGCGACCCGGCTCGCGGCGGGGCGGTGCCGGTCGACGAGATCGCCGGCATCGAGGTCCGCCGCCAGATGTGCCGGGACGCCGGGATCGTGGCCGCCACCGCCCACCACGTCGTCCTGGAGACGCTGCGCGAGCTGACCTTCGACGTCGTCGTCCTGGACGAGGCCAACATGACCTCGGCGGTCCTCGCCATGCTGGTGGCCGGCGCGGGCCGCGGCCACACCGTGCTGGCCGGTGACTTCCGCCAGCTTCCGCCGGTCGCCCGGGCCGAGACCCTGGACGTGCTGGACTGGCTGCACCGGAGCCCGTTCGAACGGTCCGGCATCGCGCAGGCGGTCACCCGCGGGGAGCAGCCGCCCGGCCTGGCCGTCCTCACCGAGCAGCACCGGATGCGCGACGACATCGGCCGCGTCGTCAGCCGGGCCTTCTACCCGGACAGCCCGCTGCGGACCGCCGTGTCGGTGGCCAAACGCCGCCGCCCCCGCCGGGCCCCATGGGCGACCAGCGAACTGCTGCTCCTGGACACCTCCGGCCTGCACCCGCGAACCACCGGCCGGCAGGGCGCCCACTCCCGCTACAACGTCGCCCACCTGCAACTCGACGCGGCCCTGGTCCGCGACGGCACCGCGATCCGAAGCCTCGGCCTGGTCACCCCGTTCGCGCCACAGGCCCGGCTGCTCGAATCACTACTGCCCGGCAACCGCGGCGACGCCTGGGTGGCCTCCACCGTGCAACGTTTCCAGGGCGGCGAACGCGACGTCGTCATCTACGACACCGTCGACACCGGGTACGGCATCCGGCAACTGCACGAGTGGTACACCGACGGCCACGACGGCAGCACCGGCGCCCGCCTGCTCAACGTCGCCGCCAGCCGCGCCCGCGAACACCTGCTGATCGTCGGCGCGATGGACAGCCTGCACTGCTGGGACACCGACCGCGACGCGGTCTGGACGTTCTTCGAGGAACTGGAGGTACGCGCCGAGCACCTCGACTGGCAGGACCTCCTCTACGACTCCCCGGTCACCGAACACGTCACCCAGCACCTGATCGACCGTCTCCGCAACGATCTGCGCCGGGCCGCCACGCTGGACATGTGGCTACCCCGAGCCGACCTGGTCAACCTGCCGCCGCTGCTACCGGGCTTGAAAGCCGTACCACCCTCGAGATCGACGATCTGGGTGGAGCCGGACGCGCACGGCGACCTGGCGCCGCAAGCCCGTCAGGCCAGCCGTGAGGGTCTCAACATCCGTCCGGTGACGCCCATGCTGGAGTCTTTCGCCGTCATCGGCGACGTGGTCTGGTCCGCCGCGAACAGCCTGCTCGGCCCGGCCCCCGGCCCGATCCTGCGCACCGAACACCCGGCCCTGGCCGTCGCGATCCGCCAGGCCCAGCACCGCCCGTCCGGCCTGGCCCCCGGCTCGAACCGCCCAGCCCGGAGATGCACCCGCTGCCGCCGCCTGTTGATCCGCTTCGAGACGTCGATCCGTGGCACACCGGAGATCCGCCACGAGTGCCAGTCCTGCGACCGCGCGGGCGCCCGGCACATTCGCCAGGTCATCTGATCGCGACGTAGCTTTGGTGCGGTGAGTGGGATGCCGATGCTGGGGACCAGGTTCGCTGACGAGCTTCCGGAGATGGGGGTGTCGTGGCGGGCCGCCGAGCCGCCGAAACCGGAACTTCTCGTGCTCAACGAACCGCTCGCCGCCGAACTCGGACTCGACCCGGAATGGCTTCGCAGCGACGACGGTGTGCGGTTCCTGGCCGGGGTGAATCTGCCGGACGGAGCCGAACCTGTCGCTCAAGGTTATGCGGGGCATCAGTTCGGGGGATACTCGCCGCGGCTCGGGGACGGGCGGGCGCTGCTGCTCGGGGAGATCGGCGGGCGGGATCTGCATCTGAAAGGGTCGGGCCGGACACCCTTCTCGCGCGGTGGGGACGGGCTCGCCGCCGTCGGGCCGATGCTGCGGGAATACGTGATCAGTGAGGCCATGCACGCGCTCGGGATTCCCACCACCCGGTCGCTCGCCGTCATTCGCACCGGGAAGACGATCGTCCGGGAGAACCTGGCGCCCGGAGCGATTCTCGTGCGGGTCGCGGCCAGTCATCTGCGGGTGGGGAGTTTCCAGTTCGCCCGCGCTTCCGGCGACGCCGAACTGTTGCGGCGGCTCGCCGATCACGCCGCCTCCCGGCACTATCCGGGCGTTGATCCGCTCGGGCTTCTCCGTGGAGTCGTCGAGGCCCAAGCCGAGCTGATCGCGCAGTGGATGCTGACCGGATTCATCCACGGCGTCATGAACACCGACAACATGACCATTTCCGGGGAGACCATCGACTACGGGCCGTGCGCGTTCATGGACGCCTTCGATCCGGCGACCGTGTTCAGTTCCATCGACGAGGGCGGGCGTTACGCGTACGGCAATCAGCCCGCCATCGCCCAATGGAACCTGGCCCGGCTCGCCGAATCCCTGCTCCCGCTCCTCAGCGACGCCGATGCCGCCACCGCCGACGCGGATCAGGAACGCGCCATCGAGAAGGCCACCGCCGAACTCGCCCGTTTCCGCAGCCGCTACGTTGCCGCCACCCTTGACGGATTCCGCGCCAAACTCGGGCTCACCGCTGCGATCGACGACGTCACGGTCACCGCCCTCACCGAGGATCTGCTGGCCCTGCTCAAAGATTCGGAAGCCGATTACACGTCGTTCTTCCGGAAACTGGCGGCCGGTTCGGCGCCCGAGGCGTTCGGCGACTGGGAGAGACGCTGGCGGGCACTCGAACCCGACATCGCATCGATGAATCGCGTCAACCCCGTCTACATTCCCCGCAATCATCTCGTCGAAGAAGCCCTGACCGCGGCCACCGACGGCGACCTGGCCCCGCTGCACGAACTCCTGGAAACGGTCACCGCCCCATTCACCGAAAAGCCGGGCCGGGAACGATTCGCCTCACCCGCCCCGCCCGGCTCCGGCGTCTACCGAACCTTCTGCGGAACCTGATCTCGTACGAATGACAGAACGGCCCCGTGGCATCCCCGCGACGTCCGCGCGGTACGGGGCCGACGGCGCGGCCGCCGACCAGCGAGTCCCGGCGCTGCGGATGCCGCCATCCGACGCGCCCGAGGAACGACGGCTTTCGCCGCTGCGGGTGCTGCTACTCGGGCAGGTACTGCGTGGCGCCGCCGCTGGGGACGATGCCCATCAGGGCCTCGATCTGACCGAGTCCGGCACTGCCGATGGCCGCGAACGCCATGTCGGCCGCCACCACGAACTCGGCCCCGCCGCCCCGGGCAAACGCAACGGGATGATCGAGCGCCGCGTGCTGCCGACCTCACCGGTGGGCGTCGAATACTCGTTGACCCCACTCGGCGAATCACTGCGCGAGCCGTTCGGCCGCCTCTACGACTGGACAGTCGCCAACGCCACGGAGATCCAGGCGCGCCAACGCGACTACGACCAGCGCGCCCCGCGTTGATGTCCGTGCTCGCGCTGCTGCCCATGCCGTGTTTGAGGTGGATTGAACGGAACGGGCGGCGTGAGGCGGTGAGGGGCGCATCGGCCCGGCGGCCGCGGGGTGGCCGGGAGGGACCGCGGGCCTCGCGGGGACGTGGCGGGGTGGGTGGGTGTGGTTGTGGAGGTGTTCGGCGTACGGCGTCAGAAAGCTTTGACCAGGCGGCGGATCGCCTCGTCCATCGTGTCGGGTGGGGTTGCGGCGTAGGTCAGGCGGAGGAAGGGGGCCGGTGGTTCGGCGGCGTGCCAAGGGCTGCCGGGGAAGACGACGACGCCCTGGGCCGCGGCGGCTCGGGTGAGGGCCGCGTCATCGGTGCCGGGTGGGAGCGGGGACCACAGGTGCAGGCCGCCTCGGGGGATCGACGGGGGGACCAAGGCCGGCAGGTGGCGGTGCAGGGCCGTCAGCAGGGCGTCTCGCCGGGAGCGCAACGACGACTGGAGGGTGCGCAGGTGCCGGGTCCACGCCGGGCTCGTCACGAACTCGATGGTGGCCTGCTGCAAGGGGCCGGCCACGAAGAAGTCGTCCAGCAGGCGGGCGGCGCGGAGGCGGGTGCCGGCGGGGCCGCGGGCGGCCAGGGCGGCGACTCGGAGGCCGGGGGCAGCGGATTTAGTCAGCGAGCGCAGGTAGATCACGTGGCCGTGGGGGTCGGCGGCGGCCAGCGGGGGTGGTGGGTCGCCGTCGATGGTGAGGTCGCGGGCGTAGTCGTCCTCGATCAGGAACGCGCCTGCCGCCCGGACCGCTGACATCACCGCGGGGCGGCGGGACGTGGACAGGGTGGCGCCGGACGGGTTGGCGTGTAACGGCTGGCAGTAGAACAAGCGGGCGCCGGTGTGGGTGAAAGCGGCGGCCAGCTGGTCGGGGCGGACACCGTCGTGATCGGCGGGGACCGGAACCACCCGCAGGCTGGCGGCGTGCGCGGCGGCCAGGGCGCCCAGGTAGGTGGGGGACTCGACCAGCAGCGTGTCGCCGGGGGAGGTCAGGGCGCGCAGCGTGGAGGCGAGTGCCGTCTGGCCGCCGGAGCAGATCACCACGTCGGACGCCTGGACCGTGCCGAGCGGGCGGGCGAACCAGGCCCGCAGGTCCTCCCGGCCCTCGACCGGGCCCCGCTGCCAGGCGGCCGGCTGACGGGCGACCCGGGCCAGGGTGGCACCCAGCGCCGTGGCGGGCTGGAGATCGGCGTCGAGATAGCCGCCGGAGAGCGGGATCGCGCCGGACGGGGGTAACGCGAGTAACGCCTGCATCTCCTCCTCGCCGGACCGGCGTGGGCCCAGCGCCACCGTCTGCCAGGACAGGTCGGGTGGGGAGTCGTCGGGTGCGGCGGGGCGGGCGGCGACGAAAGTGCCCTGCCCGGATCTGGTCTCCACCAGGCCTTCCGCGACCATCCGGCGGATCGCGGCGGCGATCGTCACGGGAGACGCGCTGTGCCGGGTCATCAGCACACGCACCGAGGGGAGACGGGTGCCAGCCGTCGCGGAGGTCGCCAGGAACCGCAGATCTTGGCTTACTCGGTCTGCTGCGTTACCGTCTCCCATGAGAGAAGAGAGTAGCACTACTCGCTCGGGGGCGATGACACTCGGCGCGCTGGGAGTGCTCGCGTTCAGCATGTCGCTGCCGGCTACCCGGGTCGCGGTCGGGCATCTCGATCCGTGGTTCGTCGCGTTCGGGCGGGCGGTGGGCGCGGCGGCGCTGGCCGGGGGCTACCTGTGGCTCACCCGGGCGGCCCGGCCGGTCCGTGGGCAGTGGTGGCGGTTCGTGATCGTGGCGATCGGGGTGGTGGCCGGGTTTCCGCTGTTCACGTCGCTGGCTTTGACGAGTGCGACGTCGGCCCACGGTGCGGTGGTGGTCGCCCTGCTGCCGGCGGTCACGGCGGTCTTCGCGGTGCTGCGCGCCGGGGAGCGGCCGCCGGTGCTGTTCTGGCTGGCCAGTGGTGGTGGGCTGGTCGCGGTGCTGACGTTTCTGGTGGTCAGCGGTACGGTGCGCGGTTCGGCGACGACGGCCGACCTCTATCTGCTGGCCGCTGTGGTGCTGTGCGGGCTGGGGTATGCCGAAGGTGGCGTGCTCGCCCGTGATCTCGGTGGGGCCCGCACGATCTGCTGGGCGTTGCTGGTCGCACTGCCGGTGACCGTGCCGGTCACGCTGGTGGCCGCGGTGACACATCCGCCGTACGCCCCGGCGCCGGCCTGGGGCGCGTTCGGTTACCTCACGGTGGTCTCGATGTTCCTGGGATTCTTCGCCTGGTACGCGGGACTCGCCCGTGGCGGCATCGCTCGCGTCGGGCAGATCCAACTCGCCCAGCCGGTACTGACCCTGCTCTGGTCGGCGCTGTTGCTCAGTGAGACGGTAGGAGCGGGTGCGCTCGGTGCGGCCACGGTGGTTCTGGTCTGCGTGGTCCTGACCCAGCGAGCCCGAAACCCGGCCACACCCCGTCCGGCCGAGGAGGCGACCCGTCCCGTTCAGCCTGAACCCACACCCCGGCAGGCGAAAGAGGCAGCTCCGGCCCGCCCATCAAGCGCGTCGTAGCCCGTCAGCCGTGGAGAGGTGGGGTTCGATTCGCACCCGAACTCACCACGCAAGGCGGCGACGGGGCGGGTGTGGTGAGGCGGGGTTCGGGTCGCACCCGAACTCACCACTAAAGCGGATGAGGTGGGTGGGCGTCAGTGACTGGTCATGAGGGTCCCCTGGTGAACGATGTGACGATCTGCATCGATCCTCTAACAGCGAGTTGGCACTGTCAACGAAAATCTTGCATGGTGAGTGTTAATCCGCTGGTCAAGCGTGTATGGTCGGCCCGTGACCGCCCCATCCCCAGGCAACGACGGCCGCTTGATCTCCGCTGCGGAGGTGGCGCGCCTGGCCGGCGTGACCCGCGCCGCGGTCTCCAACTGGCGCCGGCGGCACCCGGATTTCCCCGAGCCGGTCGGCGGCGGCCGTAACGCGCTCTTCGCGCTCTCCGAGATCACCGGCTGGCTGGATCGGCAGCGCAAGAACACCGAGGTCTCCGACGAGGTCCTGGTCTGGCAGGAGTTGCGGGCCCGCTGGGGTGACGACATGACCAGCGCGGTCGCCGAGGTCGCCGCCCTGTTCGGCGGCGGCGGTCGGGAACAGGGACGGCTGGACGAGGCGACCCGGGCCCGGCTGCGCGCCATGGCCGAGGAGACGTCGGCCGATGCTGTGGTCACCTCCTTCACTGACCGGCTGATCGCCTCCGGCACCGCGATGACCACCACCCACCTGGCGCGGGCGGTCGCCCACTTCGCGGGAAAGGTCAGCGGCACGGTCTTCGACCCGGCGTCCGGCGCGGGCACCCTGCTGCTGGCCTGCACCACGTCACCGATCAGCGCTGCGACCAGCAGGACACGCGGCAAGGCGGGTGCGGACGGCAAGGTCAAGCTGGCCGGGCAGGACGGCAATCCGGCCGCTGCGGGGCTTGCCGAGGCGCGGGCCCGGCTGGCCGGGGTGGAACTGGAGATGCGGATCGGCGATTCGTTCCAGGGGGATGCCTGGCCGTCGCTGCGCGCTGATCTGGTGGTCTGCGATCCGCCGGTAGGGCTCACCGACTGGGGCCGGGACAGTCTGCTGCTGGACCGGCGCTGGGAGTTCGGCATCCCGACGAAGGCGGAAAGCGAACTCGCGTGGCTGCAACACTGTTACGCGCACACCGTACCGGGCGGGAAAGTGGTTTTCGTGATGCCGCCGTCGGTCGCCTATCGCCGGGCCGGTAAACGAATTCGCGCCGAATTGCTACGGGCCGGAATCGTCGAGCACATCGTCGCCCTGCCGCCCGGAATGGTCGCCTCACACGCTCAGCCGGTTCATCTCTGGGTTCTGCGGCGTCTTCTCGACGGCGAACGACCCCCTTCCTCGGTACGCATGACCGACCTCTCCACTGCCGATCCCGACGGTCCGTTCGTGCCCGATCCGGCCCAGGTCGCCGAGATCCCGGTGATCGACCTGCTGGACGAGACGGTGGATCTCACCCCGGCCGCGCACACCCGAGCCGGCCGGGTCGACCTGGCCGGGGAGTATGCCGAGGTCAGGCAGCGGATCCGGGAGATGGCCCAGCGGATCGCCGACCTGCTTCCGGACCTGCCGGCCGGTACCGGGGCGATCGACGGCGGCACGCTGCGGATGGCCGATCTGTCCCGAGCGGGTCTCGTCGACATCGGTGAGCGCACGGCGACGTCCGCGAGTGATCAGCTGGACACCGATTATCTGCGCGGTTTCCTGCGGAGTTCCGCGAATTCGTCGAGGAACACCAGCAGCAGCGGAACCCATCGCGCCGACGTGCGCGGTGCCCGTATCCCGCAGATGGACATCGAGGAACAGCGCCGGTACGGTGCCGCGTTCCGTGCTCTCGACGAAGCCGAGGAGACGTTGCGGACCTTGGCGGAGATCGGGGTCGGCACCATCGCGCGGGCCCGCGACGGGCTCACCTCCGGAACACTCCGGCCCTGACCTTGCGCCCTGTTCTGCTGAGTGGTTATGCGGCCAAGTCGTGCCCGCGAGCCGTGCACAACGAATACGACGAGACCATCGCGCGCCCCGATCAGCCGGTACCTGCCGAATTGCAGGCGCTCTTCGACACCGGTATCCGGTTCGAGGCCGACGTCTTCGACCATTGGGCGGCGCTCGACGTGCCCGGTTACGTCGACCTGCGTGATCTCGACGGCGACAAACGGGTCCACATCGGGGCCACGATCGGCGCGATGCGGGCCGGTGCCACGGTGATCGTCGGCGGCCGGCTGCCCGACGATCACGAGGGCGGCCGTACCGGAAAGCCGGATCTCCTGATCAGAGCCGACGAAGGCGGCTACCACCCGGCCGACATCAAGGCCCATCACGTACTGGACAAGAAGTACGACAACGCCCCCGCCAGCAGCCTCAAGACCCCGGCCTTCCGGGACGCCGCCCCGCTGCCGGCCGGCGGCGCGCGGCACCGCGAGGAGGACCTGCTCCAGCTCGCCCACTACTGGC
This sequence comes from Actinoplanes derwentensis, assembly GCF_900104725.1. Taxonomy (NCBI): domain Bacteria; kingdom Bacillati; phylum Actinomycetota; class Actinomycetes; order Micromonosporales; family Micromonosporaceae; genus Actinoplanes; species Actinoplanes derwentensis. Next base: position 10,525,764 of record NZ_LT629758.1, read on the forward strand.
GGATGCTTCAAGCGTGCGGCCATCAGGCGGCCCACCCGCACGGCGCGATCATCGGCGACGACCAGCCGGACGACCCCCGATTGATCTGGTACGACCTGGCCAGCCCGGCCTTCCGTACCTTCTCCCGCACCAGCGGCGTGGCCACCCGCAGCGCCCTGGAACGCTACGACCACGAGCACGAGTTCCGCCGTCGGGTCGCCGACACCGCCCGCCGTGGTGACGAACCGCTGGTCCGGCCGGTCGGTCAACAGGAGTGCGCCACCTGCCGCTGGGCGACGGCCTGCGTGACGACCCTGCCGGGCGACGATCTCAGTGGCACACTGCGAGGGACCCTGGGCGTACGCGAGTATCTGGCTCTGCGGTCGGCCGGTATCCATACCACCGCTGATCTGGCCGGCAGTGACCCGGCGGCCCTGCTGGCCGGAACCTACGGCGGTGAGGTCACGCATCTTCGCAATCGTGGTTTCCGCCTGCGGAAGGCGGTCGTCGCCGCGCAACTCGCCCGGGACGGGGTGATGGTGCGGCGGCGCGCGACGGCCGACGTGCCCCGCGCCGACATCGAGATCGACATCGACGTGGAGTGGGGCGCCGACGACCTCGTCTACCTGTGGGGTGTCCTGGTCACCGACGGCGGCACCCGCACGTACACCCCCTTCTTCGACCCGTCGATCGACGGCCCCGGCGCCGAGGCGGATCTCGCCCGCCGCTGCCTGGATCATCTCGGCGCGCTGGCCCGCGACGCCGCTGTGCGGGGCCGCAGCCTGCTCGTCTTCCACTACGCGCAGCCGGAACCGCGGCACGCCCGCCGGTTCCCGCCCCTGCCGTCCGGCGCCGCCCACCCCGATCAGTGGGTGGATCTGCTGCCGCTGGTGCGGTCCACGGTCGACTCCCGCGCCGGTCACGGCCTCAAGGCGGTCGCCTCGCACGGTGCCGGGCACGCCTGGCGCGACCCCGATCCGGGCGGTCTCCAGTCCCAGCAGTGGCACACCGCCGCCCGTCTCGGTGATGCGAGCGCCGCGACCCGCCTGCTCACCTACAACGAGGACGACGTGCTGGCCACCGCCGCGATCCGTGACTGGTTGCGATCCTGAGGTTGACCTGGAGCGCGCTCCAGGAAATAGCGTTCGGTTCATGAGTGAGACGCGCATCGGGACGATCGAACTGGGACGAACCGGCGAGCAGGTCAGCAGCCTCGCTCTCGGCGCCATGCAGATGGGCCACGCCACCGCCGAGCCGGAGGCGATCCGGATCCTGGACCGGTACCGGGAGCTGGGCGGATCCTTCGTGGACACCGCGGACTGCTACGAGTGGTGGCAGCGGCCGGGCAGCCGGGGCGGGGAGAGTGAGGAACTGCTCGGCCGCTGGATGCGGGACCGCGGCAACCGGGACGAGATCTTCCTGTCGACGAAGGGCAGTGCCCTGCCGGTGTACGACGAGGCACTGTGGGCGGCCGACGGGACCCCGGACTGGGAACTGGCCCGGCGCACGTTCGCCGGGGCGGGCGCGGACACGCTGCGGCACGCGCTGGACGGCAGTCTGCGGCGGCTCGGTACCGACCACGTCGACCTGTACTACGTGCACGTCGACGACCGGTCCACCCCGCTGGAGGAGACCCTGGAAGCCCTAGCCGGGCTGGTCACCGCCGGCAAGATTCGCTATCTGGGCTGGTCGAACGTGCGGACCTGGCGGCTGGAGCGGATCCGGCAGCTCTGTGACCGGTACGGCTGGCCGGCTCCGGTGGCACTTCAGCAGCAGCACTCCTACCTGCGGCGGCGTGCCGGGGCGACCACCGCGTCGATCGTCGACGACGAGCAGCTGGACTACCTGACCGAGCACCGGGATCTGAGCCTGGTGGCGTACTCGCCGATCGTGAAGGGAATCTACGACGATCCGGCGCGGCGGGCCGAACACTGGATGATGGAGTCCTACGCCGGTCCGGACGCCGACGCCCGTCTTAACGTGGTGACCGGGCTGGCCGCCGAACTGGGCGTGACCCCGAACCAGCTGGTGCTGGCGTGGCTGCTGCATCAGAGCACGCCCCCGGTGCTGCCGCTGATCGGGCCGCGGACCCCGGAACAGTTCGAGAACCTGGTGCCCGCGATCGGCCTCAAGCTGAGTGTCGAGCACCTGGCAGCACTGGATGCTGCAGGGGCGTGAGCATGTCGCTGATCCCGGTGGCGTCGACCGGGTGGGCCAGCAGGTAACCCTGGGCGTACTCGCAGCCCAGTTCGGCCAGCACCGCCAGGTCGGCGTCGTCGTCCACGCCTTCGGCCAGTGACGACATGCCGAGCGCCCGCGCCATGCCGATCATGGCGTCGGCCAGGGCGCGGCGGGCCGGGTCCCGGGCGATGCCGTTGACGAACGTGTAGTCGATCTTGACGACGTCCCAGCCGTGGTCGGCGACCCGGGCCGCCGACGAATATCCGGTGCCGAAGTCGTCGACCGCGATCTGCACCCCGGCGCGGCGCAACGAACCCAGGGCGGCCTCGATGGTCTCCGGCATGGCCAGGCCCAACTCGGTCAGTTCCAGGGTGAGCGCGCCCGGCGGGGTGCCGGTGCGGTCCAGAGCGGCCAGGACCATCCCGGCGGTGGTGGCGTCGAGCTGCCGCGGGGACAGGTTCACCGCCACCGGGATCCAGCGGCCGGTGTAGTGGTACCAGGACCGCTGCTCCGTCAGCGCCTGTTCCAGGACGAGCGCGAAGAGCTGGGCGACCGTGCCGGTGGTCTCGGCCACCGGCACGAACGAGGCCGGCAGCAGGATCCCGTCCACCGGATGCTGCCAGCGGGCCAGCGCCTCCACCGAGCTGAGACTGCCGTCGTCGACCCGGAACACCGGCTGGTAGACGCAGAACAGCTCGCCCGGCTGCGTGAGAGCACGGCGGAAGTCGGCGTCGCGCCGCAGCCGTTTGACGGCCTCACTGCGAGTCTGCACGTCGAACCGCACCAGACGGCCCCGGCCGGCGGCTTTGGCCTGGTACATCGCGGTGTCGGCGTCCTGCAGCAGGGTCTCCGCGTCGGCGTCGAGTTCACCGGTGGTGCGCAACCCGATCGAGAGCGAGGCGAAGAACTCGCTGCCGTCGGTGAGCCGCATCGGCCGGGCCAGTTCGGCGGCGACCCGTTCGGCGACCGTACCGGCCTCCTCATCGGTGACCGCCGGCATCAGGATCACGAACTCGTCACCGCCCAGCCGGCACACCACGTCACCGTCGCGGACCGCGCCGGTCATCCGCCCGGCGATCGCCACCAGCAGCTGATCGCCGGCGTCGTGGCCGAGGCTGTCGTTGACGTTCTTGAAATGGTCCAGGTCGCAGAAGAGCAGGCCGACCCGGGTCCGGTCGTCGTCCGGCAACGACGCGAGAGCCAGCGCCAGCCGGTCCATCAGCAGCGCCCGGTTGGCCAGCCCGGTCAGCGAGTCGTGACCCACCCGGCGGCTCAGATCGTGGATCGGCGCGACCAGCCGCAACGCCACCAGCAGCATCGACACCCAGGTCCCGATGACCAGCGGAGCGTCCGCGGCCGCCGCCCAGAACAGGTGCAGAGTCGGCAGCACCAGGGCCGCCCCGAACAGGGTGAGCGCCCGGGTCAGGGTGAGCGTGGTGAGGGTCGACAGACGCGGCACGGTGTGGACCATCGACGGATGCAGACCGGCCGTGGCGATCAGGATCGGCATCGCCATCCAGCCCAGGTCGATCAACTTCCCTTCGGTGTACGTGCCGGTCAGGCTCTGATGGGTGTAGAACGCGTCCGACACGAACCAGGCGATCAGCCCGGCCAGCAGCCAGCGGACACCGGGAGCCCGCAACTCCACCCCCAGGGCCAGCGCGAGCGCGCAGTAGACCACGACGAGAGTGCTGGTCGGCACCGCGATCGCGACCATCCGGGCCAGCAGGGTCTCGTCGCCGGCGAGGATCGGGTTGACCACCAGCAGCCAGGCGATGCTGGCGAACGGGGCCAGCAGGACCGCCGAATCGAGGAACGCGGTACGCCCCGACCGGGTGGCCAGCATTCCGGCGCCGGCGGCGATCGCCAGGTGAGCGGCCAGGTAGAGCCCGTCGGCGACCGATGGGAACGGTGGCATCGCCCCGCTGGCGGTGTACGCGGCGAAGATGATGTCCCCGACCCCGGACAGCGCGAGCCCGGCCACGATGATCTGCCAGCCGCCGCGCCGTTGCGGGGCGTTGCGCTGCAGACCGACCCAGGTGGCGATCGGCGCGGTGCAGTTGAGCACCACGTAGATCCAGCGGGTGGTGGCGGTGAACGGCAGCAGCACGTACGCCGCGGCGGCCGATGAGGCGAGCACCAGGTAGATCCACCACAGGTGGCGGAGGGGCCCGCTCATTCGCATGCCCGGACTCATCGGCGCCGGCGGACCCGACCGGAGGGAAACCGCCAGGGGTTGATGGGCGTGGATCCGGCTGGCAGGGTTGCCGGGCATGACGACAATCGTCCACGGACTCGACGGCCTGACCTCCCTCGCCGGTACGGATCTCGGCCACAGCGGCTGGCTGGAGATCACCCAGGAACGGATCAGCACGTTCGCTGACGCCACCGGCGACCACCAGTGGATCCACGTCGACGTCGAACGCGCCTCGCAGGGCCCGTTCGGTGCGCCGATCGCCCACGGCTACCTCACGTTGTCACTGGTCATCCCACTCTTCACCCAATTGCTGCACGTCGAGGGCATCACCATGGGCGTCAACTACGGCCTGGAGAAGGTCCGGTTCCCGAGCCCGGTCCGGGTCGGCTCCCGAATCCGCCTGACGGCCACCGTGGTCAGCGTCGAGAAGGTGGCCGGCGAGGGCGTACAGGCCGTCTACGACTTCACCGTCGAGATCGACGGCGCCCCCAAACCCGCGTGCGTCGCCCGCCCGGTCTACCGCTACTACGCCTGAGATCGGGCGTGCGACCACTGCTCACGGAAGTGGCCATGCGGCCTCCGTCAAGGCGGGGAGGATGGTGGCTGCGGGGCCGTGCAGGTTGATGGTGGCGGTGGCGTCCAGTGGGGTGGGCTGGGGGTTCACCTGGATCACGGTGGCGCCGAACATCGTCGCCACCTTCGGGATCTCGGCGGCCGGGTAGACCAGGCCGGACGTGCCGACCGTCAGCAGCAGGTCGCAGGCGGTGGCCTCCTGGACGGCGGTCTCCAGGGCCTGTTCGGGGAGCGCCTCGCCGAACCACACGACGCCCGGGCGGATCGGGGCGAAGCAGTGTGCGCAGCGTGGTGGGGCCAGGCGGCGGCCCTCGTCCGGTTCGGTGGCGGCGGGGACTTCGGCGGGGTGGGCGCATCCGGCGCAGCGCGGGGTGAACAGGCTGCCGTGCAGGTGGATCGGATCCCGGGAACCGGCTCGTTCGTGCAGGTCGTCGACGTTCTGCGTGATGACGACCGTACGCGGCGCCCGGTTTTGGATCGTGGTGACCGCCGCATGGCCGGGGTTGGGGGCGACCCGCTGGATCAGCGAACGCCGCCATTCGTACCAGCCCCAGACCAGCTCCGGATCGTCCTCGAAAGCCTGCGGGGTGGCCAGCGTCTGAGCGTCGAACCGCTCCCAGAGGCCGGTCAGCGCGTCCCGGAACGTGGGCACGCCGGACTCCGCCGAGATGCCGGCTCCGGTGAACACGACGACCCGCTGTGCCGCCGCCAGGGCCTCTGCCGCTTTGCGCAGGTCGTGCATTCGATCTCCCGTCTCGGATGAACGTAGGTGCCACTGCGGCCGAGTCTGGCAGAACCTAATTCTGCAGTGGTTCGTTGACCGGGGGAGTAGGCGTCGCCTTGGGAGGTGCTGATGCCGTCAGAACCGGGGGACAACGCCCGCCGTCGCCTCGAACAGGTGGGAAACTACCTGCTCACCGCGGTCGGCGATTGGACCGCACCCGCCCCACCGGACCGTCCAGGTTGGTCGGATTCGACCATGAACCTGCTGGTACGGGTCGTCACCGCGGTCACCGCCGTGGTGTTTCTCCTCGCGATGTTCATCATCTGGCTGATGCGTTGAGGGCTGCCAGGCAGGCCGCCGGGTCGTCGGCGAACGGCAGATGACCGCAACCCTTCAGAGTGACGTGCCGGGCGGCGGGCAGCAGCGCGCGGGCGCGACGGGACTGGGCGAACGGCAGGACCGCGTCCCGCGTACCCCACGCGATGGTGATCTCGCAGAAGTCTCCGACCGGGGCTTGGAAACCGGCGAACGCGTCGCGGGCCGCCGGGAAACCGGGCGCGGAGGCGAGGGCTCGGGCCGCCGCCACGCAGTCGGCTGGGTCGAGTCGCCGGGGGCGGGCGTAGAAGAGCGAGCAGAAGGCCGCGCGCCCGGCCGGGGAGTCCATGATCTGCGGGAGGCGGCTGTCCAAGTGGGACGCGGCGGCGCGGGCGGCGGTGACCACCGACTGGCTCCAGCGGCGGCCGGCCGCCGACCAGAAGCCGATCGGGGCGAACGCGGTGACCGTGGTGGCCCGGCCGCGCCGGCCCAGTTCCAGCGCTGTCCCGCCACCCATCGAACTGCCGGCCACCTGGCACCGGCCGACGCCGAGCCCGTCGAGAAACGACTCGACTCGATCGGCGAACCAGGAGACCGAACCGTAGCCGAATGGGGACGGGCCGATCGGGGAGTCGCCGAAGCCGGGCAGGTCGAGGGTGATCACGTCGCGGTCGCGGGCGAGCGTGTCCAGGATCGGGGTCCACACGTGACGGTGGCTGCCCAGCCCGTGGATCAGGACCAGGGTGGGCCCGGTGCCGCGACGGTCGTACGCCAGCTCGGTCATCAGTCTTTTATGAGACGTCTTCGCTCTTCGCGCAAGACCTGGAAACGCGTTGTTGACATGTTGCCAATAACGGTGTGATGGTACGGCGATGTCGTACGACTACGACGTCCTCGTCATCGGCTCCGGGTTCGGTGGCAGCGTGACCGCGCTGCGCCTGACCGAGAAGGGCTATCGCGTCGGCGTCCTGGAAGCGGGCCGCAGATTCACCGACGAGCAGTTCGCCACCACCTCGTGGCGGCTGCGTGACTACCTCTGGGCGCCCGCGCTCGGCTGCTATGGCATCCTGCGCCTGACCCTGCTCAAAGACGTGATGATCATGTCGGGGGTGGGCGTCGGCGGGGGATCGCTCGGCTACGCCTGCACCCTCTACGAGCCGCCGGACACCTTCTTCGACGACCCGCAGTGGGCCGGGGTCACCGACTGGAAGACCGAGCTGGAGCCCTACTACGACCAGGCCAAACGGATGCTCGGGGTGACCGACAACCCGGTCCTGACCGCTTCCGACCATGCGCTGAAGGCGGTCGCGGAACAGATGGGGGTGGGGCACACGTTCCGGCCCACACCGGTCGGGGTGCTGTTCGGCGCCACTCCCGGAGTGGACGTGCGGGACCCGTTCTTCGGCGGGGCCGGACCGGACCGGCGCACCTGCACACTGTGCGGCTCGTGCATGACCGGCTGCCGTGGCAACGCCAAGAACACCCTGGTCAAGAACTATCTTTACCTGGCCGAGAAAGCCGGTGCCCAGGTGCACGAGCGGACCACGGTGACGTCCGTGCGGCCCGCGCCGGGTGGTGGGTACCTGGTCGAGACCCGAGAACGAACGTTCCGTACGGAACAGGTCGTCTTCTCCGGCGGCGCCCTCGGCACCCAGCGGCTACTGCACCGGATGCGTGACCGGGGCCTGCTCCCGAACATCTCGCCGAGACTGGGGGAGTTGAGCCGTACCAACTCCGAATCCATCCTCGGCGCCCGCACCCGCCGAGCCGGCCGCGACTACACGCACGGCGTCGCGATCACCTCATCGATCCACCCGGACCCGGTCACCCACGTCGAACCGGTCCGGTACGGGCCCGGCAGCAATCTCCTCGCCCTGCTCGCCACCGTCCTGGTCGACGAGGGCCGGCCGCGCTGGCTGATCGCCCTGAAAACCCTGGTCAAGGCCGGAAAGGACTTGCGATTGTACGTCTCCCCACGGCACTGGTCCCGGGAGACGATCGTCCTGCTCGCCATGCAGCCGCTCGACAACTCGATCACCGTGCACACCCGGCGCGGCCTGTTCGGCCGGCGTCTCAGCAGCCGCCCCGGCATCGGCGAACCCAACCCGGTGTGGGTGCCGGCCGCCCACGACGTGGCCCGCCGGGTCGCCGAGCAGATCGACGGGGTGCCCACCGGCGCGATCACCGAGCTGGCCGGGCGGCCGGTGACCGGGCACTTCATCGGCGGCTGCGCGATCGGGGCCATCCCGGAGGAGGGCGTGGTGGATCCGTACCACCGGCTCTTCGGTCATCCGGGGTTGCACGTCATCGACGGATCCGTGGTCGCCGCGAACCTCGGGGTCAACCCGTCGCTCACCATCACCGCGCTGGCCGAACGGGCCGTCGCGCTCTGGCCCAACAAGGGGGAGCCCGACCCCCGGCCCGCATCCGGATATCAGCCGGTCGCGCCGGTCGCGCCCCGGCAGCCCGTCGTGCCCGCCACGGCGCCCGCGGCGCTGCGGCTGACCATCGGGCGGCGACCGTGACCCGAATCGCGATCATCGGGGCCGGGTTCGGCGGGGTGGCGGTGGCGGCGTCGCTGCTCAAGGCCGGGTTCCGCGACATCGTGGTGCTGGAGAAGGCGGCGTCGGCCGGTGGGGTGTGGCGGGATAACACGTATCCGGGGTGTGCGTGTGACGTGCCGGCGCCCCTGTATTCGTATTCGTTCGCTCTGAATCCGTCGTGGTCGCGACGGTATCCGCCGCACGACGAGATCCTCGCCTACCTACGCTCTTGCGCCGACAAAACGGGCGTAACGCCATTGATTCGGTACGGGGCCGAGGTCGCGTCAGCCGTATGGTCCAGTGGAGCGTGGGACATCTCGCTCACCGGCGGCGAAGAGGTGCGGGCCGACGTGCTGATTCCGGCTGTCGGGCAGCTGTCCCGGCCGTCCATCCCGGCCCTGCCCGGGGCCGAGTCCTTCACCGGGATCGCCGTCCACACCGCACACTGGACGCCGGGCATCCCGGTCGACGGCCGGCGGATAGCCGTCGTCGGCACCGGCGCCAGCGCCATCCAGCTGGTGCCGGCGATCGCCGGGCGGGCCACGCACATCGACGTCTACCAGCGCACTGCCCCGTGGACGGTGCCCAAACCGGATCGACGGTACGGCCGGCTCCGTCAGGCCCTGGCCCGGCGCCTTCCGGCCCTGATGCTGCTGTCCCGGGCCGCCACCTGGGGCCTGACGCTGGTGCCCGGTGCCGCGCTGCACGGCAACCGGCCGGTGAACGCGCTGATCCGCGCCTACTCCTGGGTGCAGCGCCACTGGCAGGTCCGGGACCCGGTACTGCGCGCCAAGGTCACCCCCGACGAGCCGATCGGCTGCAAACGCCTGCTCTTCACCAACGCCTGGCTGCCCACCCTGAACCGCCCCGACGTGGACCTGATCACCGAGAAGATCATCGCGGTGACCCCGGACGGCATCCGCACCGCCGACGGCACCGACCACCCGTGCGACGTCCTGGTCTACGGCACCGGTTTCGCCGCCACCGACTTCCTGGCCCCTATCGAGATCACCGGCCGCGACGGCGTGAGCCTGGCCGGCGCGTGGTCCGGCGGCGCCCACGCCTACCTGGGCCTGGCCGTGCCCGGTTTCCCCAACATGTTCCTGGTCTACGGCCCGAACACCAACACCGGCAACACCTCGGTCATCTACTTCCACGAGGCCCAGGCCCGCTGGATCACCCAGGCGGTGCGGTCGGTGGCACAAGGCACCACGATGGAGGTACGCCCGGAGGTGGCGGCCGCCTACGACACCGAGATCCAGTCCCGTCTGTCCACCAGTGTCTGGTCGGCCTGCCAGTCCTGGTACCGCACCGCCGCCGGCCGCATCGTCACGAACTGGCCGGGCAGTGCCACGGAGTACCGCCGCCGTACCGCCGTCCTCGACCGGGCCGACTTCCGGCCCGCTGTGGTGCGGGACGACAGTGGCGGGGCCGGATGACGCTCCGGGCCCCGCCACTGTCAATGACTGCCTATCCGATCACCACTTCTGGTTGGTACCGCCGTTGCAGGTCCAGGTGGTGAGCTTGGCGCCGTCGTTGCGGTTGCTGCTGGGGATGTCGATGCACAGTCCCGAGTTCACGTTGCGCCACGAGTTGTCGGAGTAGTACTCGAACTTCTGGGCGTTGGAGGTGTTGCAGGTGTAGATCTGCAGCACCGTGCCGCTGGTCGTGCCCGAACTCCGCGTGTCCATGCACTTGCCGTTGAAGCTGATGAAGCGCTTGGTGGCGGAGTCGTACTGCCACGCCTGGAAGAGGCTGCTGCTGTTGCAGGTGCGCATCTCCAGCTGGGTGCTGTCGGTGAACGTCGTACCGGGAACGTTGATGCACTTGCTGTTCCAACGGCTGACCATCGTGCCGTGGTGGGTCGCGGTGCTCCAGGTGACCGTGTTGTCGCTGTTGCGGTAGAGCACCAGGTTGCCGTCGTTCTGCATCCTGAGGGTGCTGGGTCCCTTGCCGTAGGTGTTGGAGGCCCAGATCGCGATGCCGTCGGACTTGCGCAGCACCAGGTTGCCGTCGGCCTGGTTGATCAGCCGTACGCCGGTGGTGGTCTTGGTGTTCCAGAGCGGCAGGCCGCCCTTGGTGATCACCACGTTGCCGTCGCCCTGCAGCCGGACGGCGTATCCGTTGTGGGAGGTAAGGAACTTCGCCTCGCCGAGTTCCTGGTCGACCAGCAGCCGAGTGTTGGTGGGGTGCCACAGCTGGTTGGTGCCGCCGTTGACGGCGTAGCTGAGAACGGCGGCGCCGTGGTCGCGGCTGGCGTTCTGGACGGTGACGGCGCGGGTGGCGAAGCCGTTGATCCAGGTGTAGTGCTCGCCGGTCTTGGTGTACTTGAAGGACTGGTCGGCCACCTCGGAGATGCCGCAGGTGGCGATGGCGAACCTGATGTTGTCGGCGGCGGTCCGCTCGGAGAGGGCGGCGCACTTGGTGCGGTCGTAGGCGTTGACGATGCGGTAGCGGTCCGGGGTGCTGTAGACGCGCATCGCGATCCACCGCTGCCGGTCGTTGTCGACGCAGTCGGCCTGCACCAGCAGGGCGCCGTTGGTGAGGCTGTCACCGGCGGCGGCGAGACACTTCTCCGAGTTCTGGTTGCGCCACTGCCAGGACTGGCGGCTGGGCCGGTTGTCGGTGTCCGGGGCGACCCGGGTGCGGCCGGTGCGGACGAAGTCGTTGACGGTGTCCGGGCCGGCGACGGCGAGAGCCCAGGTGGCGGCGGTGACGAGGTTGTCGAAGCCGTCGGTGCGGGCCTTGGTCCGGATGCTCTCGGCGTTACGGCGGTCGGCGGCCTCGGCTTCGGCTTCGAGGCGGGCGCGGTCGGCCTTGTTGGCGGTGTAGATGCCGGTCTCGATGAAGGCGCGCCAAGCGGCCGGGTCACTGTTGCGGACCGCGGTACGGGCGGCGGTGGCGATCTCGGCACGGCGGGTGTCACCGTCGGTGAGGTCCCAGATCCAGCGGACGAAGTTGTCGTCGGTCATGGCGAGTTTGCCCTCGTCGGCGAGGACGCCGAGGACGGCGGCCGCGGCGCGCAGGGTTCCCTCACGGGCGATGCGTTCCTGCTCGATCTTGCCCTTGATCTCAGCGGCGATGATCTCGTCCTGGACGTCCTGGTCAGCCGCTGCTTGCACACCGGTGAGCAGGAAGGCGTGACGTTCCTCAGGGGTGCCGTTGTAGGCGGTGGTGGCGGCGGCCTTCACCCGAGGGCCGGTGGCTTTGGTGATGATCTCGGCGATGACCTGGTGTTCCGGGTAGACCAGCATCTCCCCGGCGGCGTCGAGCGGGACCTTGGCGGCCGCGTAGGCGGCGCGTTTGAGTTCGCGGGCCTGACGAGCGGCGGTGTCGTCGCTGATCTGCTTGGCGTCGTCGGCGACCTTGGCCTCGAAGATGCCCTGCAGGATGAACGACTTGCAGACCCAGTCGATGGTGCTGTCCGGGGCGGACAGCGCCAGCTCGGCGGCGTTACGGATCAGCGGCTGCTCGGCGGTGTGCTGCCAGATCTTGAACACGAAGTTGCGGTCGGTCTGGTTGAGCCAGTCGTTGCCGGGCTCGATACCGATCTCCCGGGCCGCTTTGATCTTGTCCGGGATGCCGGTGGGCAGTCCGTCATCCTCGATCGGATCCTCGGCGGCGAGAGCCTTCGCCGCCACGGTCGGGGCGCCGGCCGGGGACGGGTCGGCCGGCGCGGCCTGGCGGGTGGCCGTCTTCGGCGCTCCCGGTGAGGTGGTGACCACGGGGGTCGGTGACGGCACCGGGGCCGGTGGAGTCACGGCGAGGGCCGGGCTGGTGATCAGCGTCACCAACGCTGAGGCGGTGACCGCGATGAGCAGACCACGGACGGCGTGTGGTCGCCTGGTGGAAGTGTGCATGAAATCCCCGTTGGTATGTGAGTGAACGTGCTGGTGCCGCCGATGCGGAAGAGGGCGGCGAGGGCATGCGGGAACGCAGTCGTGTTCCCGGCCCGGAAGCGCGAACGGTACGGACCCTGTGGATGTGCGTCAATAGCATTTCGGCTACCCGTTAATGGTTAGGTAATTTTTGTAATATTTGAGAAATGGGTTTCTCAGGTTGATCGGGTCGGGGTGGCGGGCCGGTCGCCGGTCGTGTTAGATGCACTCAGGATTCGGCGAGCATGAATGAAATGTGTTTGCCGTCGTCGATCCGCTGTCGCCTATCCCCCCGCTGTCCGACCTGGCAGGTGCCGCCTGTCCAGGTGCGGGGGCCCTCGGCGGTCGCTGTGTCGGCGGAATTTCTGTGAATCACGGGGGATAATTTAATGAATTCGCGACCGACGGCCCGTGGGGCCGTTCTTCTGGCTGCCCTGGTGACGGTTCCGGGCCTGCTGACCATGGGGCCGACGCCGGTGTGGGCAGCCCCGTCATCGGTGGTGATGGCCGCTGCGGCGGTTGACCCGGCGGCGGCTGACCTGATTTATGTGACTCATCTGGCGTTGTATGACACGCGGGCGTTGGTGCGGGTCGCGGCCCGCAACGCGATCACCGTCGAAGCGCGCCTGGTCAAAGCGGCGGTAGCCCGGTTCTTGAAGTCGGAGTTGCCGTTCGCGGTGAGCTATTCGCGGGAGTTGAACGCCGCGAACGCTGATTTCGCCGAGCGGATCCTGGCTACGCACACGCCGGAGTTCGCGCCGGAGGTGCATGCCGCCGCGCAGTTCGCGTTGTCGCGAGGTGCGGCCGCGTTGGACGCCTTCGCGAAGACCGGTTACGAGCAGGCCAAGCTGCGTGACCGCGCGGCTCGGGAGGCGGTCGGTGAGCAGGCGGCGGCGTTGCGGGCCGAGGATCGGGCGTTCGTGGCCCGGTTGCGTGACACCGATCCGGGGATGAACGTGCGTGCCGCGGCGGGACTCGCGGTGGGCGCGGACGGTTCGGACGCGGATGTGGTGGAGTTCTTCGCCTATGACTGGGCTGCCGCCGCGGCGGTGGATCTGGAGATTCTGAAGGTGCGGTGTGCGGACGCCGACATGGTGGGCCGGGCGAACCTGACGCAGTTGGAGACCAACGCCCGTAACGCGGAGAAGGCCGCGCTGGCCGCCGCGGATGAGGCGAAGGCGCAGAAGCTGGCTGTCGCGGCTCGTGCGTGGGAGCTGGTCGGCGGTCAGGCGGAGCCGATGGCCGGCACGTGGGACGAGGCCGAACGGGTCGCCACCGAGCAGGCGGCGCATTGGCGGCAGATCGCGGTGGACGCGGCCGCGGCTGCCACGGACAACCCGAACTGGGCTGCTGTCGCCGGTTCGGCGCAGACCACCGCGCAGCAGTGGCTCATCGAGCGGGACAACGCCGCCGGCCGGGCTGCCTTCTGGGCCGACCGTTACGAGGAAGCGCTGGCCGGCGAGCTGCGCATGCAGCCCTGACCCCTCCCACCCTCATCGCCTTCAGGTAATAAAAGGAATCAGGTGCCATGAACAGCATCCGCATGCCCGGTCTCTGGAGACGGGTCCGTTCGGCGACGTTGTTGTCGCTGGCGGTGACGCTCGTCGTGACGTTGGGGTACGTGCCGCCGTCGGTGTCGGCGTCGCCGCGTTCCGCGGTGCCGCAGGCGGCTCAGCTTCCGGAGATCCCGGTCCCGCCGCTGGTGACCGATCCGTGGGACGGCAGCGAGGGTGTGCCGGAGATGGACGAGCGGTGGCGGCAGTGGGTGGCCGATACCGCCGAGTCCGCTGAGGAGCCGGAGATCCGCGACGCTGCGCTGGCGGCGCTGGCCACCGGTGACAACGCGGTGATCATGAAGTTCGTCATGGAGGACATGCCGATCCTGGACCAGCAGGTCAGTGATCGTAAGTACAAGGAGGCCGCTGACAACCTGGCCAAGGTCAAGGCGATGAAGGGCACCGGTGCGGCGGGCGGCTACTTCAACGCCGAGGTCACCCGGGTGCTGGCCGGTTCCGCGTACGACCGGGTGTTGTTCCTGGCTTATGGGGCTCGGATCGCTCGTGAGCGTGACGAACAGACCGCGAAGCGGACCCTGGAACGGGCTGCGGAACTACGCCAGCGGGTGCAGATCATCGCGGCCGGGGCGGCTGAGGCGTCGCAGGTCAAGCGGGCTGCCGAGGCGGCGCTGGCCGGTGGGGACACGGCGATCGCCACGTTCCTGAAGACCGGCTACCTGACCGCGGCGAACGCGGATGCCGCCGAGTGGGAGCAGCACCTCAAGGACCTGGAAGAACGTAACAAGGCCGCCGAGGAACTCACCGATCTGGCCAAGCGGTCGGCGCGGGCCAACGAGGCCCGCCGGCAGTTGATGATCGCCCATGGCGAGGGTGTGAAGGCGTTGATGCAGGTCGCCAACGCCATGGGCGGGGCGGCCAACAACGCGCGGGAAGCCCAGCGGATCATCACCGGTAGCGACACGGTCGCGGTCAAGAACAGCCGGCTGACCACGGTCAAGGATCTGACCGCCGCCGAACTGCAGCGGGTGCAGAACGCCGCCGAGCTGACCCGGGTCGCCGCCGCCAAGGCCACCCTGGCCACTGACGTGCTGGTGGAGACGGGCCTGGAGTACGGCATCGAGTGGGCCCGGATCACCCAGGGCATGAACGAGGCCGCCAGCGCCGCGGTCAACGCGACCCAGACCGCCGCGCACGCGATCACCGCGACGATCGCCACGAACAACGCCCAGGGCGCGCAGGCGCAGGCCGCGGCCCGTGAGCAGCAGGCGATCACCTGGCATCAGCACGCCGTGGAACACGCCGCCGCGGCCGCGAAGCTCGCCACCGCCGCGGAGAAGCAGGCCGCCGCCGCCAAGACCGCAGCGGCCCGCGCCAAGACCGCCCGGCAGCAGGCCGAGGCCGCCGAACGCACCGCCGCGGTCGAAGCGGCGAAGGTCGCCCAGCAGCGCAAGATCGCCGAGGACCAGGCCGCCGAGGCCGCCCGGCAGCGCAAGATCGCCGAGGACGAGCGCGCCAACGCCGAACGCCACCGCATCGAGGCCGAACGCCAGGCCTCCATCGCTTCCACCGCTCGTGGTGAGGCTGATCGGCAGGCCGGGATCGCCGGGCAGTCGCGGACCAAGGCGGCGGACGCCGAGCAGGCGGCGGCGGGGGCTGACGAGCGGGCGTGGCAGCAGGAAGGTGTCGCCAGGCAGGCCCGTGACGCGGCCACCGCTGCCGAACGCGACGAGCAGACCGCCAAGGCCAAGGCCCAGGCGTTGCGTGCCGCGGCGGCGTCGGCGGACACCGAAGCCGAGAAGCGTGAGGCGCAGGAGCAGGCCGCGATCGCCGATCAGGAGGCTGTCACCGCCGGTAACGCCGCCCGTTCGGCTCGTGCCGCGGCGAACACCGCGACGGGTGCGGCCGCGAATGCGCGGGCCGCCTCGAACCGGGCGCAGCACGCCGCTCAGCTGGCGTGGGCGGCGTACGAGCAGGCGAAGGCCGCGGCGAAGGCCGCCGACGCGGCGGCGGACAAGGCCGAGTCCGGTGCGCGTGCCACGCACGCGGCCCGGGTCAAGGCCGACGCCAAGGCCGCACAGGCCACCGCTCAGCAGGTGAAGGCCGCGGCCGCCGCCAATGCCGCCCAGCGGCTGGCATCGCAGGCCCAGGACGAGGCCGGCAAGTCGTTGCGGGCCGCTGACCGGACCCGCGACGCCGCGCAGGCGGCCACGACCGAAGCCGTCGCCGCCAGTGCGCAGGCCGACGACGCGGTCGCCGCCTCGCACGCCGCGGCCATCTCGGCGGCCGGGATCGCCGACCCCGCGAACACCGCCATCGCGATGGTGCGGCCGTTCGCCGGCACCGACATCGACGCCGACTTCGTCATCCGCATCGCCGAGCAGGCCAAGGTCATCGGCGCCGAGCAGGCCGCCGCCGCCAGCGCCCGTGCGACCGAGGCCCTGGAAGCGGCCAGGCTGGCCACCGAGGCCGCCGACCGGGCCGCCACCCACGTCAAACCCGCCTATCAGGAAGCCGCCAAGGCCGCCCGATCGGCCGCAGCCGCGGCGACGTCCGCGGCCGAGGCCAAGCAGTCCGCCGCCGAAGCCGCCGCCGACGGCGCGGCCGCCCGTCTCGCCGCGGCCAGAGCCGCCGGCCACGACGCCCAGGCCCGCGCCGACGCCACCGCCGCCCGTGCCGCCGCCAACGCCGCGGCCAGCGACGCCAATGCCGCCGGGCGCAGCGCCCAGGACGCCCAGAACGACGCCGACCGCGCCGACCAGGCCGCCACCGCGGCCGAAGCCGACGCGGCGGCAGCCCGCCAAGCCGCCACCAACGCCGAAGCCGACGCCGCGCTGGCTCGCAGCTCAGCCGACAGCGCCCAACGCCACGCGGACAGCGCTGCCCAGGCAGCGAACAGCGCCCTGCAACATGCCGTCGACGCGCAGCGGGCGGCGGACCGCGCGGAAGAGGCCGAGCGCCAGCGGCAGGCCCAGGCCATCGCCGACGCCGCAGCCGGTGGCACCCTGGATCCCCTCGACCCCGACCTGCTGCAATATCTGACCGCCGAGCAACAGGCGGAACTGCGTCAGGCACACGCCGACGCCGGGACCAGCGTCCTCGACTTCCTCCAGGTCGAGGCCGCCGACCTGCTGTTCGAACTGTCCGGTGCCGGTGACCTGGTCCGTTGTTTCCGCGACGGCAACATCGAAGCCTGCCTCTGGAGTCTCGCGGGCCTGCTCGGCGGTATCAAAGCCGTCCGTGCCGGCTACAAGATCGCCAAAGCGATTCCGAAGATCGTCAAGTTCGTCAAGAAGGTCAAGGACGCCAAGAAGCGCCGCGAGGTACTCCTCGAACTCGCTCGCAAGCTGAAGCGGAAGGCCAAGGACCAGGACGACTGTGACGACCGGCGGAACAGCTTCCTGCCCGGCACACCCGTTCTGCTGGCCGACGGCACCACCCGCCCCATCGAGCGGTTGACCATCGGTGACATGGTGCTGGCCACCGATCCGGTCACCGGCGTCACCGCCGCGAAGCCGGTCACCGCCACGATCATCGGTGACGGCGACAAGAAGCTCGTCGACATCACCGTCGACACCGGGACATCGACGGCCACCGTCACCGCCACCCACAACCACCCGTTCTGGGTGCCGGCTCTCTCCGAGTGGGCCGACGCGGAACACCTGGCGCCCGGGCAGTGGCTACGCACCAGCGCCGGCACCCACGTCCAGATCACCGCGATCGGGCAGCGCACGGCCGACACCCGCGTCCACAACCTCACCGTCGCGGACATCCACACCTTCTACGTGACCGCCGGCGCCGCATCGCTGCTCACGCACAACAGCGATGAGTGCGAAGTCTTCGTAGACGTCTACAGGTTCGCCGACCGGAACGACCCCGATTCCGTGCGACCTGTCCTCAAGGGTGATACGGCAACGGCGATGTTCGAGGTTTTCAAGGGGAACCCCGAGTTCAAGAAAGATATCGCGAACAAGCATGCCCGGGAGTGGGACAAGTCTTTCAGCCCGTTCGTGTCGGTGGCGATGGATGTCGAGGCGATCGCTAATACGACAGACTGGGAAGTGCGCAGAGATGTCATCGAGAAGGCTCCTGACATCGGTCACTTCCGTGTCCCCATGAGTAAGCTCTACGAGCTCGACAATGCTCTGTCGACTCGGGAGACGGAATGGTTGTACGAGGGTGAGGGGCTCGGGGGCTATATCGTCAGTTGGCGAACCAATCCGTATCGAAAGAACTGATCGCTGTTTCTGACGTAGGATTATTCATGTGGATGGCCGAATCGAAGATCCGGATGACCTGCTGATAATCGTTGAGCATTCCTACGGGCAGGGGGAGTTTCCGCTGAGTGACTGGATGGCGCACGGGCCCGGTCCGCGTAACACGCAGGTGGTGCGGGTCCGGTCGAAGTCGACCGGTGAAGAGCTTCCCCTGACCGTCATTCCGTTGGCCTACCGCAACAGCCGTGAGTCACGCGCTCTGATCCGGGCCGGTCGTATCGCCTCGCCCTGGCCCGGGCAGGGCGGTGACCCGCCGGCCTTCGACGGGGAGGTCGCGGGCCCCGCGGAGATCGATCGTGCCGTGGCGTCTCTGGTCAGTGTGCTGTCTCGAGGTCCTCTGGACGCCGAGGTGGTCCGGGAGGCGCTGCGGGTGATGCCGGCTCCGGAGTTCGCGCTCCTGGTGCCGTCGATGGTCCGGCGTCTGGCGGCCGGGGAGCGCTGGGCGGACTTCGAGGCGATCACCGGCCTGGCGGGCGTGGCCGGGGTCGCTGAGGTCGGTCCGGTGCTCTGCGAGCTTCTCGATTCGTCACTGCCGGTGCCGGACCGGGGGCACGTCGTCGAGGTGCTGGCACGTGTGCGGTTCGACGACGCGGTGGAGACGCTGGAACGAGAGTTCCTGTGTTACGTGTACGCCGACGAGGACCTTCCTGGCGCTCGACGGTGCCTGCGAGCATTTGCCGCGATCGACAAGGCCAGGTCACGGGTGTACCTGAACCTCATCTCCTGGCGTGACTGGCTGCCGCCGATCATCCGGGAATGGGCCGTCCAGGAGCTGGACGCGATCGGCGCCCGTGTTCCCTCTCCGCGCGAGACCGTGCGGCCCGAGACACGTGATTCCGGTTGAGCCGCAGCCGGGCCGGGGCAGTCAGGGTGTGGGGCGGATGACTTCTGAATGGCTTCCTTATAGCGAATCCGCAGTAGGAGGAGCCGGGTTGGAACAGCGCGCCGCATCCGCGTTGATCAGTCCGGGGCTTCCGGTCGACGAGCGCAAGCTGTTCGTCCGGAACTCCACTCGGGAGTTGGAGTCGAGAAGTCTCGACGGGTGTGGGAGCGCGGCCTTCCTGGGGCAGTACGAGGACGGCGTCAACACCTATTGGGTGAGCTTGCGGGACGGGACGGTGTGGATGCTGTTCGGTTACGACGACGTTCCGCAGAGAGTCGCCCGGATCAATACGTCGGTGACGGCGTTGCAGGCGCTACTCGCTTTGTGGGACGAGTTCATCGGGTCCGGGGTCCACGAGGACGACGACGCCTACGAGGGACTTGTCGAGGACGTTCTACGGCGCGCCCGGCAAGCCGATCCGGAGATGTTCGACGACGAGGAGTCCTGGTGGTCGAGGGTTTTCGAGGAAGTCGAACTCGGAGTCCTGGCGCCGGAGTGAAGAGCGCCTGTCCGAGGATCATGAGCGGCTCCGGAACGATTCGCCTACGTCGACGGTGAGCTCGTTGCTAAGGCGTCGCGTAGGCGGCGCCTGACGCGCTGAGCAGGCCGGGAAGGAATTCGGGGGGCTTGGGGCGGTTCAGGCCGAAGCCCTGGAGCAGGTCGACGCCGGCGGTGGTCAGGTCGGCGGCGGTGGGTTCGTCCTCGACGCCTTCGGCTACCACGGTCATGCCCAGGGAGCGGGCTATCGCGATCACCGAGTCGATGATCGTCGCGTGGGCCACCGAGTCGTGCATGCGGATCACGAAGGAGCGGTCGATCTTCAGTTCGTCGATGGGGAGTTCCGGGAGCAGGCCGAGTGAGGTGTAACCGGTGCCGAAGTCGTCGATCGCCACCCGGACACCCCGGGCCCGCAGTTCGGTGAGCTGGGCCGCCACCTGTTCCGGACGGGTCAGGACCGCCGTCTCGGTGATCTCCACGGTCAGCATCGTCGCCGGGACCTGTTCGAGGTCGAGCAGGGTCAGGATGGTGCCGACGGCGCGGTCCTGGGCCAGGTACGCCGGTGGCAGGTTCACCGACACCGGGATGTGGTGACCGGCCGCCTGCCACACCGACGCCTGGTGCAGGGCTTCGGCCAGCACCCAGTCGGTGAGTTCGAGGATCACGTCGGAGCGTTCCGCGTCGGGTAGGAAGACACCCGGCGGAAGCAGGCCGCGTTGCGGGTGCTGCCAGCGGACCAGTGCCTCGGCGCCGTGGATGCGCCGGGTCTTCGCGTCGTGCAGCGGCTGGTAGTGCAGGCGCAGGTGGCCGGAGCGCAGCCCGGCCCGGAGTTCAGTCAGCTGGCGCAGGTCGACACGCTGGTTGGTGTCCAGGTTCGGGGTCCACTCGACGACCCCGGTGCGGTCGAACTTGGCCCGGCGCATGGCGGCGGCCGCCCGGCGCATCAGCACCGTGACGTCGTGGTGGTCGGCGTGGCTGATACCGATGCTCGCCTCGACGCTGATCGGCAGGCCGTCGACCGGGTGCGGGCCGCGGATGCCGGCGGCCAGGCGGCGGCCGACACTCTGCGGGGTCTGGCCGGGCGGCAGTTCGGAGAGCAGCACCACGAACTGGTCGCCGTCGAGACGGGCGGCCAGGTTGCCGGTGCCGGTGGCCGACCGCAGCGTGCCGGCGACCAGGCTGAGCAGGGTGTCGGCGCCGTGGTGGCCGAGCACGTCGTTGGCGTCCTGGAAGCGGTCCAGTCCCAGGTGGACGACGACGGTCAGGGTGCCGTCGTCCAGCCGGCGCTGTCCTTCGGCCTGGGCGGTGGACCGGTTCGGCAGCCCGGTGAGCGGGTCGGTCCGGGACAGCCGGGCGAACCGGCCGGCCATCGCGGCGAGCAGGTCGACGATCGGGGCGATGCCGTACCGGCCGTCCGGCCAGCACACCAGCACCGGTTCCTCCCGTTCCGCCGCGGGCCGGGCCAGCGCGGCCTCGGCGGCCACGTCGATGTCGGTGTCGGCGGCCAGTTCCAGGGTGGCGGCCCCGGCCACCTGGCAGACGGTGACGGACGGATCAGCGGTGGTGGAGCGGAAGCGGTCCACCACCGCCCGGCTCAGCAGCCGAAAGCCGCCACCGGCCACCGAGGAGCCGGCCACCGAAGAGCCGGTGGTGACGATGACGCCGGGCACCAGGGCGTCGGCGGCCAGGATGCTCTCGACGTCACCGATCGGGGTGTCCGCCGGGATCGGGGTCGTCGGGACGCCGATCTCGCCGAGTTTGCGGGGCAGACGCGGCCCGGTGGACATGGTCACGCGCAGTCGTCCAGCCGGAAGCAGGACACGCTGATCGACTGGTCGCTCCGGGGCCGCAACCGGACGAGCAGACGATCGGTGAGGACACCGTCGGCCCGTTCGCCGCGGACCGCCGACTGCCACAGGGCGGCCAGCGCCTCCTGATCCTTCTCGGCCACCAGCGCGGCGAGCGCCGGCGCCGGGGTGGGTCCGGCCGGAGCCGTGACGGAGAGTACGGCGAGACGTTCCACCAGGTCGGCCAGGTCTCCGCGGACGGCTTCCAGGTCGAGTTCGGTGTGCCGTTCGCGGGTGCGGTCGAGCAGCATGCCGTCCCAGACGGTGGCGCCGCCGGGTTCCCGGTGCGGGCGGGCCGCCCCGTAGAGCCAGCGGCGGGAGCCGTCCCGGCGCACGACGCTGCCGCGCCAGTCCCACGGTTCCAGGGTCTCGGCGGACCGCAGCACGCTGGCGGTGTACGTCTCCAGGTCCTCGACCGCGATGGTGCTCAGGACGTTGCCGCCGGAGGCGATGATCTCCTCCGGTTCGACCTGGTAGATGTCACGGCTGCCGTTGGAGACGAAGGTGAACGAGGTCTCCCCGGTCGTCTCCATCCGGAACTGGTAGAGCATGCCGGGCGCGTTGTCGACGGTGGCCCGGAAGAGCCGTTCGCCGTCGGCGATGGTGGCCTCGCTGCGCCGCCGCCCGGTGTCGTCGATGCCGATCGTGCAGACCCCGTAGACCGAGCCGTCCGGGTCGGTCAGCGGAACCCGGGTGACCACGTACTGGCGGATCTCGTCGCCGAACGGGATCTCCTCGAGGACCGTCTTGGCGGTTCCGGTCTCGGCGACGTCCTGATCGTGGGTGCGCCCGATCGCGGCGGCCGGCGCCGACAGCAGGTCGGCCTCACTGCGCCCGACCATGTCGACGGCGGTGACCTGGAAGACCCGCTCGTACTCGCCGTTGACGAACAGGTAGTTGCCGTCCAGGTCCTTCGCCGAGATGATCGCGGTGGTGTGCTGCAGGATCGCGTTGATCAGGGTGTTGCTGCGCTGGAGTTCCAGTTGGGCGCGGTGCCCGTCGGTCCGGTCGGTGACGAACGCGAAGAAGCCCTGTTCACCGAGCGGGTCGATGGTCATCGACAGGCGTAGTTCGGAGCCGTTCCGATGGGTCGCGGGCACTTCGACCGGGTGGCCGACCATGTCGCTCTCGCCGTTGACCAGGTACCGGGCGAAACCGGCGCTGTGCGCGGACCGCAGCGCCGCCGGGATGATCAGGTCGGTGAGACGCTGCCCGACGGCCTCGTCCCGGGTCCAGCCGAAGATCTGTTCGGCGGCCGGGTTCCAGTCCCGGATCACCCCGGACCGGTCGATCTGCAGGTAGGCCAGTCCGGTGGCGCTCACCGCCCGTTCCCGGAGTCCGGCCGCCGGCGGGGCGCTGATCTGAGGGGCTTCGACGGTGAACACGCCCCGCTCTATCGTCCCGGCGGCGGCCGACTTGAGGTCAGACCAGGGCGGCGGTGGTGTCGAGTGCCGGACGCCACTGCTCGGAGCCGAACACCTCGTACCGGATCCGCTCGTCGGCGACGCCTCGCCGGTGCAGCCCGGCCCGGACCGCCTGCATGAACGGCGCCGGCCCGCACAGGTAGATCTCGGCGTCCGGGTGGAGCGGGATCCGGTCGGTGTCGATCCGGCCGGCGAAGGTGCCCGGCTCGGTGGTCGCCGTCTCATAGAAGAACACGCTGCGGTACGAACGAAGCCGGGCACCGTGGCCGGTCATGTCGGCGCGCAGCGGATGCCGGTCCGGACTGCGGTCGGCGTGCACCGTGGTCACCTCCCGGGTCGGCTGGGTCCGGGCCACGTGCTCCAGGATCGCCGCCATCGGGGTCACTCCCACTCCGGCGCTGATCAGCAGCAGCGGGTCGGGGCCGGAGGTCAAGGTCAGATCGCCGTACGGGCGGCTGAGCCGCAGTCCGTCACCGGCCCGCACGTGGTCGTGCAGATGCCCGGAGACGATCCCGTCGGGGGCCCCGCCGGTGCCGCGCACCCGCCGGACGGTGATCCGCAGCGTCCCGCCGGTGGCGGCCTGGGACAGCGAGTACTGCCGGAGCTGCCGTCCCGCTCCGGGCAGTTCGGCGTTGACCGTCACGTACTGCCCGGGGTGGAAGTCCGGGGCGGGCCGCCCGTCCGCCGGGACCAGCACGAACGACACCGTGTCGTGTGCTTCGGCGATCCGGCTGATCACCGTGTAGTCCCGCCACGGGTCGGCGCCGTCGACTCCGGCCTCCGCGTAGATCCGCGCTTCCCGGCCGATCAGCCGGGCCGCGAACAGCCAGTACACCTCGTCCCAGGCGGCGGCGACGGCCGGGGTGACCGCGTCACCGAGCACCGTGCCGACGGCGCCGAGCAGGTAGCGGCCGACCATCGTGTACTGCTCGGGGCGGATGCCGAGGGCGCAGTGCCGCTGGGCGATCCGCTCGACGATGTGCTCGAACGCGGCCGGTGAGGGACCGGCGCCGATCAGGTGGGCGGCGTAGGCGGCGACCGCTCCGGACAGGGCGCTGCGCTGCTCGCCGGTGGCCTGAGCACTGCGGCTGAACAGGTTCAGCAACTCCGGGTTCTCGCCGAGCATCGTCCGGTAGAAGACGTCGGAGATCGTTTCGAGGTGCTCGCCGACGACGGGCAGGGTGGCCTCGATGATCGGGGCGCTGGATGTGGACAGCACTTTTCCTCCAAGGGGACGAGGGGCTAGTGGCTGAAGGCGCCGAGGGTGAGCAGCACCTGACGGACCGGGGGAGCGGCCAGCTCGCCGACGGTGACGGGGTCGAGTGAGACGTAGAACGCCTCCTGTGCGACACGCAGTGCTCCGCGCAGCCGGCATCCGGCGGTGCTGAGCGGGCAGGGGGTGTCCCCCTCGCACTCCACCACCTCCGAGGCGCCCTCCAGATCGCGGACCAGGCCGCCGACCGAGGCGGACGAGGCTCCGGCGGCGATCCGGACACCGCCGTTGCGGCCGCGCACCGTCTCCAGCAGACCGAGGTGCTGCAGGCGCTGCACCACCTTGGCGAGGTGGTTGCGGGGCACCGCGACGGAGGTGGCCAGCTCGTCGATGGTGAGCAGGTCGTCGGCGCGGGCGGCGGCGAGCATCAGGACGCGCAGGCCGATGTCGGTGGAGCGATTCAGTCGCACGAGACGACCGTACCTAAAGAGGATTTTGAAAGTCCTGTTTTATAGCGTAAATCACGGGAGGGGGCCCGGCCCCCTCCCGTGATGACGATCCGATCAGCTCAGGCGGAACACCGTGGCCTTGTTGCCGACGGTGAGCTGTCCGTTCTTGACCAGGATGTACCGGCCGGGCGACACCCGCAGGGTCACGCCGCCCCTCGCGGCGATCCGGGTGACCGGTGTCCCGGTGCTGCCCAGCGCCACCGTCGTGCCGCTGACCGTCAGGTACTTCGTGGGCTGGTCGACCGACTGGACCGTCTCGGCGGGAGTGCCGTCGGTCCCGGCGATGAACCGGAACTGGGTCAGCTCCAGCTCGCGGGGCGCGTGCGCGGTCCGGACCAGGTCGCCCTCGTGCTTGACGAACGAGCGCGGCTTGTCGGCCGGCGACAGCCGCACGATCGGCCCGCCGGACCCGACCGGGATGCCGAACAGCGGCGTCCCGTCCTCGTGCCAGTACAGCTTCTGCACCCGGGTGTGCCGGTTCGGGTCGTACAGCGGGTCGCCGGTGATCTGCTTGTAGTCCCGCGCGTGGTAGACGAGCATGTCGGTGCCGTCGGGAGTCACCGTGAACGAGTTGTGCCCGGGACCGAAACGAGAGGTTGCCTCGTTCGTGGTGAAGATCGGATCCGGGTGCTTCGTCCAGCTGGATCGCGACAGCAGGTCAGCCGAAGCGGACGCCGTCAACAGCCCCATGCAGTAGTTGGAGTCGGTGGCGCTCGCCGAGAAGGTCAGGAACACCTGACCGTTACGGATCAGCACCGCCGGCCCTTCGTTGACCTTGTACCCGATGATCTCCCAGCTCTTCGTGGGCGTGGCGATCCGGGTGGGCTTGGTCTTGAGCGTCCACGGGTTCGCCATCTCGGCGATGTAGAGGCTGGTGTTGACCGCGATCTCCGGCTCACTCTGCGCCCACACCAGGTACTGCCGGCCCTTGTGGGTGAACGACGTGGCGTCGAGTGTGAACCCGTCCCACTCGGTGAGCAGCTGGCCCTTGAGGACCCAGCCGGCCGGGTCGCGCGGGTCGTCGAGCGCCGACTCCATCACGTAGGTGCGGATCCGGAACACCTCACCGGCGTCACCGGCGGCGAAGTAGAGGTACCACCGCCCGCCGATCCGGTGCAGCTCCGGCGCCCAGATGTGGCCGCCCATCCTGCCGCTGGCAGGCCGCCGCCAGATGACACTCTCCTCGGCGCCGGCCAGGCCCTCGATGGTCGGGGCGCCCCGCACGACCAGGCGATCGTATTCGGGCACCGACCCGGTGAAGTAGTACTGCCCGTTCACCGGCTTGGTGATCCAGGGGTCGGCGCGCTGGCTGATCAGAGGATCGACGGTGGGCACGCCGTAGATCTCCGCATCGGTCTTCGCCGGAGCGGCGTGGGGTGCACCGGAAGCGCCCGCGGGCAGGACGACGGCCATGGCACCCACGGCGCCGCCCGTCAACACGGTTCGTCGGTTCATCAGCGGGCTCCTCATCGGGTCTTGATGCGCAGGAAGGTGACCGAGTTGGCCGGGAACTCACGGGTGAAGACCGAGCCGATGCCGCTGACCGTCGACGTGACCGGCAGGATCGGCTCGGCGGAGCGGGTGTTCTGCTCGCCCGGGTCGCCGGTGATCACGATCTGCTTCGCGGTGCGGGCCACCTTGCGCCCACCCAGGTCGATCTTCGTGACGGCCGGGGTGTCCTGCGCGTTGACCACCTTGACGATCAGCTCGCGGGTCTTGGTGTCCTCGGTGACGACCTGGGCGAACGGCTCGGTGACCGCGTTGTCGTCGAACGAGGCCCATTCGGCGCCGTCGAGGAACAGGGTGACCTTGGTTCCCCGTACCGAAATCTTGAGGTCGTAGGTCTTTCCGGTGGTCACCACGTTGGGCTTGGTCAGGATCTGCTCCTTGGCCGAGGTGATGCCCTTCTCGACCGCGCCCTGGGTGTTGTTCCAGCCGCCCAGGTTCCACCAGTAGAACTGGCCGGTCTCCTGGATGCCGAACGCGACCAGGAAACCCTCCGCGCCGGCCTGTTTGGTGGCCTTCAGCGTGTAGTCGTAATCGGTCTCGCTGACGGTCGCGGCCTTGACCATGGTGTCCTCGGTGTCGGTGGTCGTCTGCGCGTAGCTACCGTTGCTCACCGTCCAGTTGCCACGGTTGGTCACCGAGGTCCAGCCGTCGGCGTTCCCGTCGTTGAAGTCGTCGCCGTAGAGCACCGTGCCGTCCGGCCGGGTCACCTTCACGTCGTCGTACGTCGCTGCGGTACGCCAGGTGGACAGCCCGATCGCGCCGGTGATCGGCTTGGGCTGGAGCACATCGCCGGTGGCCGTGGTCGGGATGACCTTGTCGCCGACGTTGTTCATGAACAGTTTCTGCACCTGGTAACTGGTGGAGCCCCACGACTCGTCGTTGTCGAACCAGATCATGTCCGGTTTCCACTGCACGTTGTCGATGTTGGCGAGCAGCGGCGCGTACGACGCCATCTTCACCACGTCGGCGTTGCGCTCCAGACCGGTCATGTAGGCGGCCTCGGCGAGCGAGTTGTAGAGCTTCGCGTCCAGTGACGCGTACTCACCGAGGAAGACCTTCGGGCCACTGCGGTCGTACGCGTCATAGCGCTTGTTGTTCTGCAGGAACCACGCCGGACTGTTGTAGTAGTGCTCGTCGACCATGTCCGAGCCGTGCGCCTTGTTCTTGGCCCACAGGTTCTCGAACGTGCTGCCCTGGTCGTCGGGGCCGGAGTTGCTGACCACCGTGATGTCCGGGTACTTCGCCTTGATCGCCGACTCGAACTTGAGGAAGTTCGCCCAGTACTCGTTCGGCAGGTTCTCCTCGTTGCCGACCGCGACCGTGGTCAGCCCGAACGGCTTCGGGTGCCCGGCGGCGGCGCGCACCTTGCCCCAGACGCTGGTGGCCGGCCCGTTCGCGTACTCGATCAGGTCCAGCGCGTCCTGGATGTGCCGCTGCAGCAGCGCCTCGTCGACGGTCGCCCGGTTCTGACCACAACCGGTCACCAGCGCGGGCAGCACCGGCAGCGGCATGGCGCCGATGTCCTCAGAGAACTGGAAGTACTCGTGGTAGCCGAGGCCGTAGGTCTGGTTGTAGCCCCAGAAGTTCTTGTTCGTCGCCCGGGTCTCGACCGGCCCGACGGTGTCCTTCCACTGGTAGGCGCGGGCCCGGGGGAAGTTGTTCGCGGCGTCGTAGGCGTACATGCTGCCGGTGTTGACCAGGCAGCCGCCGGGGAAGCGGACGAAGCCGGGGTGCAGGTCGGCGACCTTCTGTGCCAGGTCCTTGCGCAGGCCGTTGGCGCGGCCCCGGTAGGTGTCCTTGGGGAACAGCGAGATCTCGTCGAGGCGCACGCTTCCGGTGGTCTTGACCGACAGGCGGGCGACGTCGCTGGTGGCGGTGGCCTTGAGTGAGCCGGTGTACTTCTTCCAGGTATCGCCGGTGACGGCGACGGTCAGCGGGGCGGAGAGCGGGGTGCCGTCCGCGGTCTGGAGCGCGATCTGGAGATCAGCGGCGCCGGACCGTGCCCAGACCGAGAACTCGTACTTGTCGGACTTCTTCACCGCCAGCCCGGTGTTGTAACCGGAGTTGATCAGGGCGGCGGTGCCGGTCACTGCCAGATAGTTGCGGTTGCGCTCGTTGAGCCGCTGGTCGTCGTTGGTCACGACCGCCGATCCGGTGGCGGCCCAGCCGGTCAGGCCGTTCCAGCCGGCCGCGTCGGTGGTGTTGAACTCGAACGAGCGGTTGCGGACCAGTTCGGCGTAGAGCCCGCCGTCGGCCGCGTAGTTGATGTCCTCGAAGAAGACGCCGTACATCGATGCGGGGATGGCGGCGCCGGTGGCGGCCGGGTTCACCGTGATGGTGTAGTCCGGTTCGACCGCGTGGGCGGCGACCGGCGGCGAGACCGCGAGCGGGAGCGAGACCAGAACGGCGGCCGCGCCCGCTAGGCGGTAGGGGATTCTGCGCATGAGGGGTCCTCCGGTGCGAATCGCAACGGTTTCAGAAGTGTTTCCGGTAGACGGGCTGAGCAATGTGTACGCAAACATCGACACGCCTGTCAAGAGTTGATGGTCGATGTTCTTGCAGCGCTGCAACCGGTAAAGTGCCCTCTTGTTAACGCTAACCAGCGCTAACGCCGAAGACTTTCACCAACCGGTCGACGTCCGGATAACGCGCGGTCTCGACCAGACCCAGAGCCCGCTCGCGGACCTGCTCCGCGGCCGCCGTGTCACCGGTGGCCAGATGGCAGGCGTAGAGACCGATCAGAGGATCGATGTGCATCTCGCGGATGTCGTGGTAGCACTCCAGCGCCGCCTCGAAACAGGCGACGGCGGCCGGGAAGTCCCCGATCGCCCGGTGCAGCGTGCCCGCCGAGTTCAGCGTGTTGCCCTCGGCGAAGGTGTCGTTCCACTTGCGCACGATCCGCAGGGCCTCCGCGAAACAGCCGAGCGCCCGCTCCCGCCCGTCGGGCTGGTAGAAGTGGTGCCAGCCGATCATCGGCAGCACACTGGCCGACGCCCGTTCGCCGCCCTCCCCGCCCATCAGGCGGAAATTCTCCAGAGCCTCACTGGCGTACGGGTGGGCAGCCTCGACCCGATCCCGGGTGGGGATGTCCCACAGGCCGTCGATGACCGCGATGGCCAGTCCGGTCAATCCGATCGCCAGCTGTTGCGGGCCACCGGCCGGGCGCATCACCTCGACCATCCGCGCCAGCGGCTCGCGGGCCTCCGCCCGGCGGTTGAGCAGCAGCAGTCCCCGCCCGATCACGAACATCAGATTGCCGGTCCACCACGGATCGGCGCTGATCCCGGCTCCGGTCAGGGCGGTGCGGGCCATCGCGATCGACTCCTCCTGGAACGGCCGCAGATCCTGCT
Organism: Actinoplanes derwentensis; assembly: GCF_900104725.1. NCBI lineage: Bacteria > Bacillati > Actinomycetota > Actinomycetes > Micromonosporales > Micromonosporaceae > Actinoplanes > Actinoplanes derwentensis. The sequence goes on from NZ_LT629758.1 coordinate 10,555,178, forward strand.
GATAACAGGCGAGCGTGTGCGCGAACCGGGCCAGATACCGTTCCGGCCCGTCGAGCCACCCCGGCCGGGCGCACAGATCGGTGATCGCGGTGAGGTTCGGGTACTCGGTGTCCAGCCAGCCGACGGCCGCCGCGTGATCGGTGAACTCCTCCGGCAGTACCCCGGGCCGCTCGGGCAGGGGCGGCGGCGGTTCGACGAAGTAGAAGACTCCGGCCGCGTTCTCGGCCGAGCGCAGGAAATACTCGACCAGCCGGTGCGGCACATCGGACAGATCGTCGCCCGGGTCGGTGAGCCGGCGTGCGTAACCACGCAGCAGGTCGTGGTACCCGTACCGGCCGGGGGTGGGCTCGTCGATCAGATGCGCGTCGCGCAGCAGGCGCAGCAGCAACCCGGTCGCCGACCGGGACCGGCCGCTGACGCTGACCGCCGCGTTCAGGCCGAAGTCCGGGCCGGGATGGCGGGCCAGCCGCCGGAACAGTTCGGCCGCGTCGCCGGGCAGCCGCCGGTAGGACCAGGAGAAGACGGTCCGCAGGTCGTGCCCGGCCACCGCGAACGCGTCGAGCCCCTCCTCCCCGTCCAGTTCGCCCGCGACGCCTGCCAGCGAGAACCCGCCGGCCCGTGCGCAGACCAGGGCCAGCGCGAGCGGCAGCCCACCGCACCGGTCCACGATCGCGGCGGTGGCCGCCGGATCCTCGTCGACCGCCGCCGACCCCAGCCGCCGCCGCAGGTAGGCGTGGGCCTCGTCGTCGTCGAACACGTCCAACGGCACCGGCCGGGCGCCGTCGACGACGGCCAGCCCGTCCAGGCGGCTGCGGCTGGTGACCACCACGGCACAGCCCGGCGTGCCGGGAAGCAGCGGCCGGACCTGATCGGCGTCGTGCGCGTTGTCCAGCACGAGCAGCATCCGCCGCCCGGCCAGTACACCGCGGAACATCGCCGTCCGCTCGTCCGCACCCGGCGGCACCCGCTGGTCCGGCACACCCAGCGCGGTCAGGAAACTGAGCAGCACCTCACCCGGCTCGGACGGGGCGTCGTCCGGCCCGAAACCGCGCAGGTCGGCGTAGAGCTGGCCGTCCGGATAGCGCCCGGCGATCCGGTGCGCCCACCGGACCGCCAGAGTGGTCTTGCCGACGCCGCCCGGCCCGGTGATCACGGTCAGCCCGTTCGGGTGCCGGTCCAGTTCAGCCAGTTCCGCCTCGCGGGCCGCGAACGTCGCGGGCGTGCGCGGCAACTGGGCCGGCCGGACCAGCGGCTCGGGTTCCTCGCCGAACCGCAGGTGCCGTTCCAGGACGTCCAGGCGCTGCCCGGCGAGGGCCTGCTCCAAATCGGTCAGTGCGGGTTCCGGGTCGAGGCCCAGTTCGTCGGCGAGCACCCGGCGGTGCCGGCGTAACGCTTCGAGGGCGTCGCCGGGCCGCTGCGCCGCCCACAGCCCGAGCGCGTAGAGCCACCACGACACACCCCGCTGCGGGTGCGCCTCGGCCAGCTCCCACGCGGCCCGCACCCCGTCCTCGGTGTAGCCGAGTTTCAGCTCGCAGGCGATCGCGCGCTGCCGGCCGACCAGCCGCGCCTCCCGCAGCCGGGTCACCTCGCCCTGCGCCCACACCCGGCCGGCGAACTCGCCGTACGGCTCGCCGCGCCACCGGCCCAGAGCCCGCCGCAGGATCTCCAGGGCTTGCGCGGTGGTCAGTTCGCGGGCCTGCTCCTGGACGCTGTGCACCTCCCGTTCCAGGCACCACGCGTCCACGGCGCTGTCCGGCAGGTTCAGTGTGTACCCGACGGCATCGCCGGCCAGGACGCTTGCCGCCCCGCGCGGTGCGCGCCGGGGTTCCAGCAGCTTGCGGAGCCGGGAGACGTACGCCTGGAGCGAGCTGACCGCCCGCGGCGGCGGCCCGGACTCCCACAGTTGACCGACCAGCCGGTCGACGGCGACGGCCCGCCCGCGCGCCGCCACCAGCATGGCCAGCAGAGCCCGCTGCCGTGGCCCGCCGACCGCCACCGGCACCCCGTCGACCAGCACCTGCAACGGGCCCAGCACCCGTATCTCGATCACGCCCGCGTCCCGGTCGTCCCTGGTTCTCCGGTCGTTCCGAGGACCGTCCGCAGCCGCTCGACGTCGTGATAGCGGGCCGACTCGGCCAGCCGGGACGCCTCGGACCGGACCCGTTCCGCGGCCGCCCGGTCACCGGTCGCCGTGTGCACCAGATAGAGGCCGATCAGCGGGTCCATCCGGTGCTCGGCCACGTCACCGTGCTCGTCGAGCACCCGCTGGAACGCCTCGGCCGCACCGGCCTGCTCGCCGGACTCGTGCCGCAGATAGCCGATGTGCAGCAGAGCCTCGGCGGCGTGCTGACCGTTGTCCTTCCGCAGTTGCGTCTCCAGGCTCTGGTCGAGCAGTTTCGCCGCCGCGTCGTACCCGTCGCCGAAGTAGAAGTGCCACCAGGCGATCGTCAGCAGACAACGGGCCTCGCCGATCTGCGCGGTCACTCCCCGGACCGGGTCGCTGAGCACCAGCCGGTACGTCTCCAGCGCCTCCACGGCGTGCGGATGCGCCTGGCGGACCGACTCCCGCGACGGCGTGCCGATGTAGCCGGTGATCGCGGTGACCAGGGCGATCAGCCCCTGCGCGAGATTGATCGGGATACCCGAGGAGCGGGCCGACCGGATGACCCGGTTCAGGTACACCCGGGCCTGGGCCATCTCGTTGAGCCAGAGGTACGCCCGCCCCAGCATGAACAGCAGATACCGCGTCAGCCAGTCGTCGCCGGTCCGCTCGGCCACCGGGAGAGCCCGCAGGCACAGGCCGATCGAGTCGTCCACGAGGAACCGGAAGTCCTGCTGGTACGGCATCAGGGTCCAGACCAGCGGCCCCAGATAGCGTTCGCCCCAGGGTTGTTCGCAGGCCGCGGCGAGAGCCATCACGTTCTCGTACGCGCCGGCCATCCACGCCAGCGCGGCGGCGGCGTCGTCGAACTGTTCCACCACGATGCCGTCCGGGGCCGCGCCGACCCGGTCCGGCCGGGCGAACGTCAGGAACGTGTTCACCGCGTTGTCCGCCGAGTGCAGGTGATACTCGACCAGACCACGGAGCACCCCCTGGTGTACGTCCACCGGGTCCTCCCGCTCCGCCACCTCCACCGCCCAGCCCCGCACCAGGTCGTGGAAGGCGAACCGGCCCGGCTCCCGCTCCTGCAGCAGGTGCGCGTCGGCCAGCGACCGTAACAGCGCCCGGGTGCCGCCCCGGGACAGGCCACTGACCCCGGCTGCCGCGTTCAGCGCCACGTCCGGGCCGGGATGCAGCGCCAGCCGCCGGAACAGGGCCGCCGCGGCCGCCGGCAGCCGCCGGTAGGACCAGGAGAAGACGGCCCGCAGGTCGTAGCCGGAACCGGTGAAGGCGTCCAGCCCGTCGTCGTCGGCCAGTTCGGCGGCCACCGCGGCGAGCGGGCGGCCCTCGGCCCGGGCGCAGACCACGGCCAGTGCCAGCGGCAGCCCGCCGCACCGGGCCACGATCGTCGCGGTGGCCGCCGGATCCGCGTCGGCCGCGGCCGCACCGAGCCGGGCCCGCAGAAAGGCGCGCGCCTCGTCGTCGCGGAAGCCGCCGAGACGCACCGGGAACGCGCCCTCCGCGACGATCAGGCCGCCCAGGGTGTCCCGGCTGGTCACCACGACCGCGCAGCCGGCGGTTCCGGGCAGCAGCGGCCGGACCTGCTCGGTGTCACGGGCGTTGTCGAGGACCAGCAGCATCCGGCGGCCGGCCAGCACACTGCGCAGCAGCGCGGCCCGTTCCGCCTGGCCCGGTGGCACCCGCTGGTTCGGCACCCCCAGCGCGCCGAGGAAACCGGCGAGCACGTCCGCCGGGGCGGCCGGGGTGTCCTCCGGGCCGAAACCGCGCAGGTCGGCGTAGAGCTGCCCGTCCGGATAGCGGCCGGCCACCCGGTGTGCCCAGCGGACCGCGAGGGTGGTCTTGCCGACGCCGCCCGGCCCGGTGATCACCACCAGGCCGTCCTCCTGCCGGTCCAGCTCGGCCAGCTCCGCCTTCCGGGCCGCGAAGGCTTCCGGTTCCCGTGGCAACTGGGCGGGCCGGCCGGCCGCTCCGGTCGCCGGTTCGGTCTCGCCGCCGGTCTCGCCGAAGCGCAGGTGCCGTTCCAGGACGTCCCGGCGCTGCTCCAGGATCGCCCGCTCCAGCTCGGCCAGCTCGGCCGACGAGGCTCCGGCGAGCCGGCGGTACCGGCGGATCGTGTCGAGGGCCTCCGCCGACCGGTGTGCCGCCCACAGGCCGAGCGCGTACAGCCACCACAGGTCGCCACGTGCCGGATTCGCCTCGGCCAGTCCCTGGGCGGCCAGGCAGGCGTCCCCGGTGTGCCCGAGCCTCAGCAGGCAGACGATCGTGCGCCGCCGTCCGGCCAGCCGCACCTCGCACAGCCGGTCGATCTCCGGCCGCGCCCACGGCTCGTTCTCGAACTGCTCGAACGGCCGGCCCCGCCAGCGCGCCAGGGCCGTCCGCAGCGTGTCCAGGGCCGCGTCCGCCGACTGGCTCTCGGCGGCGGCCACCTCACGTTCCAGGCACCAGGCGTCGACGGCGTCCACGGGCAGGCGCAGGGCGTACCCGGCGGGCTCCAGCACCAGAACGGACGCCTCGCCGCGTGGCGCACGCTCCGGTTCGATCACCTTGCGTAACCGGGAGATGTACGCCTGCAACGAGACCAGCGGCTGTGGCGGCGGTGCGCCACCCCAGAGCCGCTCGACGATCCGCCCGGCCGGCACGGCCCGCCCGCCGGCCGCCACGAGCATGGCCAGTACCGCCCGCTGCTGTGGTCCGCCCAGTGAGACGGGTGTCCCGGCGACCGAGACCTCCAGCGATCCCAGCACCCGGACAGCCATGCGACTCGACAGTTCTTCGGCAGGCATCCGCCGGTCCCTCCACTCGGGCGAGGACATAGCGCAGTGTCACCGCGCTCGGCGATCTTAGGCGCATGGCGGCCTCGTTCACGTTTCCGGAACGGACACCGTCGGGAACGTGACACTCGATCGTCAATCGAATGTCCACGGGTGGGCCGGTAAATGGAGCGGGGACGGCGACGGCCGGGTTCGTGGGGAACCCGGCCGTCACTCCGCTAACTCACACCCTGGAGAATCCGCTGGTGCAGCCGCTGCAGTTCGGGAGTGGGCTCGATGCCCAGCTCGTCGGCGAGGGTGCGCCGCACCTGCCGGTAGTGCGCGAGCGCGTCGGCCTGCCGCCCGCCCCGGTAGAGCGCCGTCATCAGCAGCAGATGGCAGCGCTCCCGCAGCGGATCCTCGGCGACCATGGCCCGCAGGTCGGCGATCGCCTCGGCGTAACCGCCCAGTTCGACGGTCAGGTCCACCAGGTCGAACGCGGCGCCCCGGCACAGTTCGGCGAGCCGGGCGCGCTGGCCCTCCACGTAACCGCCGGCCGCGCCGGCCAGGGGAGTGCCCCGATGCAGGTTCACCGCGGCCCGCAACTCGGCGGCCGCCTCCCGGGTATGGCCGTCGCGGCGGGCTTCGGCGGCCCGGGTGGTGTGCCGGTGGAACAGGTGCACGTCGATCGAGCCGGGCGGGGCGGTCAGTACGTAACCGCCGCCGATCCAGTCGATGCGAACCCCGCAGTTCGTGGGGAAGAGCCGCCGCAGCCGGGACAGGTAGGTGCGGACCGTCGCCACCGCGGCCGGTGGCGGGCCGTCCGGCCAGATCGCGTCGACCAGCTCGTCCATGGTGGTGAGCAGGCCCTCCCGCAGCAGCAGCACGGCCAGGGTGGTGCGCTGCTGCGGCGAACCGAGCAGGAACTCGACCCCGTCCCGCCGGGCCCGCACCGGGCCCAGTAGCGCGAAGCTGATCACGCGACCCCGCCCCGCAGCGCGGACATCTGACGGCGGTACTGCCGCTGCCCGACCAGCTTCCACAGCAGACGGCCGGCCGGCGGCACCTTGGCCAGGAAGAAGGCCCGCTCGTCGTCGGTGGCGTCCTCCAGGATCGCGCCGAGGGCCAGGAACACCTTCTCCTTCGGCAGGTTCTCCAGCCCGGCCCGGCCGACCCGCTCCCATTCCGCCTCGGTCAGGTGCTCCTCGACCATCGGCATGACCAGGTCCTCCTCGTCGTAGAGGTGTTCCAGCAGCACCTCCTGATGATCGGCGACCGCGTCGGCGAGGGCGGTCCGGTCGTCCTCGTCGGCCGCCTCCTCCCAGCGGCTGAGCCGCCGTTCGACTTCGGCGAGGGTCGCGTCGAGCGCCTGGTGCTGCATCTCCATCCGGTCCACCAGTTCGCTGTGCAGGCGGGCCCGCTGGTGCAGCAGCGGCCAGATCAGTTCGTCCTCGCAGGCGTGGTGGTGGTGCAGTCCTCCGATGTACTCGCGGACCCATCGGGCCAGCCGGCGGGCGCGGGCGACGTCCCCGGCTTCGGCCGCGCTGACGAAGCGCAGCAACTGGGCGGCCTCGCGACGGAACACCCGGTGGATCATCACCATCTCGCGGGTGTACGGGGTGGTCGTGACGGGCACAGCGTTACTCCTAGGTGGTTCCGTGGCTCTTACGATCGGCCAGTCTCACCGGGCCCACTTGCCGACGACTTGCAAAAGTGACGTTCACTCCACGTTCACGTGAGTGCCACCTCAGAAGGGTGGGTGCCGTACACCTGGGGTTCCTAGCGTCCGGGCCAGCCCGTCATCGCGTTGATGCCGGGGGACCGAGGAGAACTATCCGATGCCGGACTTCAGTCGCAAACTACTGCCGCTGCTGGGACACAGCGGCGGTAGCCGAGATGCGATGACGTGTCTGTACCGATGCGGCAACGCCTGTGATCACCCAGCGCCCAACCAGTCGGCCAACCCGTACCTGGGCGATGTGGTGAACGCCGAGATGAGCCGTCGTGGCGTCATCACCGCCGGTGCGGCCGGCGCGATGGTGCTCGGTTTCGGTGGCTCCGTGCTCGCCGCCACCCCGGCGTTCGCCGGTGGACACCACCCCACCAAACCCGCCACGCCGGCCAAGGCCGGCAAGATCGGCTTCACGCCGGTCGCCCCGAACACCCTCGACCAGGTCAGCATCCCGGCCGGCTACCAGACTTCGGTGGTGATCCGCTGGGGTGACGCGGTGGTGCCCGGCGCTCCGGCGTTCAACGTGGACCGGCAGACCGCCGCCGCCCAGTCGAAGCAGTTCGGTTACAACAACGACTTCGTCGGTGTGGTGCCGATCCCGGGCAGCAAGGACCGCGCGCTGCTCGTGGTCAACCACGAGTACACCAACGAGAACCTGATGTTCCGCGGCTTCACCAGCCTCGACGCGCTCACCGTCGAGCAGATCCAGGTGGCGATGGCGGCGCACGGCCTCTCCGTGGTGGAGATCGAGCGCACCGGCAAGCGCGGCCAGTGGAAGCCGGCCAAGGACCACCGGCTGCGGTACAACCGCCGGATCACGGCTCTGGCCACCGAGTTCAAGCTGACCGGTCCGGTCGCCGGCACCGCGGCCGTGAAGACCGCCGCCGACCCGTCCGGGAAGATCGTCATCGGCACGCTGAACAACTGCGCCGGCGGCGTCACCCCGTGGGGCACCATCCTGTCCGGCGAGGAGAACTTCAACCAGTACTTCGTCGGCGGCGACGCGGTCGCCGCGGAGACCAAACCCAAGCTCAGCCGGTACGGGATCAGCACCACCGCCCGGTACCCCGCCGACAGTCGCAAGTGGGAGCGGGCGCAGGAGCGGTTCGACCTGGCCAAGCACCCCAACGAGGCGAACCGGTTCGGCTGGATCGTCGAGGTCGACCCGTTCGACCCGGATGGCCGCCCGCGCAAGCACACCGCGATGGGCCGGTTCAAGCACGAGGGCGCCAACGTCATCGTCGCCGGGAGCGGGCACGTCGTCGCGTACATGGGTGACGACGAGCGCTTCGACTACCTGTACAAGTTCGTCTCGGACAAGAAGTACATCAAGAGCGACGCCCCGTGGGCCCGCAAGCACAACCTGACCCTGCTGGAGTCGGGCACCCTCTACGTCGCCAAGGTGACCGGCGACAGCCCGGCCACCGAGATCGACGGCACCGGCACGCTCCCGGCGGACGGCAAGTTCGACGGCAAGGGCCAGTGGATCAAGCTGGTGTCCGGTAACCGGTCGTTCGTGCCCGGCATGACCGCCGTCGACGTGCTGACCTTCACCCGGCTCGCCGGCGACGCGGTCGGCGCGACCAAGATGGACCGTCCCGAGGACGTCCAGCCGAGCCTGCGCACCGGCAAGATCTACGCGGCGATGACCAACAACACCAACCGCGGTGTCGGTACGAACCCCGGCGTGGACGAGGCCAACCCGCGCAACGCCAACAAGCACGGCCACATCTTCGAGATCACCGAGGACCGGGGCGACCACACCGGCCTCACCTTCACCTGGCAGCTGCCGATCGTCTGCGGCGACCCGGCCGCCGCCGGCACCTACTTCGGCGGGTACGACAAGACCAAGGTCTCGCCGATCTCCTGCCCGGACAACGTCGCCTTCGACAGCGCCGGCAACCTGTGGATCTCCACCGACGGAAACGCCCTCGGCAGCAACGACGGCCTGTTCGCCACCCCGATCGAAGGCAAGGAGCGCGGCCACCTGCGCCAGTTCCTCACCGTGCCGAAGGGCGCCGAGACCTGCGGCCCGTTCATCACCGGTGACGACAAGTCGGTCTTCGTCGCGGTCCAGCACCCCGGCGAGATCACCGGCGCCTCGGTGGACAACCCGGCGTCGCACTGGCCGGACGGCGACTTCGCCAAGCCCGCCGTCATCGTGACGTGGAAGACCGACGGCGGCCCGATCGGCAGCTGAAGCACACGTCCGGGCGCGGCACTGGTGAGGGTGCCGCGCCCGGACGCTGGCCGGGCTCACCTACCATCGTGGCCGTGCTGATCAAGGTGTGCTCGCTGGCGGGCCGCAATCGCGTCGCCGTCCTGGTCGTCGCCGTCGTTCTCGCGATCGGGCTCGGCGTCCTGCGGGAGACGGCGAGCCGGGACGGCCGGGATCTGATCTTCCTCACCGGCATCGTGGTGATCATCGGTTCGCTCGCGCTCGCTCTCGCCGCGATCTACGGATACCACCCGGCGGCACTGGTGGTCCGGCCCGATCTTCCGGCCTTCGAGACCCATCCGCCGGCCGGCCAGGTGCTGCTGTTCGCGGCCCTGACGGTCCAGGGCGGCACCACCGTCACCGGCCTGATCATGGATGCCGTCAACGGCGAGGAATACTGGACCTTCGGCCTACCTGCCATGGCTCTCTGGCTCATCGCCATCGGTTTCGCCTGGTGGCAGATGCTCCGTCCGGGCGGCGTGCGCCTGCGGCCCGACGGTGTCGAGGACCGTCAGCCCTTCGGCTCGATGTTCGTCCCGTGGGAGGCGTTCACCGGCGTGCCCTATCCGGCTCTCGTCGTCGGGCGCTCCAAGATCACCCTCACCTTCGCCGACTCCGCCCTGGTCAGGACCCGTGGCTGGCGACCGATCGGGCCCGCGCTGCCGGCGAACGCTGTCGACGCACGGTTCCTGACCTACGCCATCCACGAGTACGCGCACCGGCCCGAACTGCGGGCGGTCATCGGGACCGAAGCCGAGTACGACCGTCTCACCGGGGCCTGGCGGGACTGGCCGAACGTAGGGTGAAAGGCAGGCGTCTCACGTGATCGTGCCATCACTGTTCGTCGAGGGTGGGCCTGCGGTCAGCTCGTCGCATGGTGGGAAGCGGGTGTCCAACGGCTCAATCGGCCGCCGGGATGATCCGTAAGAGCCTGGCAGGCGTGTTGCTAACCGTTGAGGGACCGAAGCATGTGCGGTGACGCCGGCGGGGGTGACGGGTTGAGTAAGACGCAGACCACGACGAGACCGGAGGCCGGCACCGCCGCGCCACCGGTCACGCCACCGGTGCGGGCCGGCCGGCCGCGGCCCTGGGTCGCGCTGCGGCTGACGCGGTTCCTGCCCGCCGGGCTCACCGGGGCCCTGATGCTCGGTGTCGGCCTGGTGCACGCCGGCCGTCCCGTCCTGAGCTGGGACGAGGTCACCTCGGCCGAGGTCGCCTCCCGGTCGGTGCCGCAGATCGTCGACCTGATCCCGCACCTGGACGCCGTCTTCGGCTTCTACTACCTGCTCCTGCACTGGTGGACGGCGCTGGCCGGCACCTCCGAGACGGCCCTGCGGCTGCCGTCGATCGTCGCGATGGCCGGTGCCGTCGCGGTCGCCGCCGAACTCGGGCGCCGTCTCTTCACCCCGATGACCGGCCTGGTCACCGGGCTCATCCTGTGCATGATCCCGAATACCTCCCGCTATGCGGCCGAGGCCCGGTCCTACGCGTTCGCCTGCTTCTTCGCGGTCCTCGCCCTCCTGCTGCTGCTCGAGGCGATCCAGCGAGGGCAGAGAAAGCGATGGCTCTGGTACGGCCTGAGTGTCCTGTTCCTGGGCCTGTTCCACCTCGTCGCCCTGACCACGCTGGTGGCCCACGCCGCGTTCGTCGCCCTGCACCGCCGCTCCCGGCTGCCCGTCTGGGCCGGCACCGTCACCGCCGCGCTGCTCCCGCTGGCGCCGATCGCCTGGTTCGGCCTGCACCAGCAGGACGCCCAGCTGCACTGGGTCGAACCGCTCAACCTGCGCCGCCTGCACAGCATGCCCGGGGAGATCGCCGGTTCCCGCGAGGTCGTCTGGTTCCTGATCGGGATGGCCGTCCTGGTCTCCTGGCGCCCGCTGCGCCGTCTCGCCCCGGTCGCCCTGTTCGCGATCGGCCCGCTCGCCGTCCTGGCCGTGGTGTCGGTGCTGTTCTCGCCCATGTGGGTGGCCCGCTACCTGCTCGTCGTCCTCGCCCCGCTGGCCATGCTCGCCGCCGTCGCCCTCACCGGCGGGCGCGACGGCTGGCCCCGGTTCACCGTGCTGCGGGTGGTCACCGCCCTGCTGCTGCTCGGTGCCATCGCGATCCCCGGCCAGCGGGCCGTCCGGGCGGCCACCGCGAAGACCGGGCCCGACTACCGGTCCGCCGCCGCGGTCGTCCTCGACCGGGCCGCGCCCGGCGACGTGATCGTCTACCCGGCCCGGAACCGGTCCACCCGGGCCGGGATGGACTACTACCTGCGTGATCGCGGCCCGGCCGGAGTCGCGCCCGCCGACCCGCTGGTCCGGGTGCCGTCCGCCGAGACGGGCTGGCTGATCGCCACCGAACACACCGCCGCCGCCGCCCACGTGACCGGTGCGGCCCGAATCTGGATCGTGGTCGGCGACGTCCGGCCCGATCCGCTGACCGCCCGCCCCGACCTGCGCCCGCTGCTGACCGCCGACTACCGGCGCTCCGGTCTCTGGCACGAGAAACGGGCCACCGTCGGGCTGTACGAGCTGCGGCCCTGACCACCGCATTCGGCCCGGCGGCCGCGCGACGGCCCCGGCCGTCGCGAACCTCGCGCGGACCGGGCGGGACCGTTTCGTGGGGCGTACCCGAGCAAGGGTTTTGATCTGGCCGGTGGCAGGCTGGCGGTCATGAAGGTTCTGTTGCCCGACACCATCGCCCTGGATCCGGAACTGCCCGCCGGGGCGGTGACCGCCGTCTACGACGTGCGCCTGCCGATCCCCGCCGAGCACACCGACGCCGCGGTGCTGGTGGTCTGGGGGAACACCGCGGACAATCTCGCCGACGCGGCGCGCAGGCTCACCGGTGTGCGCTGGGTGCAGACGCTCGCGGCCGGGCCGGACATGGTGCTGCGGGCCGGGTTCGCCGCCGACGTGGTGGTGACGGCCGGGCTGGGGTTGCACGACCGGACCGTCGCCGAGCACACCCTGGGCCTCGTGCTGGCCGCCGCCCGCCGGCTGAACCTGCTGGTCCGGGCCCAGATCGGCCGTCGCTGGGCGGCCGAGCTCGGCGGTCTCCAGCCGGTCCGGCCGACCGATTCGTTCCGCACCCTCGCTGACGCGAACGTGGTGATCTGGGGCTTCGGCGGCATCGCGGCCCGGCTGTCACCCCTGCTGGCGGCCCTCGGCGCGAACGTCACCGGCGTGGCCCGGACCGCCGGCACCCGGCACGGTTTCCCGGTGGTGACCGCATCCGATCTGCCGGGCCTGCTGCCCACCACGGACGTCCTGATCGACATCCTCCCGGCGTCCCCGGAGACCGCCGGCATCGTGAACGCCGCCGTCCTGGACCGGCTGCCGGCCCACGCCTGGCTGGTCAACGTGGGCCGGGGCAGCACTGTCGACGAGTCTGCGCTGCTGGCGGCCCTGCGGTCGGGGCGTCTGGCCGGTGCGGCCCTGGACGTCTTCGAGACCGAACCGCTGCCGTCGTCGTCGCCGCTGTGGGACGAGCCCGGCGTCATCATCACGCCGCACGCCGCCGGTGGCCGGCCCGAGGGCGCCGCCGCGCTGCTGACCGGGAACCTGGCAGCGTTCGTCACGAACGCCCCGCTGCGCAACGTGGTCTCCCGCTGACCTCGGCTTTTTGCCATAACGGCAACATCAGTTGCCGGATCTCCGCAGCCGGGAGACGGTGAGATCCGGTAACGGAGAGAGGGGTACGGCCGTGGAGGAACAGGGTTACGACGTCGTCGTCATCGGCGGTGGGGCGGCCGGGCTCAGCGGAGCGATGGCGCTGGCCCGGTCCCGGCGTTCGGTGCTGGTGGTGGACAGCGGCGAACCGCGGAACGCACCGGCCGCGCACATGCACAACGTGCTGGGCCTCGACGGGGTCCCACCGGGGGAACTGCTGGCCGCGGGCCGGGCCGAGATCGCCGGGTACGGGGCGGAGGTGGTGTCCGCGCGGGCCGAGAGTGCGGTCCAGGACGAGACCGGGTTCCGGGTGACCCTGGACGACGGCCGGGAGGTCCGGGGACGCCGGCTGCTGGTGACGACCGGGCTGGTCGACGAACTGCCGGAGATCCCGGGACTGGCCGGACGCTGGGGCCGGGACGTGGCGCACTGCCCGTACTGCCACGGCTGGGAACTGCGCGACCAGCGGATCGGAGTGATCACGTCCGGGCCGATGAGCGTCCACCAGGCCCAGATGTGGCGGCAGATCAGCCCCAAGGTGCTGCTTCTGCTCAACGGCGCGGACGAGCCGGCCGCCCCGCAGGCCGAGGAACTGGCGGCGCGGGGTGTCCCGGTGGTGCCGGGCGTGATCGAGGCGCTGGAGACGAGCGAGGACCGGATCACCGGGGTACGCCTGACCGGCGGCGACGTGATCGCCCTGGACGCGGTGGTGGTGGCGCCGAAGTTCACCGCCCGGTCCGGGTTCGCCGAGTCGCTGGGCCTCGCGGTGAGCCCGTTCGAGATGCACGGTGTCACGCTGGGCAGCCGGATCGCGGCCGACGAGATGGGCGCGACCTCGGTGCCGGGCGTGTGGGTGGCCGGGAACGTGACGAACCTGGGCGCCACCGTGGTGATCGCGATGGCCGCCGGGCAGACCGCCGGAGCGGCGATCAACATGGATCTGATCGCCGAGGACACCCGGCAGGAGGTGGCCGGTTACCGGAACCGGATCGCGACGATGTTCGAAGAGGACGCCTGGGAGGAACGTTACCGGGGCCGGGACGCGATCTGGAGCGGTCGCCCGAACCCGGTGCTGGTGTCCGAAACCGGTGACCTGAGCGCCGGGCGGGCCCTGGACGTCGGTTGTGGTGAGGGCGCTGACGCGGTGTGGCTGGCGCAGCGCGGCTGGCAGGTGACGGCGGTGGACATCTCCACGGTCGCGCTGGGCCGGGCAGCCGGGCACGCCGAGGCCGCCGGAGTCGCCGAGCTGGTCACCGTCCGGCACGCGGATCTGCGGCACGACGAACCGGGCACCGGGTACGACCTGGTCAGCGCCCAGTTCATGCACGGCCCGCCGGAGATGCGCCGGGAGCTGTACTCCCGTCTGGCCGGGGCGGTGGCACCCGGGGGTCTCCTGCTGGTGGTCGGGCATCACCCGTCGGACCTGGCGACGTTCGTGGGGCGGATGCACTTCCCGGACATGCTGTTCACCCCGGAGGAGATCGCCGGCCTGCTGACGCCGGGGGAGTGGAAGATCGTCACGGCGGAGGCTCGTCCCCGCCCGGCGACTGACCCCGAAGGCCGGCAGATCATCATCCACGACGCGGTGCTGGTGGCACGGCGCCAGGGGTGATTTGCGGGCCAACCGGGCGAATCGGCTACGTGGGTGCGCCCTAGTTGCTGGAATGGGCACATGGGGCCGGAAGATGCGCAAGGACACGGCGGTCCGGACGACGACGTCCGGGCGATGCTCACGGCCTGGCGCGACGGGATCGTCGAACCCGGCGGTGGCAACCGCCTGATCAACCTGCCTCGCGGCGGGCCCGACCTGGTGGAGATAGTCGCCCCGGACCCGGACGGCGTGCTGGAAGCGCTGCGCCACGGCCGCGACTGCACCCTCAGCGGCTCCGGCGGCCGGGGCAGCCGGGGCCGGGTCCTGCGCACCGACCTGCCGGACGGGGTGCTCCAGCTGCTACTGCGGCGGATGCGCCGGCATGCCCAGCAGGAACAGGCCGACCGCGGAGTGGACGTGCTGCACCTCGCCGTCGGGCTCCTGCACTGGCAGGAGACCGGCGGCGCCGGCTGGTCCAGCCCGCTGCTGCTGATCCCGGTCGAACTGGTAGCCCTCGGCCCGGGGGATCCGCCCCGGCTGCGGGCCGGCTCCGGCGACCCGATGGTCAACCCGGCGCTCACCGCCCGGCTGGCCCGGCACGGCGTCACCCTGCCCGAAGCGGACGACCTGGCCACGCTCGACATCGCCGGGCTGACCGCCCGCATCACGGCGGCCGTCGCCGGCCACGACGACTGGCGGGTCGCGCCGATCGCGGTGCTGGCCCGGTTCGACCCGGCGGCCGAGGCGACCCGGCGGGACCTGACCGAGAACGAGGACCGGATCGCCGCGCACCCGGTGGTCCGGGCCCTGGCCGAAGCCGACGGCACCGCCGGTGCGTTCGTGTTCGCGCCGATCACCCCGGACGAGATCGACGTGCTGGCCTCCCCCGACGACGTGCCGCTGGTGCTGGACGCCGACGCTGCCCAGCGGGCCTGCGTGGCCGCCGCCTGCGAAGGACACAGCTTCGTCGTCGACGGCCCGCCCGGCACCGGCAAGTCACAGACCATCGCCAACATGATCGGGGCCCTCACCCACGCCGGAAAACGGGTGCTGTTCGTCTCCGAGAAGGCGTCCGCCCTGGACACCGTGCAGCGGCGGCTCGCCGCGGTCGGACTCGGGAACTACCTGCTCGACCTGCACGGCTCCCGGGCCTCCCGCAAGCAGGTGGCCGCCGCGCTGGCGTCCGCGCTGGAAGCGGTGCCACTGCCGGCGCCCGGCCTGGACGCGGACAGCCGTGACGTGCTGCGGAACCGGCGGGAGCAGCTCAACGCGTACGCCGAAGCGGTGAACGAACGCCGCGAACCGCTGGCCCGCAGCCTGCACGACGTCATCGGCCGGTTCTCCCGGCTCGCCGCGACACCGGAGGCGCCGGCCCCCGCGTTCCCGGCCGCGACCCTGACCGGCGACATGCTGGACCGCATCCGGGACGCCGCCGCCCGCCTGGAACACGCCTGGCGGCCGGCCACCGAACGCAGCGGATTCCGGTGGCGGGAAGTAGCCGAACGGGAACCGCTGGCCGAGGTCCTCGCCGAGGCCACCATCGCCCTGGAGGACCTGGCCACCGCCACCGCCGGCCACGCCCCGATCGCCGCCGCCTTCCACCTGCGGCTGCCGGCCGACGCCGCCCAGCTCGCGGAGATCGCCGAACACGCCTCGCAGCGGCCACCCGGTGTCGCCGACCAGTGGCTGAGCGCCATCAGCCTGCGCCCGGTCCGGCAGGCCGCCGAGGAGTTGGCGCAGCGCCTGGAAGTGAGCCGCCGGGCCGCCGCCGCGGTCCGCAAACGCGCCGGGGTGGCCTGGGAGGTGCTGGCCGGGCCGATGGACCTGGACGCGTTGCCCGAACCGCCGCGCCTCGACCCGCCGGCCGTCCAGCTCGGCCCGCTGACCGGCGCCGAGGCCAAGGCGCTGGCCGACCGGTTCACCGGGGACGCCGACGAACTGGAACAGCAGCAGCACCATCTGGACCGGGCCACCACTCGGCTCGGCCTGCCCGACGTGATCACCTTCTCCGACGTCGAACTGGTCACCCTCGTCGCCGAACTCGGCGCCCGCACCGACAAACCGGAACGGGCCTGGTTCTCACCGGGCGCCCAGTCCGCGGTGCACGCCGCCGCCGGGACACTGCGCCTGCACGTCGAGGCGGTCAGCACCGCCCGCGCCGAAGCACAGGAGATCTTCACCGACGCGGTGCTCACCGAACCCGTCGAAGACCTGGCCGAACGCTTCACCAACGTGCACCGCGGCGCCCGCAAACTGCTCGCACCGCACCGCCGGGACAAGGAAGCGGTGGCCGGGCTGATCCGGCCGGAGGCGACCGTCGACGAGGCGATCGCCGAACTCGGGCTCGCGGTCGCCTGGCGCCGCGCCCACGAGGGCCTGATCGCCGCCGAACGGCAGCACGCCGGGCTGCTCGGTCCCTACTGGACACGGCTCGGCACCGACTTCCCGGCGATCGGCCGGGCCCTGCACACCGCCGCCGAAGTCTTGCGGGTGACGCCACCGGAGGCACTCGGGCCGGTCGTCGAGTACGTCTGCGCCCCGCACCCCGATGGCGAACTGCACCGGACGGTCACCGAGGCCCGCGACGTCTTCCGGCACTGGCGATCCACCCTGCGGCCGGAACCCGACCCGGCCGGGCGCCCGGAACTCGGCCACGGTACGGTCCAGCACGCCGTCGACTGGATGCGCGCCCAGGTCCCGCCGCTGCGTGCCGCCGCCGCGGCGTTGCGGCAGCTCGGTGATGCCGTCGGCCGTGACCTGAACGTGGCCGAGGCGGCCGGGGTGGTCGAGGTGCGACAGGGCGTGATCGCCGCCGAGCAGGCCTTCGACACCGCCACCGGAACCTTCGAGAGCACGCTCGGCCCGGTCTTCCAAGGCCGCGGCACCGATCTGCGGACCCTGGAGGACGCGATCGAGTGGACCGCGCACGCCCGGACGCTGCGCAGCGGGGTCGACGCCGTCCTCACCGGCGAGCAGGCGCAGGCGATGGCCGAGGGCCATCCGGCGCCGGTGATGACCGCCGAGATCGAGGCCTGGCAGACGGCCCGGCAGCGGGTCATCGACGCGTTCGGCCCGGCCCGGCAGGTTCGGCTCGCGACCGCTCTGGACCGCTACGAGACCGGCCGTGACCTGCTGCGGGACCTGTTCGAGGACGAGTCCGGACAGCGCGAGTGGTTCGACTATCTGGCCGCCCGTGGTGAACTCGCCGAGTACGGCCTGGACACCGCCGTCGACTTCTGCGCCGACCACGGGATGGACGTGACAAAGCTCGGTGACGTGCTGGAACGGGCCGCGAGCCGGGCCTGGATCGACGCCGTCCTGGCCACCGACGAACGCCTGCAACCGCTCGCGTCGGCCGCGCGCGACGAGCTGATCGCCGAGTTCCGCAGCCTCGACGCCGAACTGCTGCAGGACGCGGCCGGCACCGTCATCGAAGCCCTCAACGCGCGCCGCCCGACCGTCATCGACATCGGCGAACCGGCCGTGATCCACGCCGAAGGACACAAACCCCACGGCCATCTCCCGGTACGGGACCAGCTGGCCGCCGCCTGGGACACGGTGGCCGCCCTGAAACCGTGCCTGTTCATGCCGCCCGCCGAAGTCAGCCGGCTGCTGCCGGACCGGGCCGCGTTCGACGTCGTGGTGATCGACGAGGCGTCCCGGATGACCCCGGCCGCCGCGGCCGCCTGCGCCTATCGGGGCACCTCGCTGGTGATCGTCGGCGACGACGCCCAGTTGCCGCCCGCCGGTGACCAGCCGTCGGTGCTGGTGGTGGCGAACGACTGCGGCGCGTTCACCCGGCTGGCGCTGACCAACCACTACCGCAGCCGGCACGAGAGCCTGATCGCCTTCGCCGACCAGGCCTTCTACCAGGGCCGGCTGTTCACCTTCCCGAGCGCCCACGCTCCCGGCCCGGACCTCGGCGTCGACCTGCACCCGGCGGCTCCGGCGGACGAGGCCGCCCTGGTCGCCGACCGGGTGTTGCACCATCTCACCAACCGGCCGTCGCTGTCGCTGGGCGTCGTCACCCTGACCGCCGCGCACGCCGACGAGATCGCCGCCGCCGTCGAGACCGCTCTCGCCGGCCGCCCCGATCTGGAGGGTTTCCTCGGGGACTTCGTGGTCGAGGGCGCCGCCGCGGCCCAGGGCGACGAACGGGACGTGATCATCCTGGCCACCGGGCCCGACCTGGGCGCGGCCGGTGGCCCGACCGGGGCGCGGCGGCTGGACGTGGCGGTCACCCGGGCCCGGCAGAAGGTCGAGGTGGTCTCGTCGATCAGCACCGCCGACCGGGACGAACCCGGCGGCGAGGGAGAACGGCGACTGGCCGCCTACCTGGAGTACGCCGCACGGGGCGGCCCGGTCAGTGTCCCAGCCCGGCCGACCGCCCTGGAGGAGTCGATCCACGAGATCCTCACCGGCTGGGGCTACGTGGTCGAGTACCTGCCGATCGGGCTCGGCATCCGGCAGTCCGGGGCGCTCGTCCTCGGCATCCGCTGCGACGGCCCCGGCCGGCAGCTGTCCCCGGCCGCCCGCGACCGGGACCGCCTGCACGACCAGATCCTGCACTCCCTCGGCTGGCAGTTGCACCGGGTGTGGAGTGTCGCCTGGTACATCGACCGGGAGACCGAACAGAGCCGGCTGCGGGTGGCCGTCGAGAACGCCCTGGCCGCCCCGGACGTCTTCGCCGACCTGCCGGACGAGTCGCTCACCAGCCGCCCGGCTCAGCCGCCGGAATGGGCGCTGCCCTACACGAAGGCGTCTGTCGAACCGCTCACCACCGGGCGACTGGACGACGAGGGGGCCCGGCGGATGCTGATCCGCACGGTCGAGCGGATCGCCGAAGCCGAAGGCCCGGTGCACGTGGCGACCCTGACCCGGCGGATCCGTGAGGCGTGGGGCATCAGCCGGCTCACCCCGCAGATCCGGGCCGCCGTCGACGCGGCGATCAACGAGTCCCGGGCCGGTTTCGACGGCACCTTCGTCACCGCAGCCGGCTCGCCGATCCCGGCCGTCCGGGTCCCCGGCGACGGGGTGAACCGCAAACCCGACCAGATCAGTGACGCCGAACTCCAGCTCGCCCTGGAATATCTGGTGCTCGACGCCGGCCTGGTCGAAGGGGACGATCTGCTGGCCGCGGCCGGCCGGCTCTTCGGCTGGAGCGGCAGCCGCACCGGCCCGGCCCGGCTCGCGGCGATGCTCGACGACCTGGTCTCGGCCGGCCGGCTGATCGCTCACCGCAACGGGCTGATCGCCGCCCCGGCGGACGACCTGCTCGACCTGCCCGACCCGGCGACCCTGCCCCGGCGCACGTCGAACGGCCTGCGTATCGAGGTCAACCAGTGACGGCCTGTCTGGCCAGATAGACGTCGTGCGGGATCCCGGCCGCCCACAGCGACGTCCGGGCCCGCGCGCAGTACCGGACGATCTCCGGATCCTCGGTGACGGCACCGCCGGAGAACGACCCGTCCGGCTCGAACAGGCTGAACACCACCCGCCGGTCGTCGAACAGCCAGAAGTCGTCGGTGCCGACGGTCAGCCCGGCCGTCGCGGTCCGGTCCAGCCAGCGGATCTCCTCACCGGCGTCCACGTTGTTGCCGGAGATGCTCAGCAGCCACCGGGTGTAGTCCCGATGCGGCACCGGCACCACCCGCAGCCGCCGCACGCTGCGCCCTGCGTCGGTCACTTCCCGCACCAGCTCCAGCCAGGGCCGCTGCCAGGCGAAGTCGTCCGGTTCGGCGTCCAGGAATCGCTGGAACGGCACCGCCTCCTCCGGGGCGTGGTAGACGTCGCGCACCTCCAGATGGAACGCGGTCCGCTCGAACTCCCGAAACAGCCCGTCGAACGACCTACCCAGCAGTAACCGCATGACCACACCTTGACCACAGTGGACCGCGCCGGTCCACTCGGCGGCGCCGATCACGCAGTCCGAGGAAAACTCCCGCTCAGACGTTGCGCGGAAGTTCGCGGGCCATCACCTTGCCGGTCGCGTTGCGCGGCAGTTCCGTCAGGAAGACCGGTGTCAGCAGGCCGTGCCGGGCCATCGTGGTGGCGATGAACAGGGCCCCCATCAGCGGATCTGCACACCGGAGATCGCGCGGGCGATGACGAGACGCTGGATCTCCGACGTGCCCTCGAAAATGGTGTAGATCTTGGCGTCCCGGAACATCCGCTCCACCGGGTGCTCCCGCAGGTAACCGGCACCACCCAGGATCTGGATCGCCTTCTCGGTCACCGACACCGCCACCTCACCGGCCTTCAGCTTCGACATCGAACCCTCCCCGGCGGTGAACGGCTTGTCGTTGCGGCCCATCCACGCCGCCCGCCACACCAGCAGCCGGGCCGCGTCGATCTCGGTCCGCATGTCGGCCAGCGCGAACGCCACCGCCTGGTTCTCGATGATCGCCCGGCCGAACTGGACCCGGTTCTTCGCGTACTCCAGGGCGTACTCGTACGCCGCCCGCGCGATACCCAGCGCCTGTGCGCCGACCGCCGGGCGGGACAGCTCGAACGTGCGCATCGCCGCCTGGCCGGACCGGCGCTGCCCCTCCCGGGCCCGGGCCAGCCGCTGGTCCAGGGCCTCTTTACCACCCAGAAGACAACTTCCCGGCAGCCGTACGTCGTCGAGGAACACGTCCGCGGTATGCGACGCGCGCAGACCCAGCTTCTTCAGCTTCCGGGTCGCCGCCAGCCCTGTCGTGCCCGGCGGCACCACGAACGCCGCCTGCCCGCGCGACCCCAGCGACGGATCCACACTGGCGGTGACCACGTGCACGTTCGCGATCCCGCCGTTGGTGGCGTACGCCTTCTGCCCGCTCAGCACCCACTCGTCGGTCGCCTCGTGATGAATCGCCCGGGTCCGGATCGCCGCCACATCGGAACCGGCCTCCGGCTCGGTGCTGCAGAACGCGCCGAGCTTCGGATCGGCCGGATCGCCGAAACACTGCGGAATCCACTCGACCATCTGTTCCGGCGTGCCCGAGCCGTAGATCGACGCCACCGCCAGGGACGTGCCGGAGATCGCCATCCCGATCCCGCCGTCCCCCCAGAACAACTCCTCGTTGGTGATCGGCAGGCTCAGCCCGCTGATGTCCGACCAGGTGTTGGCGAGGAACTCGAACCCGTACAGCCCGATCTTGGCCGCCTCTTGAATGATCGGCCAGGGAGTCTCCTCCCGCTCGTCCCACTCCGCGGCGGCCGGCCGGATCACCGACTCGGCGAAGCCGTGCACCCAGTCCCGCAGCTCGCGCTGCTCCTCATTGAGATCGAGCCAGAACTCCACGTCGGCAGCCCCTCCGCCAGCAGGTTAACTCGCCGGTAACTTACCGACCAGCCACCCGTCCTGACAACACTCATCGATGTGTCAGTGGATCGCGCTCGAACCGGCGGCGGCCCGTCGGCTGATCCGCTTCGGGGTGAATCCGGCGGCCTATCGGGAGCGTTTCGTCAGCACGTTTGGCTACCATATGTCCCGATAGTGCCATATCTATGACGGGGGATTTCATGAAGAAGCTCGGCATGACGCGGCGCGCGAGTGTGCTCGGGGCCGCCGCCCTGATGTTCTCCGCGCTCCTGCCCGCCGCCGCGGCCGTCGCCGATCCCGGTGACCCGCAGCGCATCCAGAAGATCTCGGTGTCGAACCAGGGCGGTTACGTCTTCAGCTTCAAGATCCAGTATTTAGGCAAAGACCTCAAGTGGCACACAGCGAACTGGGAGAGCGACAAGTTCCCGGTCGGCCAGACCCGGACCACCCCGGACCTCGGCACCATCGGAGTGCCGGCCAGCGCCTTGGCGGTCCTGCCGTACGGCTCCGCCGTCGCGGGCGAGTCCGCCCAGGCCAACGCAGGCGTCGTCTACAACGCGAAGAGCACGAACGTCGCCAACTACATCGCCAAGGGCACTACCTTGATCGGCTTCGAGGTAGTCCTGACCGAATGATCCATCTCGGCCGGCGCCACCCGGCGCCGGCCACATCCTCCACAGCCATGACTCCTGACCGGGGCAGTTCCTGGCCCGAAGGCTTCGCCCTCCTGCCGGGCCGCCGGTTCAGCGGAGGAGCCTCTTTCCTCCCCCGGTCGTTTCTGAGACCTCCATGATAGGCGTCTCGCCGTGGCCGATTCGGGGCGGAGACCATCGGTGATCAGGGCGTGACGACTCCAGCAAGGTGGGGGCCCTCCGATCCCAGGGAGAAGGTCCGCGTCGCGCCTTCCTGGGTGCTGTGGAATCGCACTCTCGCGGGTAGCGGGATGGGCTTCTTGAAGGCGACGTCCACCGTGTAAGTGTCCGGCAGGCGGCCCTCCAAGGCGGCCAGGCAGCGGGCCTTGGACCACATGCCGTGGGCGATGGGGCGGGGGAAACCGAACGCGCGGGCGCCCAGCCGGGACGTGTGGATCGGGTTGCGGTCGCCGGAGATCGCGGCGTAGTCGGTGCCGGTGCGGGCCGGTATCCGCCAGACGCTGCCGCCGGGCGCGGGGAAAGCCGGAGCGGCGGCAGTGGGAGCGGGGGCGGTGGATGAACCGTCGAGGTGCAAGTAGGTGGAGACGCCGCGCCACACCTCGGCGCCGTTGACGGTGGCGGTGGTGGTCACGTCGAACTGGCGGCCCCGGGCATGGTCGCGCAGCGCTGCGGCCCGGACCGTCAGGTCCAGCGTGGCGCCGGCGTCGATCGGGCGGTGGACCGTGATCCGGTTGGTGATGTGGATCAGGCCGATCAGGGGCAGGGGGAAGCCCGGGTCGGACATCAGGCGCATGGCCAGCGGGAACGCCAGGACGTGCGGATAGGTCGCGGGCAGCAGGTCGGTGAGGCGGAAACCGCAGATCCGGTCGTACGCCGCCAGATGTCCCCGGTCGACGGTGACGCCCCGGTGCAGTATCTCGACGTCCGGCAGTGTCCCGGAGCCGCTGGGCCGCAAGCCGGGGAGCAGGCCGAGAGCGGCCCGGGCGTACGCCACCGTCGTCCGGGGCCCGGCGCTGACCTCGACGACCGCGACCATCTCAGGCCCCCAGCAGGCTCTGGCCGCAGACCCGGACCACGTTGCCGTTGATCGTGGCGGAGCCGGGTGACGCGAACCAGGCGATCGTCTCGGCCACGTCGATCGGCAGCCCGCCCTGGGACAGGCTGTTCAGGCGGCGGCCGGCCTCGCGCAGGCCGACCGGAATCTTCGCGGTCATCGCCGTCTCGATGAAACCGGGCGCGACCGCGTTGATGGTGATGCCCCGTTCGGCCAGCAGCGGCGCGTAGGACTGGACGAGCCCGATCACGCCGGCTTTGCTGGTGGCGTAGTTGGTCTGGCCCCGGTTCCCGGCGATGCCGGCGATCGACGCGACGCCGACGATGCGGCCGCCGGACGGGATCAGGCCACGTTCCAGCAGTATCTCGTTGACCCGTTCGGGAGCGGACAGGTTGACGCCGATCACCGAGTCCCACCGGTCGGCGGACATCCGGGCGATCGTCTTGTCGCGGGTGATGCCGGCGTTGTGGACGACGATGTCGACACCGCCGCGCGGGCCCGCGGCCAGATAACCGGCCAGGCGTTTCGCCGACTCGGGACCGGTCAGGTCGAGTTGCAGGGCCCGGCCGCGGGTCGCGTTGGCGACGTCGGCGAGCGCGTCACCGGCGGCCGGCACGTCCAGGGCGATCACTTCGGCGCCGTCGCGGGCCAGCACCCGGGCGATGGCCGCGCCGATCCCGCGGGCGGCGCCGGTGACCAGGGCGAGCTTGCCGTCCAGGGGGCGCCCCCAGTCGGCGGGGACCGGGGCGTCACCGGCGGCGACCCGGATGACCTGCCCGGACACGTAGGCCGACCGGCCGCTGAGCAGGAACCGCAGCGTCGACTCGACGGCCTGCTCACCGCCGGGCGCCACGTAGACGAGCTGGGCGGTCACCCCGTGCCCGAACTCCTTGCCGATGCTGCGGGTCAGCCCCTCCAGGCTCCGCTGCGCGGTCGCCTCCTGCGGCGAAACGATGGTCTCGGGAGGTGTGCCGAGCACGATCACCCGGCCGGAGGCTTCCAGCGAGCGGGCGTACGGGTGGAAGAAGTCGTAGAGACCGCGCAGCCCGCTGGAGTCCACGATGCCGGTGGCGTCCAGCACGAGCGCGCTCACCCGTACCCCATCAGGGGTCTGGTCGGTGACCTTGACCCCCGCCTCGGCCAGCAGCTTGCCGACCGGCCCGGACAGCCGCCCGCCCGCTGCCGCACCCAGCAGCACCGGGCCGGTGACCAGTGGATCTCCGGCGTGGTGCCGGCGCAGTCGGGGCGGATCAGGCAGCCCGAGGCGCTTGACCATGGTCCGGCCGAGACCGGAGTTGGCGAAGTTCGCGTACCTGTCAGCCATGCGGGTAGCCTACCGGTGAGTAACCGCAGGATCTCAATGTGGAGGACAGCCGTGCCGAACGTGCGCCGTGTCGCCGTGCTGGGCGGGAACCGGATCCCGTTCGCCCGATCCAACAGCCGCTACGCCGAGGCGTCGAACCAGGACATGCTGACCGCCGCCCTGGACGGTCTGGTCGCCCGGTTCGGACTGTCCGGCGAGCAGCTCGGCGAGGTCGTCGCCGGTGCCGTTCTCAAACACTCGCGCGACTTCAACCTCACCCGGGAGACCGTTCTCGGGTCCCGGCTCGACCCGCGCACTCCGGCCTACGACATCCAGCAGGCCTGCGGCACCGGTCTGGAAGCCGCGATCCTGGTCGCCAACAAGATCGCGCTCGGCCAGATCGACTCCGGGGTGGCCGGTGGAGTCGACACCACCTCGGACGCGCCGTTGCAGCTCAACGAGGACATGCGCCGCGCCTTGCTGGAACTCGGCCGGGCCCGCACCCTCAGCGCCCGGCTCAAGGCGGTCGCCAAGCTCCGTCCGCAGCAGACGGTCAAGCCCGAGCTGCCGCGCAACTCCGAACCGCGCACCGGCCTGTCGATGGGCGAGCACGCGGCGATCACCGCCCTGCGCTGGAGTGTCGACCGCGACGCCCAGGACGAACTCGCGCTCACCTCACACCAGCGTCTTGCGGCGGCGTACGACCGCGGCTTCTTCGATGATCTTCTGACTCCCTATCTGGGACTGACCCGTGATCAGAACCTGCGCGCCGACACCAGTCTGGAGAAACTGGCCAGGCTGAAGCCGGTGTACGGCACGGAGAACGCCACCATGACGGCCGGCAACTCCACCCCGCTCACCGACGGCGCGTCCACGGTGCTGCTCGCCTCCGAAGAGTGGGCCGCCGCGCACTCGCTGCCGGTCCTGGCGTACTTCGGCGACTCGGAGACCGCTGCCGTCGACTACGTGCACGGCGACGAGGGCCTGCTGATGGCGCCGGCCTACGCGGTCCCCCGCATGCTCGCCCGCAACGGCCTCACGCTGCAGGACTTCGACTACTACGAGATCCACGAGGCGTTCGCGTCCCAGGTGCTGTCCACCCTGGCGGCGTGGGAGTCACCGGAGTTCTGCAAGGACAGACTGGGCCTGGACGCCCCGCTCGGCTCCATCGACCGCGCCAAGCTGAACGTCAACGGCTCGTCGCTGGCGGCCGGGCATCCGTTCGCCGCCACCGGCGGCCGCATCGTCGCGTCACTGGCCAAGCAACTCGCCGAGAAGGGCTCCGGTCGGGGCCTGATCAGCATCTGCGCCGCCGGTGGTCAGGGCGTGGTGGCCATCCTGGAGCGCTGACCGTCGGCGGTCAGCCGGTGAGACCGTGCTGACCGAACGGGTGGCCCGCCGATCGCATCGGCGGGCCACCCGCGTCAGAGGGTCAGCGGGCGATGCAGGTGGTCGTGGTGGACGGGGCGTTGCCGGTGCCCTGGAAACCGAACTCGGTGGAGCCGCCGGCTGCGACCGTGCCGTTGTAGCCGACGTTGGTGAAGCCGACGGCCCCGGACGAGCCGGCCGCTGTGGCGCTCCACGTGTTGGTCACCGCTGCGCCGGTCGGGAGGGTGACCGTCGTGGTCCAGCCGGTCAGGGCCGCGGAACCGGCCGTCACCTTCACCGTGGCCACGAAACCGCCGGTCCACGCGTTGACCGAGACGGTGGCCGTGCAGGTCTTGGTGCCGGGCGGCTGGCTGGTGGACGGGGACGGCGACGCGGACTGTGAGGGCGACGGTGATGAGGTGGTGCCGCCGAGGGCGTTCAGGACCGCTGTGTACGCCGCCTTCGGGTTGCCGTTGCCGTCGAACAGCAGCGGGGTGCCGCTGGCCCGCCAGGAATCGGTGTCGCGGATGCCCCACACGGTGATGCCGTTGCAGCGGGTCACCGCCAGGCAGGCGTTGGTGGCGGCGGCGAAACTGTTGGCCTGGGCGGTGCCGGAGCCTTCGATGTCCAACTCGGTGATCTGCACGTCGACGCCCAGGTCGGCGAAGCGCTGCAGGTTGGCCTGGTAGTCCGACGGGAGCGGGGAGGCGGCGTTGAAGTGGGACTGGAAACCGACGCAGTCGATCGGGACGCCGCGGGCCTTGAAGTCGGAGACCATGGCGTACACCGCGTTGCTCTTGGCGTTCTGCCCGTCGGTGTTGTAGTCGTTGTAACAGAGCTTGGCGGCCGGGTCGGCGGCCCGTGCGGTGCGGAAGGCGACTTCGATCCAGTCGTTTCCGGTGCTCTGCAGGTTGGAGGTGCGGCGGGCGCCGGTGGAGCCGTCGGCGAAGGCCTCGTTCACCACGTCCCACGAGTCGATCTTGCCGCGGTAGTGGGTGGTGACCTGGGTGACGTGGTTGACCATGGCGTTGCGCAGGGCGGTGCCGCTGAGGTTCTGCGCCCAGGACGGCTGCTGCGAGTGCCAGGCCAGGGCGTGGCCGCGGACCTTCGCGCCGATCGAGACGGCCCGGTTCACGATGGTGTCGGCCGAGGTGAAGGTGAACGTGCCCTGGGTGGGTTCGGTGGCGTCCCACTTCATCTCGTTCTCAGGCGTGACCGAGTTGAACTCGCGGTTGAGGATGCCGGAGTAGACCGAGTCGGACAGTTTGTAGGCGGCGACCGCGGTGCCGAAGTAGCGGCCCTTCTCGGCGGCGGCCGCACCCAGGGTGGTGGCGGCGCTGGCACTGGGGGAGAGGGCGGCGAACGTGCCGGCCACGAGGGCGCCGCTCGTCAGGACGGTGAGGATCGCGCGGGATCGTCTCATCGGGAACTCCAGTCGGGGATCTGGAGGCATCGACCATCATCGAAGCCGATCGAAACGCTACCGATACCTTCCGGAAACTTCAATCGATGAGTCGTGATCAGCGCAGGATATGACGCTCCGAAACTTTCGGGCTCAATCCGCGGTACGAAGCACCTCGGCGACCGCTTCGGCCGCTCCGGGAGCGTCGTCGCCGTCGGCGTGGACGGTGACCGTGGTACCGGCCGGGGCGTTCAGTGACATCAGGCGCAGGGCGCTGCGCGCCGGAGCGGACCGCTCGCCGACCCGGATCTCGACGGTCGCCGTGAACGCCGCGGCGGCCCGGACCACCTCACCGGCCGGCCGGGCGTGCAGCGCCGCCGGCAGCACGACCGCGATCTCAGAACTTTCCGACATCACGGGCCTCCCGGGCGGCGTCGGCGACCATGGTCTGATCGGCACCGGTTGACGCGATGACGGCGGCGGCGACCGCGCCCTCGACGAACGGCGCGTCCACCAGCAGCGGACCGGGCGGCAGGTCGTCCAGAACGGCGCGGGCGGTGAGGACGGCACTGCCCAGGTCGGCGAGGATCACGACTCCGGCCCCGGTGTCGGCGCGGGCGACCGCCGCCGCGATCAGGTCGAAACTGGTGCCGAGCGAGCCGTCCTCGGTGCCGCCGGCCGTCTCCACCCGCACGTCGTCACCCGCGACCTGACCGAGCAGATCACGCAACCCCGAGGCCAGCGATCCACTGTGTGACACGAGCACGATCCCCACGTACGACATAGGTTCTGATCGTAGTCACCGAAAGCCTTGGCCGAATCGCTGTGCGCGACGATGCTGGGACCCGGGGCATCGTCGCCCGTGGAAGGAGCAGGTCGTGAAGAAGTTCGTCAACGATCCCGCCGACGTGGTGGCCGAGGCCCTCGCCGGCTTTGCCGCCGCCCATCCGGAGCTGCGTGTCGACGCGGCCGAACAGTTCGTGGCCAGGGCGGACGTGCCCCGGCCGGGCAAGGTGGCGCTGGTCTCCGGCGGCGGTTCGGGGCATGAGCCGTTGCACGCCGGTTTTGTCGGCGCCGGGATGCTGGACGCGGCCTGTCCGGGCGAGATCTTCACCTCGCCGGTGCCGGACCAGATCCTGGCCGCGACGAAAGCGGTCGACGGTGGTGCGGGCGTGGTGCACGTGGTGAAGAACTACACCGGCGACGTGATGAACTTCCAGATGGCCGCCGAACTGGCCGCCGACGAGGGCATCACCGTGGAGACGGTGCTGGTCGACGACGACGTGGCGGTGCTGGACTCGACGTGGACCGCGGGCCGTCGCGGCACCGGCGCCACCCTGCTGGTGGAGAAGATCGCCGGAGCGCTGGCCGAGGAGGGTGGCAAACTGGCCGAGGTGGCGGCGATCGGGCGCGAGGTGAACACGGCGTCGGCGTCGTTCGCGTACGCGCTGACCGCCGGCACCACCCCGGCCGCCGGGCGCCCCGGTTTCGACCTGCCGGACGACGAGATCGAGGCGGGTGTCGGCATCCACGGCGAGCCGGGCCGCCGCCGGGAGAAACTGCGCCCGGCCCGCGACCTGGTCCGCTCCGCTCTGGACGCGATCCTCGAGGCCAAACCCATCGCCCGGGACGACCAGGTGATCGTGCTGGTCAACGGCCTCGGCGCGACCCCGCTGATCGAGCTGTACCTGGTCTACGGCGAGGTCGTCACGGTGTTGGCCGAGCGTGGGGTCCGGATCAGCCGCCGGCTGGTCGGCAACTACGTGACAAGCCTCGACATGGCCGGCCTGTCGATCACGGTGACCCGGGTGACCGGCGAGATGCTGCGACTGTGGGACGCCCCGGTGCACACGCCCGGCCTGCGGTGGGGCGCCTGACGTGGACGTCGCCCTCGCCACGGCCTGGCTGCGGGCCGCCGCCGCTGCCGTCGTCGACGACACCGACGAACTGACGAGACTGGACGCCGCGATCGGCGACGGCGACCACGGTGTCAACATGCGGCGCGGGTTCACCGCGGTCACCGCGGTCCTGGACGGCACCGAGTTCACCGGCGTGGGCGAGGTGTTCGTCAAAGCCGGCGGCACCCTGATCTCGAAGGTGGGCGGCGCGTCCGGTCCGCTCTACGGCAGTGCCTTCCGGGCCGTCGGCAAGGCGCTGCCACCCGGTGCCCAGGTCCGGCCCACCGACCTGGTGACGGCGTTGCGTGCCGGGCTGGAGGCGGTGCGCCGCCTCGGCGGGGCGGTGGCCGGCGACAAGACGCTGGTGGACGCGTTCGGGCCGGCGGTGGCCGCCTTCGAGGAGGCGGTGCTCGGCGGGGCCGGGCTGCCCGAGGCGGCGGCCGGTGCGGCCCGGGCGGCCGGCGACGGGGCCCGGAACACCGTCGCCTTGACCGCGCGCAAGGGCCGGGCGTCCTACCTGGGCGAGCGCAGTGCCGGTCACCAGGACCCGGGCGCCACCTCGACGTGGCTGATCTTCCAGGCCCTGGCCGACGTGACGGCTCCCTGAGCCCCAGCTGCCCCAGCTGTCAATCGGGTGTTGTCGGTCCCGGATCACCCGGATGGGCGACAGACTACGAGGATGGGGCTGAGTGGGGTTTTCGATGACCGGTCGCTGCGGACGAAGATCGGCGCCGCCGCGATGACCGCCACGGTGAGCGGTCTGATCGTCGGCGCGGTGGCGATCAGTACCGTCTACGACCTCAACGATCACGCCGCGGCGGTACAGCGGCAGTCGATCGCAGTCCAGTCCGCGGTCGGATCGTTCGGGCGCAACATCGAGGCGTACGTCGGCGGGGTGTCGGCGGTCCAGCTCTATCCGGCCATTGCCAAGGACATCCAGGCCGGGATGGCGGTCAACCAGAAAGCCGTGGAGACCGCGCTGGCCGATCTGAAGTCCGCCCTGCCCGGTGACGCGGTCGTCGCCAAGTCGGAGGAGGACTGGGCGGCGTTCCTGGACCAGCTGGCCGTCGACGTGCGCGGAGCCTCGCCTGCCGAACTGGCCAAGGCGCTGGACGACTACAACACCCTGCACACCGCGCTCAGCGACGACCAGGAGGCGCTGAAGGAGCAGACGACGGCTGTCGTCGAGGCGCGGATCGTCGAGGCCGAGACGTCCGGCCGGCACGCGGCGTACCTGGTGGCGGGCCTGTTGCTGGTGGGCATGGTGCTGAGTCTGCTGATCGGTTTCCAGGTGGCCGGGCGGGTGCGCGAGACGGTGCGGTCGGTGGGCCGGATCGCGGAAGGGCTGGCCGAGGGCGACCTGACCCGGACCTCCGGGGTGCGCAGTCAGGACGAGATCGGCCGGATGGCCGCCTCCCTGGACCAGGGGATGGCCCGGCTGCGGGACGACATCGTGCACCTGGCCGGGAGTGTCGGCACCCTGCAGGACTCGGCGGGCCGGCTCAGTTCGGTCTCCGGTTCGGTGAGCGCGGCCGCCACCGAGGCGTCCAGCCAGGCCGGCACGGTCGCGCTGGCCGCCGACGCGGTCTCCAGCAACCTGCAGATCGTCTCGGCCGGGTCGCAGGAGATGGGTTCGGCGATCCGCGACATCAGCGTCTCCACGTCGGAGGCGACCGAGGTGGCCGCGCAGGCGGTCCGGGTCGCGGCGGAGACCAACGCGATCGTGGCCCGGCTCGGTTCCTCCTCCGAGGAGATCTTCACCGTGGTCAAGGTGATCACCAGCATCGCCGAGCAGACGAACCTGCTGGCCCTGAACGCGACGATCGAGGCGGCTCGTGCCGGTGAGGTCGGCAAGGGTTTCGCGGTGGTGGCCGGCGAGGTCAAGGACCTGGCGCAGGAGACCGCGAAGGCGACCGAGGACATCTCCCAGCGGGTGCAGGCGATCCAGGCCGACACCAGCGGGGCGGTGATCGCGATCGGGGAGATCTCCGAGATCATCGAGCGGATCAACGGCCTGCAGCTGACCATCGCGTCGGCGGTGGAGGAGCAGACCGCGACGACGCAGGAGATGAACCGGACCCTGACCGAGGCCGCGAACGGGGCCGGGGACATCGCGGCGACCATCGGGTCGGTGTCGTCGGCGGCGCGGCGCACCACCGAGACCGTCGGCGAGACCCGGAGCGCGGCCGACGACCTGTCCGCGACCGCGGCCCAGCTCCAGACGGTGGTCTCCCGGTTCAGGTATTGATAGCCGCGGTTACCCCTGGCAGGGTGGGAGCATGTACCCGCCTGAGCCCTGGCACCTGCGCGGACAGATGTACCTCTCGATCTTCCTGGTCCCCCGGCGGGACATGCCGGCGCTGGATCCGGTCGTGGGCGCCGCGATGCGCCCGGTCACGGTCGGTGGCCGGATCGCGGCCGGGGCGGCCTGGGTGTCGTACGAACCCGGCGGTGTCCTGCACTACCGGGAGTTGCTCAGTGCCGTCCTGGTGCACGAGCGCGGCCGTCCCCGGGTGAGCATCACCGACATCTGGGTGGACAGCGCCGTCTCCCGGGAGGGTGGCCGGGGCCTCTGGGGCATTCCGAAAGAGATGGCCGAGTTCACCCTCGACGCCGAGAACGACCCGCTTGTCGACGCGACGATGACCGAGCCTTCGGTCGCCGCGCTGATCCGTCTGCGCAAGACGTTGCCGGGCCGGTTCCCGCTGGGCTTCACGGTGGCCCAGGAGCTGGGCGGTCAGGTCCGGCGCACCCCGGTGCGAGGCCGGGGCGGATTGCGTACGGCCGACGCGGCGTGGCGCCCCGACCCGGACGGCCCGCTCGGCCACCTGGCCGGCCGCCGTCCGGTGATGAGCCTGGCGATCACCGACTTCTGGCTGGTCTTCGGCCGCACCGCCGCACAACGGGCCAAGTCCGGGGAGCGCACGCCCCGCTGATCCAGGTCACGCGGGTACGGTTCGCGGGTGAACCGCAGCCGCCCCGGAGGAGCACGATGAGCGCCGACCACCATTCCCACGCGCACGGCGACCTGCCGTCGTTGCCCGGAGGCCGCCGTGTCACGCTGTTTCTGCTGGTGCCGGCGGTGCTGCTGACGATCCTCGGGATGCTGCTGCTGTGGCCGCGGGACACCCCGGCGGTGACCGACGGCGCGACCGGCCCGGTGATGACCACCGGTGAGGTGGTGTCGGTGGCCCGGGTCCAGTGCCCGCCGGTGCCGGCCGGGGACACCCCGGAGGAGAACTGCGGCACCGTCACGGTCCGGCTGGACAGCGGCGAGGTGATCACCACCGACGTGCCGACCGGTCCGGGCGCCCCGGAGGTGGACACTGGTGACGATCTGACCCTGATGGCGCTCAACGACGAGGCCGGCGCGGTCAGCTATGCGATCACCGACCACCAGCGGGGCACCGAGCTGTGGATGCTGGGAGCGGTGTTCGCGCTGGCGGTGATCGCGTTCGGCCGGTGGCGGGGCCTGACCGCGCTGGCCGGACTGGTGGTCACGTTCGGCATCCTGCTCTGGTTCATCGTCCCGGCGATCCTGGACGGCCGGTCGCCGGTGCTGGTGGCGGTGGTCGGCGCCGCCGCGATCATGCTGATCGTGCTCTATCTGACACACGGGTTGTCGATCACCACGTCGATCGCGGTGGCCGGCACCCTGGCCAGCCTGGCGATCACCGCGGTGCTGGCGGCGGTCTCCACCGCCGCCGTGCACCTGACCGGGGTGGCCGACGAGACGTCGAACTTCCTGACCATCACCCACGGCGACGTCAACATGCAGGGCCTGCTGCTGGCCGGCATCGTGATCGGCTCGCTGGGGGTGCTCGACGACGTGACCGTCACCCAGTCGGCGACGGTCACCGAGCTGGCCTTGGCCAATCCGGCGTACGGGTTCCGCCGCCTCTACGGTGCCGCCACCCGGATCGGCCGGGCCCACATCGCCTCGGTGATCAACACGATCGTGCTGGCGTACGCGGGCGCCTCCCTGCCGTTGATGTTGCTCTTCGCGGCCGGCAACACCCCGGTCGGTGAGGTGCTGACCACTCAGCTGATCGCGCAGGAGCTGGTGCGCAGCGCGGTCGGCACGATCGGCCTGGTCGCCGCGGTGCCGATTACCACGGCTCTGGCGGCGTGGATGGCCGCCCGGCGGCATCGGCCGGAGGCTCCGGATGCACCGGATGCTTCCGGGAAGGCTTCAGGAAGGGCTTCCGGGAAGGCGAAGCATCGGGAGCGCCCGGCCGAGGATCCGTGGACGGCGTTCGTGGAACGCTGAGACCAGGGTTCAGCACTTCTGCCAGACGACCCGGTAGAGAGTGCTCAGCGAGGCGTCGGTCGAGTCCATGGTCAGGAAGTTGGTGTGCTTCTTGGCGTCCGAGGTGCCCCGGTTCACCCGCAGCTCGGTGTTGATGTTGAGGTAGCGGCGTTCCCCGCACGGCAGGAAGCTCGTCGCGGCGATGGCCACCTTGTCGGTACGCTGCCAGGAGTCCTCGATCGGGCCCTTGAAATCGTGGGTGCTGCGCGTGGTGTTCGAATGCCCCTGGAAGTAGTAACTGGCGATCTGCTGGCCGCGGGCGCCGGGCTTCAGGCTCGCGTACCCGCGGTAATCGGCGCTGGCGATGGCGAACGTGAATCCGCCGGGCACCCGGATGTCGAGACCGAGCTGGCAGTTCTTGCGGAAGTCCAGTGGATTCGCCTTCGGCCCGACCGAGGCGGTGTACTCCGAATAGCTGACCGTGAACGCGGTGTTGTCCGGCGAGACCTGGACGTCGGCGCTGTTCTCCGGGCAGCCGGAGCCGTTCACCGACACCACGTCGATCACCATCATCTTGTCCGGCTTCGGGGCCGCGTCCGGCGCGGCCTGAACTGGAGCGGACATCGCGAGTGCGCCGAGAAGTGCTGTTCCGGCGGTCATCGAACGCAACATGAGAATTCCCCCCGTTGGGTTTCGCATTCCTTTTCCTGAAGCATTCTCGGCTCGCTGGAAGGCTCGCTGGAAAAAGGATCCGAAGAATTGTTTACTCGATAACCCTAGCGATTTCGGGAACTGTCGGAAGCAGGGCGCGGAACAGCCGTACCAGAGTGCGGACAACACGGCCATTCGGCCGGATCTGCGCAAACGCCGCCCATGCCCTCACGGGGTGTGCTACGTCCGCCCTCGCCGGTTTCGTCGGCCCTCGCCGGGCGTGCCGGGTCAGAGCAGGCCGGGCAGGGCCAGCAGGGTCATGCCGAGGCCGGCCACCACGATCACGGCCGCGGTCGCGGTCGGCAGGCGCCGGGTCAGCAGGGTGTTCCATCGGCCGGCGCCCAGCCGGTGCAGGCGCTCACCCCAGTGCGCGAGGGCGAAACCGAGGCCGGTGAGGGTGGCGGCCAGGCCGATGCCGTAGGCCAGCACCAGCAGCACGCCGTACCAGGCCCGGCCGAGTGCCGCCGCGCCGAGCAGGACCACCACCGCGGACGGGCTGGGGGACAGGCCGCCGGCGAAACCCATCGCCAGCATGGTGCGCACGCGTAACGGCTGGTCCGGATCGGGCACGTGATGGACGTGCGAGTGACCGCCATGGCTGTGCACATGCGGCGTGTCATGGGCGTGGGCGTGCTCGTGATCATGCGGATGCGGATGCGGGTGTGGGTGTGGGTGTGGGTGTGGGTGTGGGTGCGAATGTCCCGCGGGCACCAGATGACCGTGATCGTGGTGCTGGTGAGCGCGCATCCGGTGGACGGCCTGGTGCAGCAGGTGGCCCCCGACCAGCATGACCACGATCCCGCTGACCAGCCGCAGCCACCCGTACAGCAGATCCGGTGCGAGCTGCAGAGACGTGGCGAAGACGATGCCGAGCGCGAGCACCCCGAGCGTGTGGGTGACGGCCACCGTCCCGGCCACCGTCAGGGCGTGCCCCAGGCGTCCCCGGGACCCGATCAGATAGGCCGCCATGATCGTCTTGCCGTGGCCCGGGGCGACGGCGTGCAGGCCGCCGAGTGCCACCGCGATCAGCAGAGCCAGCAGTCCGATGCCCAGGGTCAGCTGCGGATGCCCGATCAGGCCGGTGAACCAGGCGGTGAGCCGATCGGTGCCCTGTGCCGGGGCCATCCCGCCGGCCGTGAGCGGCGAGACGGCCGCCGGGCCGCCGGGCCGCACACTGAGGGTCGCGGACCGCACGTCGGAGGAGACCGCACCGGCCGGGTACGCGGTGAGCAGCGCGCTGACACTGTCGGCGGGAACGTCGGCCTGGGTGATGGTGTAACGGTCGCCGACGGCGGTGATCTCCCGCCAGCCGAGCCGGTCGGCGTACAGCGACGTGCGGTAGCCGACCGTCGTCGCGGCGGTGATCCGCACGTCGGCGTGCAGCACGCAGCGCAGCCGCAGGGTGGTGAGCCCACCGGTGCTCGCCGGGAACGTCAGCCCGGCCGGTCTCCCGGTGAGGCGGAGGTCCCGGCCGCCGACGGCCACCGTGCCGGCCGCGGCTGCCGCCGCGCACGTGCGCTCGGCGTAGGCGTCGTTCTCGGCCGGCGACCCGGTCCCGTCCTGGTCGGTGTCGATCTCGTTGGCGCGTGCCTGGTAGGTGGGGATCTCGGCGAGGTCGAGCACGAAGTCGACGTCCACGCCGGTGCCGGTGACGCGCAGCCCGGAATATTGGTTGGTGGTGAAGTTGCCGAGCGGATGGGCCTGGGCCGGGGTGCCGGTCGCCAGCGCGCCCAGCACACCGAGGGCCAGAGCGATGCGGATCATGCGGGGCCGCCGAGTTCGGTGAGGGTGGCACGGGCGCTCGGGCCGTACCGCAGGGAGAAGTACGGGTTGAGGTGCAGGGCCCGGGTCAGGTCGGCGCGGGCTCCGGCGCGGTCGTGCCGGGCCAGCCGGATCATGGCGCGGTAGTAGTGGGCCCGGGCGTCCTGGATGCCCAACCGCAGGCCGCGGTCCGCGTGGGTGAGGGCGGCCCGGTCGTCACCGGCGGCGTGCAGCGCCCAGGCGTAGGCGGTGTGCACCGGGGCGCTCGGCCGGGCCGCGAGCAGTGCCCGGCCGCGGGCGACAGCGGTCCGCGCGTCGCCGTGGTCGGCGGCGAACAGGACCAGGTCGATGTCGGTGGTCGACCCGGTGGTGCCGGGCAGCTGGGAACTGAAGCGGATGAGGTCGTCGGTCCGGGCCGCCTCGCCGGGGCGGCCGGCCGCGGTCAGGACGTCGGCCAGCGCCATCAGGTGGTCGACCGTCGGCAGCCGGTCGGTGGCGGCCCGCAGGTCGTTCTCCGCGGCGGTCAGGTCACCGCGGGCGGCGGCCACCCTCGCCCGGCCGGCCAGCAGGGCGGGCCGGCCGGGGTCGCGAGCCAGTCCTTCGGCGAAGTGGGCCGAGGCGGTGTCCAGGTCACCGGCCGCGAAGGCCAGTTCGCCCAGGTGGGTCAGGGCGAAGGTGATCTCGTCGGCGGTGATGGCGGACTCGCGGGCCCGGGTCATCAACTCGACCGCCCGGCGCTGGTCGCCACGCAGTTCGAACAGGTAGGAGGCGCGGGCGAACGAGCCGGTGTCCGGTCGCAGGTCGAGCATCCGCTGGACCGCGGTGGTGGCCGCGTCGTACCGGCCGAGTTCCACGTAGGCGT
The DNA here is from genome assembly GCF_900104725.1 of Actinoplanes derwentensis. NCBI lineage: Bacteria > Bacillati > Actinomycetota > Actinomycetes > Micromonosporales > Micromonosporaceae > Actinoplanes > Actinoplanes derwentensis. Next base: position 10,591,811 of record NZ_LT629758.1, read on the forward strand.
CGGTGAGCACCCCGTACCCGTCGGCGGCGTAGTCGTCGAGGGCGACCGCCGTGCGCGCGTACCGCAGCGCGCCACGGAAGTCGTGCCGGGCCGCGGCCAGCGCGCCGAGCCCGATCATCGCCGCCGCGTTGTCATCCGGGCGTACCTCGCGGGAGCGGCGCAACGCGGTCTCGGCGGCCAGGTACTGCGCCGGGTCGTAGGTGATCCGGCCGAGCTGGATGCGGGCCAGCCCGAGAGCAGCCCAGCCCTGCCAGTCGCCGGGGACGGTGGTCAGGTGCGCCTGCAGTCGCCGTACGTGCGCGTCCGGTTCCTGGGCCGCCGGCGGCGCGACGGCGGTGGTCGGCCCGGACTCCCGGCCGTGCCACGGCGCCAACGTGACGCCGGCCCCGAGCAGGGTGACCGCGGCCAGACCGGTGACCACCAGCGGCCGTAGCCATCGTCGTCGCATGGCTCGATGGTGCACTAATCGGGCTTTCCCTGTATTGCGGACAGAAGTAATGAAAGCTATTCGAGAACCAATGTCTCGTTACGGGGGAAAGATGAAAACCGTTCTCCGCGTCGCCGCGCTCGGCGTCTCGGTGGCCTGTGTGGCCTCACTCGCGCCGGTCCAGAGCAACGCGTCCTCACACCGGGAGGCGCCACTCATCGCCGGCACACCCGGCCTGGACAACACCGACCTGTACGCGTTCGTCAGCCCGGACGCGCCGGAGACCGTCACGGTGGTGGCGAACTGGCAGCCGTTCGAGGAGCCGAACGGTGGCCCGAACTTCTACACGTTCGCCGAGAAGACCGCCTACGACATCAACATCGACAACAACGGTGACGCCAAGGCGGACATCACCTACCGGTACACGTTCCGGACCAGCTATCGCAACGCCGGCACGTTCCTCTACAACACCGGGCCGGTCACCTCGCTCAGCGACGGCGATCTGAACCTCCGCCAGAGCTACTCGCTGGACCGGATCACCTCGGCCGGCACCAAGAAGGTGCTGAAGACGGCGCGGGTCGCACCGTCGTTCACCGGCAAGGCGTCGATGCCGAACTACGCGACGGTGTCGGACGAGGCGGTCACCTCTGCGGGCGGCGGCGTGACGTCGTTCGCGGGCCAGGCCGACGACCCTTTCTTCGCCGACCTGCGCGTCTTCGACCTGCTCTACGGCGGTGACCTCAGCGAGGTCGGCCAGGACTCGCTGCGGGGCTACAACGTCAACTCCATCGCCCTGCGGGTTCCCAAGGCCGATCTGGCGCTCAAGGGCAACGTCAGCCGCAACCCGGTCGTCGGCATCTGGAGCACCACCTCGCGGATCGGCGCGAGCATGAAGGGCAAGCCGGGCAAGCTCCAGCAGGTGTCCCGCCTGGGCATGCCGCTGGTGAACGAGGCCGTCATCCCGGCGGGCCGCAAGAACGAGTTCAACGCCAGCGTGCCGACCGGTGACACCAAGTTCCTCTCCCACGTCACCAGCCCCGAGATCCCGAAGCTGATCGAGGCCATCTACAAGATCCCGGCCCCGGCCACGCCGCGTAAGGACCTGGTCGAGGTGTTCCTGACCGGTGTCTGCAAGGACTGCGGCCCGATCGCCGCCGACCTCAACTCGCAGTTGCTCAACAAGGACGTCGTCAAGAAGTCGTTCCGCCCGAGCGAGCAGCTGCGCCTCAACATGGCCGTGGCGCCCGCCGAGAACCCGAACCGGTTCGGCGTCATCGGCGGTGACCTGGCCGGGTTCCCGAACGGCCGCCGGCTCACCGACGACGTCATCGACGTGACCCTGCAGGCGGCCGAAGGCATCCTGCTGCCGGACCCGCCGGCCGCGGTCAAGACCCTGGGCGACGGTGTCGACGCCAACAGCGCCGGCTTCCGGAGCCACTTCCCGTACGTCGCGCTGCCCAACGAGGTAAGCGTCAACCAGCAGTAGTGATGCCCCGGCCACCGCGTGTCAGAACGCGCGGTGGCCGGGCTGCGCTCCCAGCCGCCGGGTCAGCGCGGTGTACCGGCGGCCGGCGCCGACCGTGCGGACCGCGGCGGCCAGGGCCCGGCGGGAGCCGACCAGCACCACCAGCTTCTTGGCCCGGGTGATCGCGGTGTAGAGCAGGTTGCGCTGCAGCATCATCCAGGCACTGGTGGTCAGCGGAATGATCACGGCCGGGTACTCGGAACCCTGGGAGCGGTGGATGGTGATCGCATAGGCGTGGGCCAGCTCGTCCAGCTCGTCGAAGTCGTAGTCGATCACTTCGTCCTCGTCCGTTCGTACCGCAAGGGTCTGCTCGTCGGTCGACAACGCCGTGACGACGCCGACCGTGCCGTTGAAGACCCCCGCGACCCCCTTGTCATAGTTGTTGCGGATCTGGGTGACCTTGTCGCCGATCCGGAACACCCGCCCGCCCATCCGACGCTCCGGCAGCCCCTCCCGAGCCGGAGTGAGCTGCTGCTGGAGCAGGGTGTTCAGGGCGCCCGCCCCGGCCGGGCCGCGGTGCATCGGGGCGAGCACCTGGATGTCACGGCGCGGGTCCAGACCGAACTTGCGGGGCACCCGATTACAGGCCACGTCGACGGTGAGCGCCGCGGTGGCCTCGGTGTCGTCGCACGGGAACAAGAAGAAGTCGGTCATCCCCTCCAACAGCACCGATCGGCCCTGGTTGACGCGGTGCGCGTTGGCGACCACACCACTCTGCGCGGCCTGCCGGAAGATCTGCGTGAGACGGACCCGGGGGATCACGTCGGCGGCGAGCAGGTCCCGCAGCACCTCACCGGCACCGACCGACGGCAACTGGTCGACGTCGCCGACGAGCAGCAGGTGCGCGCCCGGCGGCACTGCTTTGACCAGCTTGTTCGCCAGGATCAGGTCGAGCATCGAGGCCTCGTCGACGACGATCAGGTCGGCGTCCAGGGGGTTGTCGCGGTCGTACTGGGCGTCTCCGCCGGGCTGGAGTTTGAGCAGGCGGTGCACGGTGGCGGCGGGATGGCCGGTGAGTTCGGCGAGGCGTTTCGCGGCGCGGCCGGTGGGGGCGACGAGCTGGATCTTGGCCTTTTTGGCGGCGGCCAGTTCCACGATCGATCGTACGGTGAAACTCTTGCCGCATCCGGGTCCGCCGGTGAGCACGGCGACTTTGCTGGTCAGCGCCAGTCTGACCGCTTGTTCCTGCTCTTTCGCGAGCGTCGAGCCGGTCCGTTTGTGCAGCCAGGCCAGTGCCTTGGTCCAGTCCACGTCGCCGAAGTGCGGGAGCTTGTCCGATTTTTCACCTAGTAAACGGACGAGTAGTGACGCGAGCGACTGCTCGGCCCGGTGGAACGGCACCAGATAGATCGCGTCGTCCTCCCGGACCACGCCCTCCTCCTCGACCAGCTCGTCCAGGCACGGCGGGATCAGCGTGCCCGGCACCTCGAGGATCTTCGCGGCGTCGGCCATCAGCTCGTTCGCCGGCAGGAAACAGTGCCCGTTGTCGGTGGCCTGCGACAGCGTGTACTGCAGGCCGGCCTTCACCCGTTCGGGACTGTCGTGCGGGATGCCGACGGCCTGCGCGATCGTGTCGGCCGTCTTGAACCCGATGCCCCACACGTCGGCGGCCAGCTTGTAGGGGGAGTTCTTCACCACCGAGATGCTGGCGTCGCCGTACTTCTTGTAGATCCGCACCGCGATCGACGTGGAAACCCCGACCCCCTGCAAGAAGATCATCACCTCCTTGATCGCCTTCTGCTCGGCCCACGCCGCGGTGATCTTCTTCGTCCGCTTCGGCCCGAGCCCGGCCACCTCGATCAGCCGCTGGGGCGCGGTCTCGATGATCTCCAGAGTGTCCAGTCCGAAATGGTCGACGATGCGCTCCGCGAAGACCGGCCCGATCCCCTTGACCAGGCCCGATCCCAGGTAGCGGCGGATACCCTGCACGGTCGCCGGCAGCACCGTGGAGTAGGAGAGCACCTCGAACTGGCGACCGTACTGCGGATGCGACGACCACCAACCGGACAACCGCAGACTCTCCCCCGGCTGCGCGCCGAGCAGGGCCCCGACCACGGTCAGAAGATCACTGCTGCTCTGGTACGCCACCCGGGCCACCGTGTAGCCGGTCTCCTCGTTCACGTAGGTCAGCCGCTCCAGCACTGCCTCGATGGTCTGCGTCTTGTCCGGTGGCACGCGACCATCGTGCCGCAAGGGGTAGAACCAGCCAATGGGGTACGCCTAGCGTGATCTCCATGGCGCTCTTTGACTTCCCGCTCCCCGAATTGCGCACCTACCACTCCGCCCATCCCGAGCCACCGGGCTTCGACGAGTTCTGGTCCGGCACCCTGGCCGCCGCCCGCCGGGCCGCGCTGCCCCCGAAACTCCACGAGGTCAGCACCCCGCTCAAGGGCGTCACCACGTACGACGTGACGTTCACCGGTTACGCCGGCCAGCCGATCCGGGCCTGGCTGAACCGTCCCGCCGCGGCGACCGGCCCACTTCCGGTGGTGGTCGAGTTCATCGGTTACGGCGGCGGCCGCGGACTGCCTGTCGACTGGCTGCTCTGGGCCAGCGCCGGGTACGCCCACCTGGTCATGGACACCCGCGGTCAGGGCGGTAACTGGCGTGGCGGCGACACCCCCGACCCCGACGAGTACGGCGCCGGCCCCGCGTCGCCCGGCTTCATGACCCGGGGTGTGACCGCGCCGGAGACCTACTACTACCGCCGCCTGATCACCGACGCGGTCCGGGCCGTGGAGACCGCCACCGAACTGCCCGGCGTCGACGTCTCCCGTCTCGTCGTAACCGGCAAGAGCCAGGGCGGGGCGCTCGCCCTGGCCGCCGCCGGACTGGCCCCGGACCTGGTCGCGGCGGTCGCCGCCGGAGTGCCGTTCCTCTGCGACATCCGGCGGGCGGTCACCATCACCGACAGCGACCCGTTCCACGAGGTGGTCCGGTTCCTGCGCGCCAACCCGCAGGCCGCCGAACGCACCCTGGACACCCTCGACCACGTCGACTCGGTCAACTTCGCCCGGCGGATCACCGCGCCGGCGATCCTGTCCACCGCGCTGATGGACGGGGTGTGCCCGCCGTCCGGGGTGTTCGCCGCCTACAACGCGATCCAGGGCCCGAAACAGATCGAGGTGTACGAGTGGGACGGCCACGAGGGCGGTCGCGGCCACTTCGACGTCGCCGCCCTGGAATTCGTGGACGATCGACTCGACTGACCCTATGTAGAGAACCTAGTCAGGGTGGGTTACCGTGTCGGGCATGATCCTGACCCGGCTCACCCGGTGGGCGCTGCGGACCGCCGCCCGCCGCTGGCCCGACGGCATGCGCGAGGAACTGCTCCGGGAATGGCAGGCTGAACTCACCCACCTGGAGCAGCGCCCCGGCACCGCCGGCCGTCGCCTCGGGTTCGCGCTCAGCCTGCTCACCTCCCCGCCGGTGCGGGACGCCGCCGGTGTCCCGCGCGGCTGGGCCGAGGCCCGCTCCGGCCTGAGCCCGGCCGTGATCCTGATGCTCGCCGCGATCGTCGGCCTCGGCCTGACCGAAGCCGGCCAGAGCTACTGGTTCACGCTGTTCAGCACCTTCGGCGACGACTCCTACGGGTGGTGGTTGCGCGGCACCGCGATCGCGGACGCGGTGGTCCTCACCCTGTGGGCGGTGCCGATCGGCTTCTGGCTCGGCCGGGCCCAGCCGATGGCCCGTGACGGCCGGCTCGGCACGGCCGGGCCCGCGGTCCTCGCGCCGCTCGCCATGGTGCCGGCCCTGGTCCTGCCGGGGATCTCCGGTGACATGCGGCTGACCCCCACGATGGAGACCGTGCTGGGTGTGCTCGCCTGGACGGCACTGAGCATGGTCCTCGGACGGGCCGCCGTCCGCGCCGGCCGCACACGTGCTGTCCTGCTGGCGCTGGCCGGTGTTCCGCTGGTCGCGACGTGCGCGGCGGCGCTGGCCACCGTTCCGCTGCTGATCACCCAAGGCAGGGATGCCGCGGTCGCGTCCCTGATCCTGTCCGGCTCGAGCGGGATTCAGCCCGACGCACAGGGGTGGATCATCCAAACCGGCGTGATGATCGGCCCGTTCCTCGCCTTCGGCTGGCTGGCTGCCGTCTACGGTCTGCGGGCCGCGGCCGCCCCGGAACGCCCGATCCGGGCCACTACCGCTGCCGATAGTCCGGTCCGGCCGGCTGTCGCTTCCGGGAGCCCGCTTCCGGTCTCCGGCGAAGCGGTGGCGCCGGAGGAGAGGGCTTGGCCGGCCCTGCCCGCCGTGGTGCCCGGAGCCGGGCTGGTGGCCGTGCTGGCCGGAGTCCTGGCCTGGGCTTACACCGTCGCCTACCTCACCCCGGCGATACTGGTGATGGCCGCGACGGCCCCGATGCCCGGCGGCGACGGCGAGATCTTCCTGTGGATCGCCGAGCTGCGCTGGACCGCGATCCTGCTGACCGTTCTCGGCGCGGTGATCGCCACCGCCGGGCGGCGCTCGATGCCCCGGGCGGCGATCCTGTTGGCCGTCGGCCTGTTCGCCGCCGAGTCGGTGCTGCTGTCCCACCGGATCCTCGGAGCCGGCGGTTTCCGGATCGCCCTGCTGACCGCGGCCGTCCTGATCACGGCGGCCTGGGCACTGGCCGGACCGGCACTGCCGGGGATCGCGGCCGGGGTCGACCGCTCGCGGACCGCGGCCGCCGCCATCGCCGCGGTGGGGCTCGGACCGCTGCTCTACTTCCAGAACACTCCACCGGAGAACCACGAGTTCATGCCGCTGGGCCTGCCGGTCACCACGGTCGGGGTCGCGGCCGGACTGGTGCTGCTCGGCATGATCACGGCCGCCGCGACAAGTCCCCGGCGTCCGCATCCGTTGGTGATCGCCCTACTCGTGGTGGTGCCGATCGGGCTGCTCGTGGGCCTCGGCGTGTACTTCGGCAACGGGGCGAGCGAATCGTTCGCCGGGGCGGGCATCGCGCTCGGGCTACCGCTCGCGGTGCTGGTCACGGCACTGGTGCGGCGGCACCGCCCCCGGCGTCGCGGCCGGACCGCCCTGCTCTGGTCATCACTGGCGGTGGCCGCCGTCCCGGCGACCATCGTGTTGCTCTACGCCGCGATCATGTTGCTCGCGTTCGTTCCGGAGATCCTGTTCAAGATCGACGGGACGAGCTATCCCGCCGACGGCCTGTCCGTGGTGCCGGGCGCAGCGCTACTGGTCCTGCCCGCCGCGGTCTGGCTGGCCGGCCGCCCCGGCGGTGCGCCGACCACGGCACCGGGCCCGCAGCCGGACTCCGGTCCGGAGCCTCAACTGATCGCGTGAGGCTCCGGCCCCGGCCGGACGCTTGCTGCCGGCCTCTTGCTGATCCGGAGACGGCCGGCCGTGTTTTGACCGGGAGACGGCCGGCCGTGCTGATCCGGAGCCGAGGCGCCGCCGACCGGGTCAGATGATCGAGCGGACGATGCTGATCGCCAGGAAGACGACGATGAACGCCAGGTCGATCGAGATGCCGCCGGCCCGCAGCGGGGGCAGGACCTTGCGCACCGGCGCCAGGATCGGCTCGGTGACGCGGTAGATCGCGTCGATCGCCTTGGACCGGACCGATCCGGGCATCGCGGGACCGGCGAGCACCACGCTCCAGTCCAGCACCACCCGAACCACCAGCACCAGCTGGACGAGAAGCAGCGCGAAGCTGACCAGACCGAGAATCATCGGAACCTCCGGATAAGGGGTGCGTGCCACCCACTATGCGGTGGTTTCCTGTGAAGCTGCTTGGTGAAGTCTGTGACGGTCACGTCATGTCGTGACCGTCACAGCACTGTCAGTTGAAGTGGTCCGGGTGCGGACCGGTGCGGCCGTCCGATTCCAGAGCGTCGATCGCGGCCAGTTCGTCCGCGGACAGCTCGAAGTCGAAGATCGCCAGGTTCTCCCGCATCCGGGCCGGGGTCACCGACTTCGGGATCACGATCCGGCCCTGCTGCACGTGCCAGCGCAACACCACCTGTGCCGGAGTGCGGTCGTGGACGTCGGCGATCCGGACGATCGCCGGGTCGTCGAGCACCGCGGCCTGAGCGAGCGGGCTCCACGCCTCGGTCACCACACCCAGCTCGGTGTTCGCGGCCTGTGCGGCACGCTGCTGCAACGCCGGGTGCACCTCGATCTGGTTGACCGCGGGCACCGTGCCACCCAGGTCGGCGACCGCCCGCAGATGCTCGGGCAGGAAGTTGGACACCCCGATCGCCCGGACCCGCCCGTCAGCGGCCAGCGACTCCAGCGCCCGCCAGGTGTCCAGGTACTTCCCGTGTTTCGGAGTCGGCCAGTGGATCAGGTAGAGGTCGAGCCGGTCCAGCCCCAGCCGGGCGAGGCTGGCCTCGAAGGCGCGCAGCGTCTCGTCGTACCCCTGGTCGCTGTTCCAGACCTTCGTCGTGATGAACAGCTCGTCGCGGGGCACACCGGCGGCCTTCAGCGCGGCGCCGACACCGGACTCGTTGCGATAGGCCGCCGCCGTGTCGATGCTGCGGTAGCCGGCCTCGATCGCGGTGGAGACGGCAGCCGTGGTGTCCGCCTCCGGGATCTGGAAGACCCCGAAACCGATCTGCGGAATCGTGACGCCGTTGTTGAGCGTGATGACAGGCGTTTCGCCCATGGAGGGTTGCTCCTCTTCAGCGGTGGTTCCTCTTCTTGTACCCCGCCGAAGGGGTTCCCCCAACAGACTTCGCACGCAGCACGCTGAGGATCACTCCGGGCGGCCCCGGCTCATGGTGGTGGGCGGGCGGCATGCTCACCGGATGGTGGGCGGTGGCCCGGCCGGTCGTCGCGGGGCCTCGCGCTGCGCGCTTCGCCCGTCCGATTCGCCGGACGAGTCACGGTCCGCGCGTCCCGATGTGCTTGCTGCTCGGTACGGGGACGCGGAGCCACCCTCCCGATCGGCGGTGCCGGGCTCGCCGCACTCTCGTCCGCGACGACCGCTTCAGCGGACGGCTCGATCCCCGGTGCCGTCGCGCGCTGGAGACCCCGATGTGCGAGGTTCAGGAGCAGCCGCTCCGAGACCCGTCGTGGACCGCCTCTGGTCCGGCGGCCGGCCCGTGGTTCGCAGAGTTCCCCCGTCACCGCCCTTGGGTGGCCGTCCGGTGGCTCGGGGTGGGCCCGGTCGCGCCGGGGTGGGCGGCGCTGCGCCGATGGTGGCCCGGCCTGCCGGGTCGCGGTGTTCACAGGCCCACCACCCGCCGGGTGGCGACCGCGCCCCGGCGCGGTCCGGCGCGCCGGATCACGGTGACCCCGGTGCCGGTCCGCACCTCGGGTTCGTCACGCCGGACCGGGAGCCTGTCCGGCGGGATCTCACCCGGGTGCTGGACGTCGCCTGCGCGTTGGTTCTCGTTCGAGCGGTAGGGGACCACTGCGGCCCAGCCTCGATGGGGGGAGCTGGCGGGGGCCGGCGGCCGGAGCCGGACCGCTGGCGCGGAACTGCCACCGGCCGGCACGACGACCTCTGTTGAGGCGGGGGGCTCGGTCGTGCTCCGGCTTCCGTCGACCGGTGTCGCCTCGGCTCGATTCATGGCGCTCATTATTGATGAACGTACATGTCGCGCAAGACTCCCGGAGTGCCTGTTACCGCCCGGAAACAACTTTCGTCAGAACGGGTACGCCGGCGGCTTATCACGCACAGTGACCCACCGGGTTTCGGTGAACGCCTCCACGTTGGCCGCCGCACCACCGAACCGGGAGCCGGTCCCGGACGCCGAAACCCCGCCGAACGGGCTGTTGGCCTCGTCGCTCACGGTCTGATCGTTGATGTGCACGATGCCGGTGGGGATCCGGTCGGCCAGTGCGAGACCCCGCATCACGTCCTGGGTGACGATGCCGAGCGACAGGCCGTACTCACTCGCGGTTGCCATCCGGACCGCCTCCTCGGCGTCGGAGAATCGGATGACCGGAGCCACCGGCCCGAAGATCTCCTCCCGGAATGCGGGCGTGCCGACCTGAACCCCGGCGAGCACCGTGGGGGAGTAGAAGAGATCCCGGAACGTGCCGCCGGCCGCCACCCGGGCCCCCGACTCCACCGACCGCGTCACCACGGAGTGGATCCGGTCGCGCTGTCCGGCGTCGATGATCGGCCCGAGCACCACCTGCTCCCGAGCCGGATCGCCGACCGGCAGCGCCGCCGCCTTCGCCGCCAGCCGCTCCACGAACTCGTCGTAGAGACTCGTGTGCACCAGATGCCGCCCGGTCGTCATGCAGATCTGCCCCTGGTGGAACCACGACCCGAACGACGCCGCCGCGACCGCGCCCTCCAGATCCGCGTCGTCCAGCACCACCAGCGCCGAATTGCCGCCCAGCTCCAGGTGGGCCCGTTTCAGGTGCTCACCGGCGAGCGCCCCGACCCGGCGCCCGGCCGCCGTCGACCCGGTGAACGAGACGACCCGCACGAACGGGTCGGTGACCAGGGCCTCGCCCACGTCGGCCGCGCCCGGCAGCACCTGCAGCACACCGGGCGGCAGCCCCGCCTCCTCGAAGATCCGGGCGAGCGTGACCCCACCGGTCACCGCGGTCCGCGGATCCGGCTTGAGCAGGACCGCGTTGCCGAGCGCCAGGGCCGGTGCGACGGACCGGATGGCCAGGATGATCGGTACGTTGAACGGCGCGATCACCGCGACCACCCCGGCCGGGACCCGGCGCGCCATCGACAGCCGTGGCTCCTCGCTGGCGAGCAGCTCACCATACGGGCGAGACGGCAGCGCCGCTGCCTCGTAGCACTCCTGCTCGGCCACATGCAGGGCGAACCCGGCCATCGGCGGGATCGCGCCCACCTCACGGACGTTCCAGCCGGAGATCTCATCGGCGTGCTCGGCCCAGAGCTGCGCGGCCCGGCGCAGGACCGCGGCCCGCCGGGGATGCGGAGTGGCCGCCCAGTCACGCTGGGCTTCCGCGGCCAGCCGCCCGGCCTCGGTCACGTCCTCCGGCGTGGCCCGTCCGATCCGCCCGAGCACGGCCCCGGTGGCGGGTTCGGTCACGTCGTACGCGTCACCTCGCCCCGGCCGCCACTCACCGCCGATGAAGATGTTTCCGGTCCAGATCTTGTCGTCGAGAAGCATGCCGCGATCGCCTCCAAGCGCGCTGGGTGAGCTGAAGGTATGCCCATGTTTCCAGCAGATCAACGGACCGGGGCGTGCTCGGTCCCGGCTTCCTCAGGCGCTGGCGGCCGCCGCGGCGTTCCACTGGGTGATCACGATGCCGATGACGAACACCTGAACCGCGGTCGGCAGGCCCGGCAGATCGGCGGCGAGAGCACCGGTCCAGGCGCTGGTCCGCTTCACCGACCCGATGACCCGCTCACCGTCGACGAGCTGCTGATCCAGGCTGAGCAGCGACGCCCGCCGGAACGCGTACTCCCGGCCTCCGGCCCGCACCGTCCACTGTTTGCGCCCGGCCCGCTCCGCCTCGGCCACCACGGCACCACCGTCGTCGAGCATGGTGTACCGCGTCCCCCAGGCGTTCGGCCGGACCTTGTACTCGCGCCCGTCCAGAGCGAACCCACCACCCGACGCCCACTTGCCGATGTCCCAGGTGGTGACGACCGCCCCGCCCTCCCGCGTGAGGACGTAGTGCCTGCCCCAGAAGCCGGTACGTTCCGCATTGATCATCACCCCACGGTACGACCCGAGCGGAAGTCGAGACATCGGGCCGCCGGCGCCGAGGGCTCCGTCTCGGTGGGAGGTCAGACGGTGGCCGGGAGCGGGGTCGGTGGGGTGCCGACCAGGAAGTCGGCCAGGCGGGACGCGGCGGCGGCCGGGGTGGAGGACGTCTCGCGGGCGGCGGAGAGGATGCCGGACAGGGTGTCGCCGATGGCTTCGATGCGGGTGGTGACCTGGGCGGGGGTCTCGTGGTGGAGTTCGGTGGCGATGGCGTGGACGATGCCGCCGGCGCTGACCACCACGTCCGGGGCCCACAGGATGTCGCGTTCGTGCAGCAGGTCGGCGATGTCGTCGGTGGCGAGCTGGTTGTTGGCGGGGCCGGCTACCGCGGCGCAGCGCAGCGTGGGGACGGTCCCGGCGGTGAGGACGCCGCCGAGAGCCGCGGGTACCAGCACGTCGACGGCGGCGGTGAGACAGGATCGAGGGTCGGTCCAGGTGGCGCCGACCGATTCCATGGCGGTACGCCGGGACGGGTCCACGTCCGCGGTCAGGACCGTCGCCCCGGCTGACCGGAGCAGGCGCACCACGTGGGAGCCGACCCGGCCGGCGCCGAGGACCGCGAAGCTGCGGCCGGACAGTTCCGGTGATCCGAAACGGTCGGCGACGACGGCTCGCATGGACGCCACGACGCCGGCGGCGGTGCCGGGGGACGAGTCGCCGGTGCGGCAGAGCACGTAGCCGGTGCGTTCGCCGATCGTCATCATGTCGTCGGGGCCGGTGCCCACGTCAGGGCCGGTGGCGTAGATCCCGCCGAGGTTCTCGATCACGTCGCCCACATCGTGCAGCACCGCCCGCCGGTCGAGGACCGCCCCGGCGGGGAGGGCGACCACGGTCTTGCCGCCGCCGTGCGGCAGCCCGGCCAGGGCCGCTTTCTGGGTCATCGCCGACGACAACCGCAGCACGTCGTCGAGACCGTCCCGCCAGTCGGGGTAGGTGGCGATACGACATCCGCCGATCGCCGTGCCGAGGGCGGTCGAGTGGACCGCCACGATGATCGGGAGGCCGGATCGCGGGCCACGTTCCACGACGACGCGCTGGTGCTTGAGGGACATCGCTACTCCCGTACAACTGAAGGAACTTTGACCTTGAAGCTAGGCGTCTCCACGGGGCTCCGGTGTTCACTCCGAACGTCGTTCGGTGGATCTGGGAGAATGGCGTACGTGGACGACATTGATTCGGCGCTCGTGCGGGAATTGCAGGCGAACGCCCGGCAGACCAACCGGGACCTGGCCGCCGCCGTCGGCATCGCCCCGTCGACCTGCCTGGAGCGGGTGCGGCTGCTGCGGGACCGCGGGGTGATCACCGGGTACCACGCGGACGTCAGCCTCACCGCGCTCGGCCGCGAGGTGCAGGCTCTGCTGAACGTGCAGGTCCGGCCACTGAACCGGGAAGTGATCGAGGGCTTCAAGGCGTACGCCGCCGGTCTGCCCGAAGTCTTGTCGGTTTTCGTGCTGGCCGGTGGTGACGACTTCCTGGTGCACGTCGCGGTGCCGAGTGTCGAGGGCCTGCACGGTTTCCTGATGGACCGTTTCTCCGGCCGCCGGGAGATCGTCGGTTTCCGCAGCTCGGTGATCTACCAGCACCACCGCAACCGGGTCATCGAGCCGCTCGGCGGCTGATCACCGCTCCCACGGGGCCGCCAGCCACGCGCGGTGATGCGCCGGCATGGAGTCGGTGATGGTCCCGTCGCAGTCGAACAGGTACGCCTTGAATTCGCCGTCCGGCAGGGGTAGCAGCACAAACGGCCACGCTACGGCCCGGCTCCGGGTGACACCGCGGCACATGCGATTTTGGTGAGATGGACTACCGCCGCACCTACCGAGCCGCCGCCATCGTCTTCGCCGACCTGGCCTCCCGCATCCCCACGGCGGCCCTCGACGGCCCCGGACTCGGCGAGTGGACGCTACGTGACCTGCTGGGCCACACCGTCAGTTCGGCGCTGCGCCAGGTTCCCGTGGTCCTCGCCGACCGCGCGCCGGCCATCGTCGTACCCGTCCCGGAAGGCTATTTCGCCCTCCTCCGTCTGGCCCCGACCGAGATGGTCACGGCGGCCCGGACCGCTTCCGACGACGACGCCCGAGCCACCGGCACCACTCTCGGTGACCAGCCGGCCCGCGAGATCAGCGGCTACATCGGCCAGGCCACCACCGCCCTCGCCAGCGTCTCCGACGACGACGTGGTCGCCACCCCCGCCGGCGGCATGCGGGTCCGCGACTGGCTGCCGACCCGCACGTTCGAGCTGGTGGTGCACGCCTCCGACGCCGCCGCCGCGGCCGGCCTGCCGATCGAGTTCGACCCCGAGACCCTGTCCGAGTCGGCCGCCCTGGCCGCCCGCGTCGCCGCCCTCACCGGCGGCGGCCTGACCGCTTTGCGTTCCCTCACCGGCCGCGGCCCCCTCCCGGACGGCTTCTCGATCATTTAAGACCGCTTTCTGGTACGCCCGGCAACCCCCCAATCGCACCGGCCCGCCCCGCCGGGTCCCCGCGAGGTCAGCGCCGCTCCGGGTCACCCCGCGACCGCCGGGCGGAGGCGACGGTCGCGGCCCGGCGCCGGCCGGGTGGTTGTGGAGGATTCGTGCAGGTTGCGGGCCGGTCCTGTGTCGGGACGCTCGCGCGCCGCCCCGGGATGGTTCGCTCCGTCCCATGATGCGGATGGTCTACGCGCTCTACACCCGGCGGCTGCGGCGCCGCCTCGACGGCGCGGTCATGCCCCGGCACGTGGCGATGGTGATGGACGGCAACCGCCGCTGGGCCCGGCAGCGGGGTTTCGACGACCCACGAATCGGCCACCGCTACGGCGCCGAACACCTCGACGAGGTCCTGAGCTGGTGCGCCGAGATGGGAATCCAGCACGTCACGGTCTTCGTGGCCTCGGTCGACAACATGCGCAAACGCGACGCCGCCGAAGTGGGCAACCTGATGCGCATGATCGAACAGGTGGTGGCCGAACGCCTGTCCCGCCCGTCGAGCGTGTGGCGGCTGCACGTGGCCGGCCGTCTGGACGTACTCCCCGACTCGACCCGGCACGCCCTGAAACTGGCCGCCGAAGCCACCCGGGACTCCACCTCGGGTTTCCACGTGACCATCGCGATCGGCTACGACGGCCGCGAGGAGATCGTCGACGCCGTCCGCGAGTTGCTGGAGTCCGAGTCCCGAGCCGGTCACACGGTGCCCGACATCGCCCAGCGCCTGACCGCCGACCGGCTCGCGGCCCACCTGTACACCAACGGCCGGCCGGACCCCGACCTGGTGATCCGTACCTCCGGCGAACATCGGACCTCAGGTTTCCTGCTGTGGCAGGCCGCCTACTCCGAACTCCACTTCTGTGACGTTTACTGGCCCGGCTTCCGCAAGCTGGACTTCCTCCGGGCCCTGCGTTCCTACGCCGCCCGCCATCGGCGTTTCGGAGCCTGACCCGCCCGGTTCGCGAGGGTCAACGAATCGACGCGAGGCTTGATATCTTGCGCTCGGAGGCGCTTTCGGCGGCCTGCGATCACGGGAGGCGTCATGGCCGGAACGCGTTTCGACTTCAGCTCCGAGACCCCGGCGGCCGGGAGTCTGGACGTCCGCTGGATCCACGGTTCGACCTCGCCGAAACACAACACCGACCCCGACATCCAGGTGCACGCCTACAACGAGAACACGGTGATCCTGCGCCAGAACAAGGCGGTCCACTACGAGGGCCCGTTCCTGTTCCTGCTGTTCGGCAACGACCGGGCGGTGCTGCTCGACACCGGCGCCACCGCGTCACCGGACCATTTCCCGTTGCGGCACACCGTCGACGGCCTGATCCGGCGCTGGCTGGCCGAGCACCCGCGCGAGACGTACGAACTCCTGGTCCTGCACACCCACGCCCACGGCGACCATGTGGCCGCCGACGCCCAGTTCACCGACCGACCCGGCACCACGGTCGTGGCCGCCGACCGTCCGTCCGCGTGGACCTACCTGGGTCTCACCGGACCGGGCACGGCGAGCCGGCTGGACCTGGGCGGCCGCGTGCTGGACTGCCTGGCCACGCCCGGCCACCACGAGGCCGCCGTCACCTTCTACGACAGCTACACCGGTCTGCTGCTCACCGGCGACACGGTGTACCGGGGCCGCCTCTACGTCAACGACTGGCCGGCCTTCACCAGCACCATCGACACCCTGATCACGTTCGCCGGGACGCACCCGGTGACCCACGTCCTGGGCTGCCACATCGAGATGGCCGGCATGCCGGGCGAGGACTACCCGCGAGGCACCACCTTCCAGCCCGACGAACCCCCGTTGCAGATGACCACCCAGCACTTGCACGAAATCCGCAAGGCCATCACCGAGGCGGGCGACCAGCCCGGCCAGCACGTCCGTGACGACTTCATCCTCTGCCACCTGCCCTGACCGCACAGCGCCCCGCCCGGCGACGTGTGTGCCGACTTGTGGTGCGGAACGCACCACAAGTCGGCACGCTGTCCCGTGCCCGGTCGTGTGTGGTGACCTGTGGTGCGGAACGCACCCTAATTCGGCACGCTGTTCCCTGCCCGGCCGGCGATCGAAAGCCGCCGGCACCGGGTGTCCGGTGAGCGTTCCCTCGCATTCGCCCGGCGGTCGCGGGGTGGCCTCGGGCGGCGCGGACCTCGCGGGGACCGGACAGGGCGGGCCGGTGCGGTTGGGGAGCCGGGTGGCGTACCCCACCGCGGTTCGATGTTGATCTGGCGTGCCCGGAGACGGCGACGCCCTCCGCGCCGGGTGGGGTGCGGAGGGCGTCGCCGAGCCGGAGGTCAGAGGAGTTCGGCGGCCATCGGGAGGGGGTTGCCGAAGCGGTGGGCGGTGATGCTGACCGCCTGTTCGCGCAGGAACGGCAGGAGTTCCAGGCGACCGGATTCGGTCACCGGGCCGGACCAGACCGCTACGTCGGGGCGGCCTGCGGTGGCCTCGGTCAGGGTGCTGGCGTCGCCGCCGATCAGGCGGATCCGGCCGGCCCGGACCGAGGTCGCGAACGTGGTGTCGTCCTCGACCTTCGCCGACGGATAGCGGGCCGCCAGACCGGCCGGTAGCGGCGTCGCGGTGGAGACCGTCACGTCGGCGCCGGTCAGCAGGGCCGCGGACAGCACGCGGACCAGGTCGGCGACGGTGCCGCCGGAGGCCAGCCGGACCGTTGCCGAGGTCGGCAGGTAGCGGAACACGTTGCGTTCCGCTTCGAGGCCGGAGACGTCGGTGGGGGTGCGGAATGCGAAGGCGGCGTCGCTGCGGGCGGCACGGTCCAGGGACTCGGACTCCGCGGCTTCCAGGACTTCGCCGGCGACGGCCAGCAGAGCCCGGACGCCAGCGTGATCGATCGCGGTCCTGGCCGTTGCCGGGCGGGACTGCCAGCCGGTCAGGCCGGTCAGGTAGTTGGGGCCGCCCGCCTTGGTGCCGGGGCCGACCGCCGACTTCTTCCAGCCGCCGAACGGCTGCCGCTGCACGATGGCGCCGGTGATGCCCCGGTTGACGTAGAGGTTGCCGGCCTGGATCCGGTCCAGCCAGGTGCGGATCTCGCCCGCGTCGAGCGAGTGCAGGCCGGAGGTGAGGCCGTAGTCCACCTCGTTGACCAGGTCGATCGCCTCGTCGAGGGAGCCGGCGATCATGATGCCGAGGATCGGGCCGAAGTATTCGGTGCGGTGGAAAGCCGATCCGCGGCGCACGCCGTCCCGGATGCCGGGGCTCCACAGCTTGCCGCTGTCGTCGAGTTTGCCGGGTTCGAGCAGCCACTGCTCACCCTCGCCGAGAGTGGTCAGGCCGTCGAGCAGCTTCCCGGCGGCCGGTTCGACGAGCGGGCCCATCTTGGTACGCGGGTCGGACGGATAGCCGACGTCCAGCGACGAAACCGCGTCCAGCAGCTGGGTGCGGAACCGCTGCGAACGGGCCACCGAGCCGACCAGCACCACCAGGGACGCGGCCGAGCACTTCTGGCCGGCGTGCCCGAACGCCGACGCGACCACGTCCTTGACCGCCAGGTCCAGGTCGGCGCTGGGGGTGACGATGATGGCGTTCTTGCCGCTGGTCTCGGCGAGCAGCGGCAGGTCGGTGCGGAACGAGCGGAACAGTTCGGCTGTCTCGTACGCCCCGGTCAGGATGACCCGGTCGACGAGCGGGTGCGCGATCAGTTCCCGGCCCAGGGTCTGCTCGTCGACCTGGAGCAGCGTGACCAGGTCGGCGTCGGCTCCGGCCGCGGCCAGTGCGTCCCGCAGGATGCCGGCGAGCACGGTGCCGCAGCGTTCGGCGGGACCGGCCGGTTTGAGGACCACCGACGAACCGGCGGCGAGGGCGGCCAGCACCGAACCGGCCGGGATGGCGACCGGGAAGTTCCACGGCGGCGTGACCAGGGTGAGCCGCGCCGGAACGGGGACGGCCCCGTCGACCTGGGCCAGTTCACCGGCCAGTTCGGCGTAGTAGTGGGCGAAGTCGATCGCCTCGGACACCTCGGGGTCGGCCTGGTCGACGGTCTTGCCGGCTTCGGCGGCCATCACTTCGAGCAGCGTGGTCCGGTGCGTCTCCAGCGCGTCGCCGATGGCGTGCAGGACAGCCTGCCGGTCGGCGGCTCCCCAGCCGGCGGCGGCGGCCTTCTCCATGGCCTGGTCCAGGTGCTCCCGGTCACCGATGCGGGGCAGGTCCAGGCCCAGGTGCGAAGTCTCGACCCGGGACAGCAGGTCGCGTACCTCGGCACGGTTGACGGCGACCGCAGGGTCGGTGTCGGGAGTGTTCACGAACAGCCCCGGAACACTGCGCGGGACGGCGGCGAACCGGTCGGCCACCCGGTGCGGCACCGGTGCTTGACTCTCGGCGAGGTCACGCAGCGACGCCAGGAAACGGTCGCGCTCGCGGTCGAACAGAGCCTCGTCGGTGTGCAGCTCGAACACCGCCGACATGAAGTTGTCGGTGCTCGCGCCCTCTTCGAGACGGCGGATCAGGTAGGCGATCGCCACGTCGAACTGCTCGGGACGTACCACCGGCGTGTAGAGCAACAACCCGCCGACCTCGCGCCGGACCGCCTCGGCCTGACCCTCGGCCATGCCGAGCAGCATCTCGAACTCGATGCCCGCGCGCACGTCCCGCTGTCCGGCGAGGATCCACGCGTACGCCACGTCGAACAGGTTGTGCCCGGCCACACCCAGGCGCACGTTGCCGATCCGGTCGGGGTGCAGCGCGTAGTCGAGGACCCGCTTGTAGTTGGCGTCGGTGTCCTGCTTGCTGTCGCAGGTGGCGACCGGCCAGCCGTGCAACTCCGCCTCGACCCGCTCCATCGGCAGGTTGGCGCCCTTGACCAGGCGCACCTTGATACCGGCGCCACCGCGCTCGCGGCGGGCCGCGGACCACTCCTGAAGCCGCGTCATCGCGCCCAGGGCGTCCGGCAGGTAGGCCTGCAGCACGATGCCGGCTTCCAGGTTCAGCAACTCGGGACGGTCCAGGAGCCTGGTGAAGACCGCGATCGTCAGATCGAGATCCTTGTACTCCTCCATGTCCAGGTTGACGAACTTGCCGTCTTTCGCGGCCAGCGTGAACAGCGGCAGCAGCTTCTCGGCGATGTCGGAGACGGCTTCGTCGAAGGCCCACGGGTTGTGCGGGGCGACCGCCGACGACACCTTGATCGACACGTAGTCGACGTCCGGCCGGGCCAGCAGCTTCTCGGTGCTGCGCAGCCGGTGGGTGGCCTCGCCCTTGCCCAGGACGGCCTCACCGAGCAGGTTGACGTTCAGACGTACGTCACGCTGCTTGATCTTCTTGATCGCCTTGCCGAGGCGGGCGTCGGATGCGTCGACGATCAGGTGCCCGACCATGTGGCGCAGCGCGCGGCGGGCGATCGGGACCACCACACCCGGCATCACCGGGGCGAGCGCGCCGCCGGCCTTGACCGCGAGGCGCAGGTGGGCGGGCAGGAAACCGGGCACGTCCCGGGACAGGGCGCGCAGGGTGCGGGCGCTGACTTTCAGGTCCTCGGGGCGGATCACACCGTCGACAAAACCGACGGTGAACGCCAGACCTTTCGGGTCACGCAGCACCGCGGCGAGCTGTGCGGCCGAACCGCCGACCGGGACGTCCGCGGCCTCGCGCAGCCAGCGCCGGACAAGGGCGATCGTCTCTTCGGCGATCTCAGGCATCGGGAACTCCTTCCGTTGTGCGCAACAGTCTGAAGTCCGTATACAGCTTAGGAAAAGCGATGCTTTCTGAGCTGTGTTGTTAAGTTCCGCTAATGTAAAAAGGTGCTGGAGATCCGCCGTCTGATCCTGCTGCGTGAACTGGCCGTCCGGGGCACGATCGCCGCCGTCGCCGAGGCCCTCAACTTCACCCCGTCCGCAGTGTCCCAGCAGCTCAGCCAGTTGGAACGGGAGACCGGCACCCAGCTGTTACGCAAAGCCGGCCGCCGGGTCCAGCTCACCCCGCAGGCCGAGGTTCTGGTCGCTTCGGTCGGTGAGGTCCTGGACACCCTGGAACGCGCCGAGGCCCGCCTGCAGGCCGCCGCGGCCACCGTCACCGGCCGGGTCCGGGTGGCCGTCTTCCAGTCGGCCGCCCTCGCCTTCATGCCCGCCACCCTGCGCGCCATGGCATCCCTGTACCCCGATGTGCGGGTGGAGATGACACAGCGCGAACCGGAGGAGGCGCTGCGCGAGACCTGGGCCCGCGATTTCGACCTGGTGATCGCCGAGCAGTACCCGGCGCACGCCGCCCCACACCACCCCGGCCTGGACCGGCGCGACCTCACCACCGACGCGATCCGGCTGGCCCTGCCCGCGTCCTCGGAGTCACTGCACCCGGTCGACTCCCTCGACTCCGCCCGGCACATGCCGTGGGTGATGGAACCACGCGGCGCTGCCTCCCGGCACTTCGCCGAACAGGAGTGCCGCCGGGCCGGCTTCGAACCGGACGTCCGTTACGAGACCGCCGACCTGCAGGCCCACATGCGCCTGGTCGAGTCGGGCAACGCCGTCGCGCTGATCCCCGACCTGATCTGGGCGGGCCGCGGCACCTCAGCCCGCCTGCTGGAGTTGGACGGCGCCCCGTATCGCACCATCTTCACCGCCCAGCGGCTGTCCGGTGCGGCGTCCCCGGCCGCCCGAGCCTTCCGCGAGATCTTGCAGCACACCGTTGCCGCAGCGAAGTCGACGCCGATGCCGGGCGGGGCAGCACCGGCGATCTAGCTAGCCGGTCGCGTGATCCGGCGCCGGGCAGGCCGTGAACTGCGGCCGCGTCCCGACGGTGAAGCGGCAGCCGAAGTCCGGGGCGGCCACCGCGCGGCGGTCCAGGATCGGGTCGCCGGCCGGGCGGCGGCCGTGCTCGACCCAGGTGACCAGGTCGTCGAAGCCATTGGTCAACTCGGGGGCGGTGAAGCCACAGTGGGTGACGTCGCGGATGGCGCGGGAGACGAACGACCGGGAACTGCGGGCGTATTCCTGCTCCATCGAGAACGGCACGAACAGGTCGCCGATGCCGTGCAGCGACAGCACCGGGATCGACGGGCGGCCCGCGACCCGGGGGACACCGTCCGTCGCGGTCCGCCCGACCCGCAGCACCGACGCGTTCAGCGCCCGTTCCGCTGTGGTGAGCTTCCGCCGGTCGTCGATCTGGTAGACGGTCCGGCGGTTGTCGGTCAGGTTGCCGGACGCGATACCGGCCGTGCCGCCGCTGAGCCCCGGCCACACGCTGAACAGGAACGGCAGTCCACCCTGGGAAGCCGCGTCCCAGTAGGCGAACGCCTGCGGGAACCCGGGCCGCTCGCCGCCGCTGCGCCGCTCCAGGACGTCGGACCAGGTGGCCTTGGGCAGCGAGGCCCGGATCCGGGCGACCTGTGCCGCCCAGCGCGCCGGATAGCCGGCGTCCGGCCGGAGGGGGAACTCGATGTCCACCTGCGCCAGTGCCGCCGCGGTCACGCCGGCGTCCAGGAAGTAGTCGAACAGCTCGACGTCACCGAGGACCCCGCAGTAGGGCATCGCCCCGGCGAACGTCCGCGGATACCTCTCGATCGCGACGGCCGTGACGTGGCCGCCCATCGACGCGCCGCTGATGTAGGTCTTGACCGGATTCTTCCGCGTCACCCTTTTGAACAGGCCGATCAGCGCCTGAGTGTCCTGGACGCCCTGGCTCACGTCGTAGCCGTTGGTCGCGTAGCTCGACGCCGCCCATGCGAAGCCCCGGTCGATGTAGTGCGCCCGCAGGTCGGGGTCGGTCACGTAGACCGTGGTGCCGGTGCCGCGATAGCCGTGGGCGTAGACCACGAGCCTGCCGTTCCACCGTTTCGGCACCTCGATCCGCCACGCGGCACCCGCACGGATCCCGGTGTGGGTCGTCGCTCCCGGCAGTGCGGTGAACGGTTTCCCGCCCAGATCGCAGTCGGGGTCGGCGACGAGGTAGCCGGGCTGGGTGGGGCTCGGCGCGGGCGCCGAACAGGTTGCCGCTGCGGCGGGAGTCCCCATCAGGACCCCGGCGATCAGCGTGGCGGCGAGAACGACCCGGCGAACGATCATCGCGTTTACCTCCGGGTAACATCCAATGGCCGTCATCGATCGATGTCAAGGACCTCCTTCAGTGCCGCCCACTGGAGCAGCATGATCGTCTTGGCGTCGGCGATCTCCCCGGTCTCGATCATTTTCAGGGCCGCGCCGAACGGCAGCTCCACCGACTCGATGTCCTCGCCGTCCTCGGCCAGCCCGCCGCCCGCCGAGGTGCGGGACGCGGCCGAATACGGCGCGGCGAAACAGTGCACCCGCTCGGTCACCGACCCCGGACTGGTCCACACCGCGAACACCGGGATCAGCTCACCGATCGTCACCCCCAGCTCCTCGGCCGCCTCCCGCCGGATCGCCGCCGCCGGATCGTCACCGTCGAGCAGCCCGGCCGCGGTCTCCAGGAACATCCCGTCGGGGTGGCCGTTCACATAGACCGGATAGCGGAACTGCCTGGTCAGCAACACTGTCCCGCGCTCGGCGTCGTAGAGCAGCACGGTTGCGCCGTCGCCCCGGTCATAGGTCTCCCGCTGCTCGGACGACCAGTGCCCGTCGCGCCGCCGGTAGTCGTAAGTGGTCCGCCGCAGCACGTGCCACCCGGCCCCGGTCAGCTCCACATCACGCACGATCACGGACGGGTTGCCGGTCAGGTCCCGCCCCGCCCGGTCCAGCCCGACCCGGCCACGATCATCGGGAACGTCGATCCCTGGTCTGTTCATGCCGGGAACGGTACACTTCGAAACACGCAACAGTCGACAGAAACAAGGGGAAACACGGAATGCTTGCGGCGGAGCGCCGAGACTTCCTTCTGGCCCGGCTCCGGGCAGAGGGCAAAGTGGTGGCCAAGGAGATCGCGATCCGGCTGGGGGTCGCCGAGGACAACATCCGGCGCGACCTGCGCGAGATGGCCGCTGCCGGGCTCTGCCAGCGGGTCTACGGCGGAGCGCTGCCGATCTCGCCGGCCCTCGCCGACTACGCCACCCGCACGGGTCTCGCCCCGTCCAGCAAGGAGCGCGTGGCCGTCGCCGCGGCCGAGCTGATCCAGCCCGGCAGCACCGTCCTGCTCGACGGCGGCACCACTGCCCTGGCGGTCACCGCCGCGCTGCCACCCGACCTGCGGGCCACCATCGTCACGCACAGCCCGACGGTCGCCGCCGCCCTGGTCGACCATCCGTGCGTCGACGTCTTCGTGATCGGCGGCCGCCTCTTCAAACACTCCGCGGTGACCTGCGGTGCGGCCGCCGCCGAAGCCGTGCGGGGCATCACCGCCGACCTCTTCCTGCTCGGCGTCACCGGCGTCCACCACGAGACCGGCCTGACCACCGGTGACCCCGACGAGGCCGCGATGAAACGCACTCTGGCAAGCCGCGCCGCTGAGACGTATGTGCTGGCCAGCGCGGAGAAGATCGGCGCCGCTTCCCCGTTCCAGGTCCTTGCGCCGGACCGCGTCACCGCCATCATCACCGACGCGCCGCCGGATCATCCCGCGCTGAAAGGCCTACCCCTTCTTTCGGTACGGTCGTGAAAGGCCCCGTAGCCCCGGCAGCCACGGTGGGCGTCACACCGGACCGCCCCTCGCCGCCGCCTCACGCATGCCCAAGACGACAACGGCCCGCGCCTCGTCGAGACGTGAGCCGGCCAGTCGGCGGTCCAGCGGACCTTGCCCTGTCAGCCGCCGCCGGCCCGGACCTGTCTGCCGGACCGCCCGCCGGACTTCGCGCCGCGGGGAGATCCGCGGTCCGGGGCGGACAGGCGGTTCCGCGGTGCCGGGTGGTCCCGCCCGGGGTGGCGGGGACCACCCGGGTCGGACCGGGTCGTTCGGACCCGGTCGGGCGGGAGTGGTGGGTCAGGCCTTGTGGAGGCGCAGGGTGATGGCGTCGCCCTGGTGGTGCAGGGTGGCGCGGTAACCGGGGGTCGTCACGACGACCCTGGCGAACTGGCCCCGGACCCGGCGTGCCTTGAGGACCGGGACCGGGGAGTCGTACTTGTCGTTCTTGCCGACTGTGACCTCCAGGACCGTGCCGACGCCGATGACGGCGTCGCCGCCGATGGTGAGCGGGGCCGCGCCGTGTGGGCGGACAGTCAGGGCGACAGTGCCGGAACTGAGCCGGGCCGCGCCGCTGACGTGCGTCTTCGGGGCGAGAAGGCGCAGGGTGCCGCCGCTGACGGTGAGGTCGCCGGAGCCCATGGCCGTCTTCGAGGCGGCCACCAGAGTGCCGGCGGCGACCGTCGTACCGCCGCGGTAGTCGTTGTCGCCGGTGAGAGTGAGCGAGCCGCTGCCCAGTTTGATCAGGCCGCCCCGGCCGGCGATGTCGTTGCGCCACACGTCCGCGGCGGCGAATCCACCGGCCGTGGCGTCGAGGGCGACCGCCACGGTGGAGTCGAACGCGCCGTAACCGTCGGCGGCGGCGAACAGGTTGATCCGGCCCCACTGTTCGGGGCCGTCCAGGATCGGGTTGCCGGCGGGCAGGCCGGTGGTCCGCAGGACTTCCCGGCGCTGGGCGGCGTCCAGGTAGGGCAGGCGGGTCTCCAGCAGTACCTCGGCACCGGCCGGTACCTCGAAACGGAGGTTCGATCGGCGCGACGGCAGGCCGTAGGTGAACTTCGGGGCCACGATCCGGGCGTTGCCGTCGCGGTCGGCACCTGACCGGGCGTACCCGATGAGGTCCTGTCCGATTTTGCTCGTGAAGTATTCGAGCGCCTGGGCTCGGGCTGAAGCCTTCAGCGACGCGTTGGCGGGGTCGTTCAGGATCGCGGCGGCGAGTGCGGTGCCGAGGATCCGGCCGCCGATCACGTCGGCGGGGGAGTGCATGCCGGTGACGATCCGGGTGTGGGCCAGGTCGAACGCGGTGGTGACCATCTCCTGAAACCGTTCCGGCACCGCGTAGGCGAACGACAGCGCCGCCAGGAAGAGCGCGTTGGTGTGCCCGGAGACGTAACCGCCGTCCTCGGCCGGGGTGGTGCTGCGCTGCCGGAGCAGGGTGGGGGTGACGACCACGGCGGAGTCGTAGACCGGGAACCCGAACTCGTCGACGGCCCCGGTGTCGACCACCTGTCCGTTCTCGGTCATCCGCCACGGGCGCGGGTACTGGAACGCGAACTTGCTGGGGTTGCCGGACGACCAGTTGCCGCGCAGCGTGTTCACCAGCGTGACGACCCGGCCCAGTTCGGAGGTGGCCGAACCGGCGCCGAGGGCGGATCCGGCGGGCGCACCGGCCGGGATCGTGTCGCTGACCGTGGTCGCCGGGGTGGTCGCGGGCGCCGCGGTGATGCCGGTGACGGCGAGCGAACCGGCTTTGTAGACGTCGGCGAGCGGGCCGAGCCCGGCGATCACCGAGTAGCTCTGGTGCTGACGGTCCACGATGAACGACCGGGCCGCTTCGGCGGCGGTGCGCTCGCGGGTGGTCTTCACGACGTACCGGACGTTGGCCCGCAGGAACGCCTGGTCCAGCACGGTGCCGTTGTTCCAGGCGGTGCCGGTGCTCCACACCTGCTGGAACCCGGACAGGATCCGCACGGCGGCGTTGGTCTCGACGGTCAGGTTCGCCGTCGTGTTCGTCTGATAGGCGCCGACAAAGGAGGCGGCGGCAGCAGCGGCGAAGGCGGGGCGGGCCGGGGCGACGAGAGTGGCGGCACCGGCGAGCAGAAGTGTGCGGCGGCTGAGGTTCACGAGCAGGGAGACTCCGTGGAGCACAAGACCGTTTCGCCAACTCCCGCTTGTCTTGATGTGAATAATTTTCAAAGGGACTTCCATCACCGGGTTGCCGATCGCTACCGTCCGGTAACCCCCATCGATGGAAGGCAATCCCCATGAGACGCGTTCTCATCGCGCTCGCCGCCCTGGCAAGCCCGCTCGTCCTCGCGCCCGCCCCGGCGTACGCCACCGCCGGCACGTTCAGTGTCCTCACTTACAACGTCGCTGGTCTCCCCGACATCATCTCCAGCGCCGAAGTCGACCGGCAGACCGCGCACACCGCCATCGGCCAGCGGCTCGGCCCGTACGACATCGTGCAGGTGCAGGAGGACTTCAACTACCACGCCTACCTGTACGCCGCCGACACCACGCACGCCTACCGCACCCCCACCAGCGGCGGCGCCGGCATCGGTTCAGGGCTCAACACGCTGTCGAAGTTCGCCTACGACACCGACGACTTCGAACGCGGCGACTGGAACTCCTGCCAGCTCGACTCCGGTGACTGCCTGACCCCCAAGGGCTTCACCTTCGCCCGTCACCGGCTCGCCGAAGGTGTCTACGTCGACTTCTACAACCTGCACACCAATGCCGGTACGAACGCCGGTGACCAGGAGTCCCGCGCCGACAACCTGAACCAGCTGACCGCGTTCATCGGCACTCACTCGGCCGGCAACGCGGTGGTCGTGATGGGCGACACCAACACCCGGTACACCCGGGCCGCGGACACCATCCGCACGTTCGTCGCGGCCAACGGGCTCACCGACGCCTGGGTGAAACTGAAGCGCGGCGGCACCCCGCCCACCTCCGGTGCGGACGCCCTGGTCTGTGACCCGGCGGCGGTCACCGACACGTGCGAGGTCGTCGACAAGATCCTCTACCGGGGCAGCCGTTTCGTCACACTCAACGCCACCGGCTATCACAACGAGGACGCCGGATTCCGTACGTCGGACGGGCTGATGCTCTCCGACCACTTCCCGATCAGCACCGCGTTCACCTGGTCCACCAACAGCGCCTTCGAGTTCAGCGAGCAGTTCGGTGGCCCGCACGGCGACTACTTCAACGACATCACCGCGATCTCCGGCAGCCCGGCCACCGTCGGAGTACGCGCCGGTTCCCGCGTCGACCAGGTCAGCATCGGCGCGCTGGCCCACGGCGGCACCGGCGGCACGGCGGTGTCACGCACCCTCGCCAGCGGGGAGTATGTCGCGAGCGTCTATCTGTGCCGGGCGCAGTACAACAGTCGTACCCGGATCTTCTACGCCCGTTTCACCACCAGCCTCGGCAACACGATCGCCGGTGGCACCACCACCTCCGACTGCGTGACCAGGACCGCCCCGGCCGGCTTCCAGATCGCAGGTTTCCACGGGCGGGCCGGCGACGCGGTCGACAAGCTCGGTGTCATCTATTCGCGGCGCTGACTCGTAGGTCTCACTTTCGCGTGCGGCGGCACCCGGGCGGGTACCCGGGTGCCGCTGGTTCACGCGCGGGAGGCGCACATGAAACGTCGTTCGTTGTGGTCGAAGGTCTTCCTGACCGGTCTGGGCCTGTGGCTGCTGACGGTGGTGGTCACGTTCGCCACCGGCAACCCCAACCTCATCCCCACTCTGGTCCTGCTCGGCAGTTTCCTGGTGCCGGTCACGTTCGTGCTGTGGGCGTTCACCAAACGCCACAGTGGTGAGGTGACCTCGGAACTGCTGTTCAGCACGTTCGTCACCGGCGGTGTGCTGGGCGTGCTCGCCGCGTCGCTGCTGGAAACGTACCTGCTGCACCCGAACCCGCTGTTCTTCTACGGCGTCGGCCTGATCGAGGAGGCCGCGAAACTCGCCGCCCTCGCCTTCCTGTGCCGTCGTCTCCAGCACAAGTACGCCGTCGACGGTGTCATCCTCGGCGCGTCCGTCGGCTTCGGGTTCGCCGCCTTCGAATCCGCCGGATACGCGTTCACCGCCCTCTTCACCCAGCAGGGCCTGTCCCTGATGACCCTGGTCGAGACGGAACTGCTGCGCGGTGTCCTCGCCCCGGTCGGCCACGGCCTGTGGACCGCGATCCTCGGCGGTGTCCTGTTCTCGGCGTCCGGCGGCCGCCACTACGCCTTCACCAAGCGCCTGGTGGTCAGCTTCCTCGGCGTCGCCGCCCTGCACGCCCTCTGGGACGGCTGGCAGAGCATCGCAAAGATCATCACCGACGTCACCCGCGACCCGCACCTGTTCACCGTCCTGTCCTGGGGTGGCCTGATCGCGGTCTCCCTGGTCGGGGTCGCGTGGCTGACCGCGGTCCGCCGGCACGCCGACCGTGAGGTGGCCCGCCCGCTCTGGACGATCCAGGTTCCGGCAGGTGGCCCGCGACAGATCGGCTGAGCACGCCTAGCGTGCGAAACGTGCTAGCTGATGACCTCGCCGCCCTGCCGGAACTGCTGCAGACCACCCGGGACTACGCGGTCTCCGTCCTGAAGGGCTTGGACGAACGCCCGGTCGCCGTGACACCGGCCCCCGCCTCGGCCGCCCCGCTGCCCACCGACGGCATCGGGACGGCCGGGGCGCTCGCCGAGTTCCAGCAGCGCTGGGCACCCGGCTTCTCCGGCAGCGCCGGCCCCCGCTACCTGGGTTTCGTCACCGGCGGCACCACCCCCGCGGCGCTCGCCGGTGACTGGCTGACCGGAACCTTCGACCAGAACGGCTCCAACCGTTCCGGTTCGTCGGCCGCCGCCCTGGAGGACGAGACGGTCGGCTGGCTGCGCGAGATGTTCGGCCTCGGAACCGCCCACACCGGCGCGTTCGTCAGCGGCGCCACCATGTCGAACCTGGTCGGCCTCGCGATCGGCCGGGAATGGATCGGCCAACAGCGCGGCGTCAGCGTCGCCCGCCAGGGCGTGGCCGCTCTCGGCGAGGTCCCGGTGCTGTCCGGGGCCGCCCACTCCAGCGTCTACAAGGCCCTGTCGATCCTGGGCCTGGGCCGCGACGCGCTCCAGCCGGTCCGCACACTCCCCGACCGGGAGGCAGCGGACGTGACCGCCCTGGCCGAAGCGTTGGAAGCCCTCGACGGCCGCCCCGCGATCGTGGTCGCCAACGCCGGAACGGTGAACACCGTCGACTTCGACGACCTCCGCGCCATCCTGGCCCTGCGCGACCGCTACCCGTTCTGGCTGCACGTGGACGCCGCGTTCGGCGGTTTCGCGGCCCTCTCCCCGGCCCACGCCCACCTGGTCGACGGCCTGGCCGAAGCCGACTCGGTCTGCGTCGACCTGCACAAATGGCTCAACGTCCCGTACGACGGCGCGGTCCAGTTCACCCGCCACCGCGACCTGCAGGTGACGGTCTTCCAGAACGCCGCCGCCTACCTGCCGCCGATCTCCGGCACCCCCGACTTCTTTCACCTGACCCCGGAGAACTCCCGCCGCCTCCGCGCGCTGACCGCTTGGTTCACCCTCGCCGCCTACGGCGTCTCCGGCCACCGCGAGATCGTCACCCGCGCGATCGATGCGGCCCACCATCTGGGCGCCCGCCTCACCACGATCCCCGGAGTTCAACTGCTGGCTCCGGTACGTCTCAACGTGGTCTGTTTCACCGTCCCCACTGACGTGACAGCCCTGTCCCAGGCGGTGGCCGACTCCGGCGAGGCCTTCCTGACCCCCACCGTCTACCAGGGCAAACCGGCCCTCCGCGCCGCCTTCAGCAACTGGCGAACCACCACCGCCGACGCCGACCGGGTAGCCGACCTGATCGGAAAGCTGCTCACCTGAGGCAACGGACGCCTGGGGACGGACGGTGGGGATGGAGCCGGCGCCCCACCGGGGTTGGGTACCCGGTGAGGCGCCGGTCGTTCGGGGGTGACGGGTCAGGCCGTGATGGTCCACTGCTGGCAGGTGTTGCCCAGGGACGTCCACTGGCGGACCGCGACCCCGTCGGCGGTGCCGCAGTTCGTCACGTCCAGGACCAGGCCGTTGCCTCGGTTGGCGATCAGGTAGCCGCCGCTGATCGGGGTGACGCTCCACTCCTGGCAGGTGTTGCCCAGGGACGCCCACAGGTCCAGGGCGGTGCCGTTGGCGGTTCCGCAGTTGACCGAGTCGAGGACGGTTCCGCTGTTGGCGTTGGTGATCCGGTAGTAGTTGCTCGTCGTCTTCGTGAACGTCCACTGCTGGCAGGCGTTACCGAGGGACGTCCACTGCTGGACGGCGGTGCCGTTGGCGGTTCCGCAGTTCGCCGCGTCCAGGACTTTGCCGCTGGCCTGGTTGACGAGGCGGTACTTCGTGCCGGCCACCGGGAACGAGACCGTGCCACCGGGGTCACCGGACGGGGCCGTCAACGAGGTCGAGAGCTTGTCCGGCGTACCCAGATTGGGGGTGTCGTCGCTGTTGAAGTTGACCTTCTTGAGCCGTGTGGTGCGGGTGGCGCCGCAGCCCTGGGCGGTCGTCTCGTTGGCGTGGTAGGCCATCCACGTCTCGGTGCCGTCCGGTGACGTGAAGAACGAGTGGTGGCCAGGGCCGTAGACGCTGTTGGTGTCGGAGCGCTGGAAGATCGGGGTGGACTTCTTGGTCCAGGCGGACGCGGCCAGCGGGTTGGTGCCGGTCAGCGTCAACATGCCGATCTTGTAGTCGGGGGTGTTGCAGGAGCTGGCCGAGAACGTGAGGAAGGTCTTGCCGTTGCGCTGCAGCACATACGGTCCCTCGTCGGTGTTTCCACCGACCTTCTCCCAGTCGTACGTGGGATAGGAGATCCGTGTGCCGTAGGCGGAGACCGTCCACGGGTTGCTCATCGGCGCGATGAACAGGCTCTGCAGGTCACCGACCCAGGACGAGTAGAGGAAGTAGTTCGTCCCGTTGATGGTGGCGACACTGCCGTCGATGGCCCAGCCGTTGTTCGCCTGCACGTTGAGCTGGCCCTTGAACGTGTACGGCCCGAGCGGGCTGTCGCCGGAGCTCTCCAGCACGAACGAGCGCTGCCCGTCGCAGCAGGCGGCGGTGCCGGCCGAGTAGTAGAAGTACCAGCGGTAGCCGTTCGGCCCGTTGAGCCGGTGCAGCGACGGCGCCCACACGTTGCAGCAGCTGGCGGTCGCGGTGCCGGTGTAGACGACGGTCTCGGTGGCGCCGGGGAGTGCGGCCACCGAGGTCGCCCGCTTGATCACGATCTGGTTGTTCCAGGTCGTCGCGGCCAGGTAGTAGTAGCCGCTGTAGTAGCCCACCCACGGGTCGGCGCCGTACGGCGCGGGCGCGACCGGGTTGGTGAAGGTGGTCGCGGCGCGGGCGGGGGCCGGGGCGGTGCGGGCCTCCACGGCGACGGCGATCGTGAGAAGCAGGAGCAGGACGGCTCCGGCTGATCGGAGACGGGCGAGAGACATGGCTAGTCCCTTCCGGGGAACGGGGATGTCCCGGCACGTTGTGAGCGTGCTCGCCGGTGGGGGCCGGAGAGCGGCCGGTGCACGGGGGTGTTGCCAGTATGTTAACGATCACAACTCGACTGTCAAGGGCGTCGATGTGTCAGCCTGGTCGAGAGATCCCCGGCCGGAGACCTCTCGACCGCGGGACAGCGGCTCGGGCGATCAGAGTCCGTCGGCGATGGCGGCGGTCACCTGGAGCCAGGCGGTGCGGCTGGCAGGGGTGAGCGCGTCGAAGGAGACCGGCCCACCGGCGACGAGGGCCTGGTCGTGGGGCACGTCGAGGACGGCTCGGGTGAGTTTGCCGAAGTGCCGGTGCAACCGATCGCGCAGAGCCGGGTCGGGTGTGCGGGTGGGGGCGGCCAGGACGGTGACGGCGTTCTCGACCAGGGTCTCCCGGCCGTTGGCGCGTAGGGCGTCGGCCAGCCATGCCGCGCTCTGTGAGGTGTCCTCGCGGATGGTGGAGACGATGACGAGCTGGTCGGCGATGTCGATGGCGGCCTCCCAGTTGGACGCGCGCATGTTGTTGCCGGTGTCGATGCACAGGATGCGGTAGAACCGGCTGAGGGTGCGGTGCAGGCGGCGGAAGGCGTCGGCGTCGATGCTGGCGGCACTGGCGGCGTTCTCGTCGCTGGCCAGCACGTCGAACTGCGCGTCGCCCTGGCTGCGGACGTAGTTGTCGAGGTCGCCGACGCGGGCGCTGCGGACCTCGTCGAAGCGGTCGAGATCGGCCAGCAGGTCGACGGCGGTGTTGACGTGCCGGGCGGGGGCGGCGCGCCAGCCGAGGGTGCCGCGGGTCTCGTTGTTGTCCCAGGCCAGCACATAGCCGCCGCGATGTACGCCGAACGTGGCGGACAGCAGCAGGGTGGCGGTGGTCTTGTGGGCGCCACCCTTGGGGTTGACGACGACCACCGTCTTGGGGCCGCGGAGGCTGCGCTGGACGGACTGGATGGCCAGGCGGTGACGCATCTCGGCCGGACCGGGACCGGGGGCGACGAGTCCGCCGGTGGCGCGCCGGACGGTGGCCCGCCAGCCGGTCTTGGCCGGGCCGGTCGGGGGAGCCGGCCGGTCGGCGAGCAGGTCGTCCAGCGTGGGCACGGCGGCCGGGTTCTCCGGTCGCGGGGGCGGGGCGGTTCGTGGCGACGGTGCTGGTGCGGGGCGGGCGGCGGCCTTTCTGGTGGAGTTGTTCGTGACGACCGGGTTCTCGTCGGACCAGATCGGGTCGGTGTATTCGGACATGCTTCCTCCAGGTCGAGAAGCCGGTGCCGGTGCGGGGTCTTTCGTACCCCCACGCATTGATGATCCCTTTCGTAATTGCTGAGGGTAGCGGCGATCATCGGCTTCTGTGACCTGTGGCGGTGTGATCAGTGTCGATCTTCACGCGGGCTGCGGTCGTGCCGCTTTACCCGGACCGGAAACTCATCTAGCGTTGAATTCAACACCTGATGAGTTAATCGGAGGGGCTATGTCCACGGCAATCGAGGTGCAGAACCTCGTCGTGCGGCGTGGGAAGCGGGCCGTCCTCGACGGCCTCTCCCGCGCCGTTCCGCAAGGCGGCGTCACCGGCCTGCTCGGGCCGAGCGGCAGCGGCAAGACCACCCTGATGCGGGCGATCGTCGGTGTGCAGGTGATCGCCTCCGGCCGGGTCACCGTGCTCGGCCACCCGGCCGGCTCGGTGCCGCTGCGCCGTAAGATCGGCTACGTCACCCAGGCGCCCAGCGTGTACGCCGACCTCACCGTCACCGAGAACGCCCGCTACTTCGCCGCGCTCCACGGCCGCGGACCGGCCGACGCCGACACCGCCGTCGAGACGGTCGGTCTCGGCGCGGCCCGCAGCCAGCTCGTGGCCAACCTGTCCGGCGGACAGCGCAGCCGGGCATCGCTGGCCTGCGCCATCGTCAGCCGTCCCGAAGTGCTGATCCTCGACGAGCCGACCGTGGGGCAGGACCCGGTGCTGCGCGACGAGTTGTGGGCGCACTTCCGTCGGCTCGCCGCCGACGGCGCCACCGTCCTGGTCTCCAGTCACGTGATGGACGAGGCGAACCGCTGCGACCGGCTGCTACTGATCCGTGAGGGCGCGCTGATCGCCGACGACACCCCGGCCGCGGTCAAGCAGCGAGCCGGGACCGAGGATCTGGACCAGGCGTTCCTCACCCTGATCCGGCGGCAGGAGGTGGCGTCGTGATCGACCGTCACGATCGTTCTCGTGCGCCTTTCGACCGGGGAGACGCGGCGTGATTCTCCTGAGCACGGTCCGGCGGATCCTCACGCAACTGCGGCACGACCCCCGGACCATCGCGATGATCATCGTGGTCCCGACCTTGCTGATCACCCTGATCTATTTCATGTACGACGGACGACCCGCCGTCTTCGATCGCATCGCCCTGACCATGCTGGGCGTCTTCCCGTTCGTCGTGATGTTCCTGATCACCTCGATCGCCATGCTGCGGGAACGCACCAGCGGCACCCTGGAACGGCTCTTCACCACCCCGGCCGGCAAACTCGACCTGCTCTTCGGGTACGGCATCGCCTTCGGTCTCGCGGCCACCGTGCAGGCCACGGTCGCGGCCGGTTTCGCCTACTGGGCGCTGGGCATGAACACCGCCGGAGGCATCGGCCTGGTCATCCTGATCGCCGTGGCCAACGCCGTGCTCGGGGTGGCGCTCGGGCTGCTGGCCAGCGCGTTCGCCCGGACCGAGTTCCAGGCCGTGCAGTTCATGCCGGTGGTGGCCGCGCCCCAGCTGCTGCTCTGCGGACTGTTCGTGCCCCGCGCGGAGATGGCGGGCTGGCTGCAGGCGATCAGTGACGTTCTGCCACTCTCCTACTCCGTGGAGGCACTTACCGAAGTGGGAGTGCACGTTGAACCGACGGGCATCATGTGGCGGGATCTCACCGTCGTGGTGGGTGCCGTCGTGGTGGCGCTGGTCCTCGGTGCGGCCACCCTGCGGCGCAGGACCGGTTAGAGACCGCTGACAGACGTACGGCGCGAAGGGGTTTTGATCGATGGTGCGACGGACCGGACGCCGGCCCGGCAACCCGGACACTCGGGAAGCGATCCTCGAGGCGGCGCGCGGGGCGTTCGCCGAGAAGGGATTCGACGGCGCCTCGATCCGGGCGATAGCCACCGGCGCCGGGGTCGACCCGGCGCTGGTGCACCACTACTTCGGGACCAAGGACAAGCTGTTCCTGGCCGCGATGAACTCGCCGCTCGATCCGCTCGACGTCATCGGTGAGGCGCTCGCCGGGGAGCGCGGCGAGATGGGTTCCCGGGTGGTGCGGGCCTTCCTGCACATCTGGGACGGCCCGCGTGGCGCGGCCGGGGTGGCGCTGCTGCGGTCCGCGGTCGGCAACGAGTGGACCGCCCGGCTGTTCCGCGAGTTCGTGCTCACCCAGGTGCTGCGCCGGGCGGTGCCGAGACTCGGCCTGGACCCGGAGCAGGGACAGCTGCGGATGACGCTGGCCGGCAGCCAGCTGGTCGGGATGGCGATGGCCCGGTATGTGATCAAGGTGGAGCCGCTGGCCTCGGCACCGTCCGAAGCGCTCGTCGCGGCGATCGGCCCGGCCGTGCAGCGTTACCTCGTCGACGACCTGCCGGGGGTCTTCCCGGTTTCGGCACGCGATCCACGAGACTAGAGCCCGGCGACGATCCGGGAGATCACCGAGCCGATCCGGGCCCGGGTCTGGTCGCTGAGGTCGCCGAACTGGATGCCGAGTTCGGCGGTGCCGTCGCGGACCACCCGGCGCACCACGCGCGCGTCGAACGTGCCGTCCAGCCCGTTCATCCTCAGTTCGGCCCGGACCGCGTCACCGACCGCGAGCGGGGTCGCCGTCGGGACCGTGCAGCCCAGCCCGTCCGAACTCAGGTCGATCAGGTCGGCGGTCACGGTGGGCCGGCCGGGCCGGTCCAGGCGGACCGAACCCTGCACCGGCAGCCGGTCGTGACGGCGCCGTTCCAGGCGGTCGGCCACCGCGGACAGGTCGCCGATCTGCTCCATCGTGGCGTCCACACTGCGGTGCAGCAGACCGACGATCTCGTGCTGCTGGTCGGCGATCCCACCGAGCTGGCGCATCGCGTCCTCAATGTCGCCGACGTCGCTGATGATCGCGGCGAGGGTCTGGCCCATCTGGGCGACGTCCGCCTCCAGCGCGGCGACCGTCCGGGTGATCTGCTCGGTCGAGTCGGCGGTGGTGTCGGCCAGGCCCTTCACCTCGTCGGCGACCACCGCGAAACCACTGCCCGCGGTGCCGGCCCGGACCGCCTCGATGGTGGCGTTCAGGGCCAGCAGCCGGGTCTGCGAGGCGATCCCGGAGATCACGCTGGCGATCCCGGCGACCTGCCGCAGGCTGGCGTTCAGCGCGGTGGCCGCCTCGTCGGCGCTGTGCGCCCGCTGGACCAGGGCGTTCGCCGCGTCGTTGGTGACCGTCACCCGCTGGTTGGTGGCGACGGCCGCGTCCCGGGCCGCGCCGACCTGCAGCACCACGTCCTCGAGCTTGCCGCCGATCACCTCGGCGGTGTCGTCGATCGCCTCCCGGGCCCGCTTGCGCAACTGCTTGTGCAGTTCCCGCTGGTGCACCATCGAGGCCTGCGCCTGGGTGTCCAGCTCGGCCCGCAGGTGCTCCAGTTCGGCGTCGCGTTCCCGCAGTGTCTCGGTGAGCCCGGCGAGAACCTGGGCATCGCTCCCGGCGTCGCTGGTGGCGCGACGCCGGAGCAGAGACGACCAGAGCGACATGATGATCGACGCTACCGCGCGTGCCGACCGTCCGTCCGTGGTTTCTGCCGCGTCCGGTACGTCGGCGGCCCGGTCGCGGAAACTTCTTCGCGGATTCCCCTCAGGGTGGGATCTGCCCGCCGATGGTCGGGGCCTCGGATCGCCGAAGCCCCAGGGAGTCCGTCATGACCATCAGCATCGGAACGTCGACAACCCCGACCGTCTGGGAGACCCACGCCGCCTGGCTGCGGCTGCGCGAGGACTGCAGCCGGCTCGCCATCGACGCGGCCTCCGAGATGAGCGAGCGCCGGATGCGCGACGACAAGGAGGCCGTCATGGCCAGCCGGGACCGCATCGCCCGGATGACCCCGCCCAGCATCGTGAACGTGCTGATCTGACGGTGCTGATCAGATCGGGTGGATGTTGAGGGCCTCGGCCAGCACCTCGGTCGCGTCCTTCACGTCGACCTCGCGCATCTGCAGCGGGCCGCCGGTCTCGGTCAGCAGCGCCGAGTGCGCGCCACCGGCGTAGACCGGCGCGAACCCGAGGTCCCGGATGATCCGCGACGCGGCCTGGCGGGCGTCCCGGTCATCGGTGCAGACGAACTCGGTGAGCAGCGGGTCGTGCCCGCGCCGCCGGCTCAGCACGTCGGTCGGCACGGTGTTGAACGCCTTCGCCCAATGCCCCTCGTGTGCGCGGTCCATCAATGCCTCCAGTCCGGAGATGTCGTCCGGGATGTCCGGGTTGGTCACGTCGATGATGACCTTGTCGGCCAGCAGGCCCCGGGTCTGTTCGAGAGCCTCGAAGGCGGACGACCAGTTCGGGCTGAAGATGACCACGTCGCCGAAGGTGGCCGCCTGCGGGATCGACATCACCCGCAGCGGTACGCCGGTCTGGTCGACCTCGGCGCGCAGCCGTTCCGGGTGCCGCGAGGTGACCGCGACGTCGTGCCCGCTCTCGGCACACCACCGGGCCAGAGTGCCGCCCAGTTGACCTGCTCCAATGACACCGATATGCATGGCCTCAGGGTGCGCTCGCCGATCACCCGGCCGAGTGGTTATCGCGGAACTCCCCGTAGATCATCCGCAGCTCGACCGTCACCAGGTCGGCGACCAGTGCCTCCGGGTCGGCGCTCGCGGTGAACGCGGCGGTCCGCAGGTCGTCGATCAGCCCGGCCAGCACCCGCGCGCCGGGGCCGGCCGGGGCCAGCCCGGCGGCCCGGTCCCGCTCGATCCGGGCGGCCAGCCGATGCACGTGCGCGGTCCGCAACTCGTCGCGCCACTGTGCCAGCGGCGGGCAGCCGGGTGCGGCGGCCAGTGCCCCGGTCAGCAGCCGGCCCTGATCACGCCAGAGCACCGCGAGCGCGGTCAGGGCCTCGCGCAGCGCCTCGGCGTCGGGGCCGGCGCCGTCCAGCCAGGGGCCGGAGTCGCGGCCCAGCTCGCCGGAGATGCCGTGCAGCAGCGCCACCACCACGGCGAGTTTCGAGTCGAAGTAGAAGTAGAAGCTCGACCGGGAGATCTCCGCACCGGTCGCCAGCTCGTCGATGGTGATCTCGGCGAGGGGTTTGCGGGCCAGCAGGGTCCGCGCCGTCTCCAGGATCGCCCGCTCGCGGCGGTCGCCCTTGCTGGGGCCACGCCGACGCCCGGGGAGTGTGCTCATGCGGACACCGTAACGCGGTGTCGAGTTTTTCGACGTACTGTCGAAAAACAACGACACCTAAGGAGAACCCGTGAGAGAGATCCGCCTCGCTTCCCGTCCGTCCGGCTGGCCCACCGCCGAGAACTTCGAGGTCGCCGACGTGCCGGTGCCCGAGGCCGGTCCCGGCCAGGTGCTGGTACGCAACGTCTACATGTCGGTCGACCCCTATATGCGCGGCCGGATGAACGACGTGAAGTCCTACATCCCGCCGTTCCAGATCGGGCAGCCGCTGGACGGCGGCGCGATCGGTGAGGTCGTCGCGTCGCAGGACGAGACGGTGCCGGTCGGCGCGTTCGTGGTGCACGGGCTCGGCTGGCGGGAGTTCTCGGTCGTCGACGCCGGCAAGGTCCGGGTGGTCGACCCGGCCGCCGCGCCCACCCTCTCGGCCTACCTCGGGCTGCTCGGCATGACCGGCCTCACCGCGTACGCGGGCCTGCTCGACATCGCGCAGTTCCGCGAGGGTGACACCGTCTTCGTCTCCGGTGCGGCCGGTGCGGTCGGCAGCGTGGTCGGCCAGATCGCCCGGCTGCGCGGGGCGAAGCGGGTGATCGGCAGCGCCGGGTCCGCCGAGAAAGCCAAGCACCTGGTGGACGAGCTGGGCTTCGACGCGACCTTCAACTACAAGGACGCGCCGGTCCGCGACCAGCTGCGGGCGGCCGCGCCGGACGGGATCGACGTCTACTTCGACAACGTCGGCGGCGAGCACCTGGAAGCGGCGATCGCGTCGATGAACAAGTTCGGGCGGATCGCCCTGTGCGGAGCCATCGCGCAGTACAACGACACCGCCCCGCCGACCGCGCCGCGCAACCTCGCCTCGGTCATCGGCAAGGAGATCAACATGCGCGGTTTCATCGTCGGCAACCACTCGCACCGGATGCCCGAGTTCGTGGCCGAGACCGCCGCGTGGCTCCGTGAGGGAAAGATCACTGCGCGGGAGACGGTGGTCGATGGGATCGAGAACGCGCCGGGTGCGTTCCTCGGTCTGCTGCGGGGTGACAACACCGGCAAGATGGTGGTCAAGGTGGGTTAACCAGCAGTTAAGGTCCGCCCGGCGACCGGTTTGGTGCCTGTCGCCGGGTATGACCAACACTGAACGGCAATTCAGTCGCTCTAACGAGTGGCCTGGATACGGAACGTACGGACGATCGCACTCATCCGTACGGGTGAGGTCACTGACGGAAAGCAGACACTAGCGTTCCCGTGTGGCGAATCGGTTCCCCCTTTGGGGCCAAGCGGGCTGGGCAAGTGCCGAAGTGGTCGGCGAGACGCACTACGCGAAAGCGATACGTGCTCTCTTCGACGCCGACCTGGACCCCCGCGGCGCCGACATAACCGTTCCCGTCCAGCTCATCCCGGACCGCAACAACAAGCACGACCGCAACGCCGTCGGAGTCTGGTCCGGTTCCCACCTGCTCGGGCATCTGCCACGCCCGGAGGCCGCGCGGTACGTCGTCGTCCTCACCGCACTCAGCACCCGCGGGCTGGTCCCCGAGGTCAACGCCCGGATCACCGGCCGGGAGTGGGGCGCCGCCGACGGCCGTCCCGCAGCCTTCGACGCCACCGTCCGTCTCGACCTGGCCGAACCGCACATGCTGGTGCCGGCCAACGCCCCGCCCGCCCAGGAGTACCGGCTGCTCCCGTCCGGCTCGGCCGTCCAGGTCGTCGGCCAGCAGCAGTCGCTGGGCGCGCTCGTCCCGCTGCTGCGCCCGGAGGGCGAGTGCTGGGCCTACGTGACGCTGCACGAGATGGCCGACCACCTGGTCGAGGTGCGGATCGGCGACACCCGGGTCGGTGACCTCAGCCCCAAGGTGAGCGGCGAACTGCTGCCCACCCTGCGCCACCTGGCCGAACAGGGCGCGGTCACCGCGGCCCGGGCCATCGTCAAGGGCAACAGTGGCAAGAGCGAGGTCATGCTCTACGCCGCCCGTGCCCAGGAACTGCCGGAGAATCTGCAGGGCGCGGCGCGGCGACCGGCTGCGGTCCCGGCCGCGGGCCGCGGCACGGCGAGTGTCCCGACCAACAACTCCGGCGGCGGTACGTCGTTCGCCGGTCCCGGACAGGCCCCCGCCTCCTCCTCGCCGATCCCCGGCATCATCGCCCCCGGCAGCCCCGCGCCCGGCCTGATGTCCGGCGGCCCGGCAGCCGGCGGCCTGGTGCCGAACTGGGTCTCCGGGGACTCCCTGCCCAGCTGGGCCTCGGGGCCGTCGTCGCCACCGGCTCCAGCCGCGCACACCCCGGTCTCACCGGCCGGGCCGTTCCCGTCCGGTTCAGCGGGGCCGTTCCCGTCCGGGTCCTACCCGTCGGCCGCCGCCGGGCTCCCGCCCACGGCCCAGGACGGTGCCTTCTCGCCGCTGCAGGACATGCCGGCACCGTCGTTCCCGTCACCGTTCGCCGCCTCGCTGGGCAGCGCGGCGGTGTCACCCGCGCCGCAGCAGACGTCCGGACCGGGCTTCCCGGGTCCGGACGCACACGTCCCGTCGCAGGGATCGCCGGGCCCCGGCTTCCCCGGTTCGGACCAGCACGCCGCGTCGCAGGTGTCGCCCGGACTCGGGTTCCCCGGTTCGGACGCGCCCGTTCCGGGGCGGGCGGGTTCGAGCGAGGGCCAGCCCGCCTGGTCGGCGGAGGACAGCCAGCCCATCTGGTCACCGCCGGACGACGACCGGCCCTCCTGGGCGCCGCCGGAGGAGAACCGGTCCGGCTGGGCCGAGCCGGACGACGGCGGGCCCGCCTGGGCGGCCGGGAGCGGAGCGCTGCCCAGCCTGCCCGGTCCCCGGCACAGCGCCTCGGCCACCATCCCGGTGCGGCAGACGGAGGGCCCGGGCACGCTGCTCGCCGACCCGCTCACCCGCCCGGTCAGCCCGGCGCCGGCGGACGGTCCCGGCTACACCGACGATCAGGAGTTCGCGATCGCCGAGACCACGGTGATCCCGGCGCTGGCCGCGGTGGTGAAGGCGAACTCCGGGGCCATCGCCGGTCTCACCCCGGCGACTCCCGAGGCCACCAACCCGCACGCACCCATCCCGCCGGCGCCGAACGGGATCAGGTTCGCCGTCCCGCAGGGCTGGCCCACACCGCCGGACGGCTGGTACCCGCCGGACGGCTGGATCCCGGACCCGTCCTGGCCGCCGGCCCCCGCCGGCTGGCAGTGGTGGGTTCCCACCTGGGGCTGATCTGCGCCGTCTGTCCCGTCCGGGCCGTGCAGGTTCCGGACGGGCCGGGAACCACCCAGACGGGGGCTGTATGACTGATTCGGGGGTTTTAGTCGGCTTTTCTGGGTGGGATACGTCGGATTAACCCGGAAAAGCGCCACGGTGACCCACCTCGCCTTGCTGGAATGTGCAGATGCGGTGGGATGATGCTGACGGCTTGACCGGACGGCCGGACGCTCGGGTCCGTGGAGTACTGGAGACGTGGCGAACCGGTCTGTTGGACCTCACCGCCACGAATCCACTGATCCACGTCGACCCGGACGGTCCCGGCGTGGTGGCGATCGACAGCCCGTCCCCACGGGGCGTCCTGGAAGCACTGCAACAGGGCCGGGAGTGCGGCTTCCTCGGGGCCGAGGAACAGGCCGAAGGCCCGCGGCCTCGCGCGATCAGCGCCTTCCAGACCCCGATGACCGACGTGGAGATGGACACCACACTCCGGTCGCTGCGCCGCTCGGCCCACCGCGACCAGCTGGAGTACGGCCTGTCCGCGCTCTACCTGACAATCGGCACCCTGCACTGGAACGACGAACAACGGGAGTACGCCAGCCCGATCCTGCTGCTGCCGGTCGACCTGGCCGACACCGATCCGCACGACTACCCGCGACTGCGGGCCCGCCCGGACGACCCGCTGGTCAACCCGGCCCTGACCGTGCGTCTCAAGGAGCACGGCATCGAACTTCCGGCCGTGGAGAGCCTGACCGGGCTGGACGTGACCGTCTTCTGGGCCCGCCTGGACGCCGCGATCGGCGAGCACCCGGAATGGCGTACCGACGAGGCGATCCTGCTGTCCCGGTTCACCACGCACCGCGAGGTCGTCTACCACGACCTGGTCGACAACGAGCGCCAGATCCTCGCCCACCCGGTGATCCGCGCCCTGGCCACCGAGGCCCGCGCTCAGATCGACGCGTTCAAGTTCGAGCCGATCCCGGCCCGCAGCATCGACGACGTCGCCCCGCCCGACGACATCCCCCTGGTCCTGGACGCCGACGCGGGCCAGCGCGCATGCGTGTCGGCGGCCCTGAGCGGGCGCAGCTTCGTCATGCGCGGCGCACCCGGCACCGGTAAGTCGCAGACCGTCGCCAACATGATCGCCGCCCTGATCCACGCCGGGAAACGGGTCCTGCTGGTCTCCGAGAAGGCCGCCTCCCTGGACGTGGTCAAAGCCCGGCTGACCCTCGCCGGACTCGACGACTACCTGCTCGAACTGCACTCCGACCGGACCGGCCGGGACGAGGTCGCCACCACCCTCGCGGCCGCCCTCGACTTCATCCCGCTGCCGCCGCCCGGCCTCTCCACCGACGAACGGCAGGAACTGCGCGACCACCGGGAGCGGCTGAACGCGTACGCCGAGGCGATGAACGAGGTCCGGGAGCCGCTCGGGCACCGGCTGCACGACGTGCTGGGCATGTGCGCGCAGATGACCGATGTGGCGTCCGCCCCGATCCCGCCGGTCCTGCCGGTCCCGCTGACCACCCAGTCCCTGCAGCGGGTCCGCGACGCCGCCGACCAGCTCGGCCGTGCCTGGCGACCGGCCCTGCAGGGCGACGCGTTCCTGTGGCGTGACGTCGTCGACCGCAACCGCCTCGAAGCCCGGCTCCAGCAGGCCCTGGCCGCCCTGGAACACCTGCTCGAAGCGGTCGGCAAGGACCGGCTCGCGGTCGCCTTCCGAACCCGGAACCTGGCCGACGCCATCGCGTTGACCACCCTGGTCGGGCACGCCGCCCGCCGCCCGGCCGAAGCCGCCGACGAATGGCTGCTGATGGACGGGCTGGAACCGGTCGCCCGCGCCGCCGAAGGCCTGCTGCGCCACCTCAAGGCCCTCAACCAGGCCGAGGAATCGGTGAAGGCCCGCTCCGGCGTCACCTGGGCGGCACTGCCGTCACCGGCGAAGCTGCCGATCGTACCCAGCCTGGCGCACCTGGCCCCGCCCCCGGTCGAACTGCTGCCGCTGACCGCGGCTCAGGCCCGTGGACTGGCCCGCCGGTTCGCCGATGAGGCCGACCGGCTCGAACAGCACCAGCACAGCCTCGACCGGGTCACCGCCCGGCTCGGCCTGCCGAACGTGATCGCGTTCTCCGACATCAACCGGGTCGCCGCCATCGTGGACCTGCTGAACCGGCCGGAGAAGCCGGAGGCGAACTGGTTCGACGCGGCCGGGATGGCCGCCGCGCACACCGCCTCCCGGATGCTGCAACGGGCCGTCGACGTGGTCCGGGTCGCCGAGGAGAAGGCCCGCGAGCACTTCAACGAGGCCGCCCTCGCCCACCCGGTGGACGAACTGGCCCAACGGTTCGCCCACGTGCACAAGGGCATCGGGAAACTGCGCTCGCCGTACCGGCGGGACAAGAAGGCGGCCGCCGAGATCGCCCGCCCCGACGTCAAACGCAGCCAGGCCGTCGCCAACCTGGCCAGCGCCGCCGCCTGGAAGAAGGCGCTGCACGACCTGGACCAGACCGAACGGGAGTACGCCCGGGTCCTCGGCCGGCACTGGCGGCGTCTGGACACCGACTTCGAAGCCATCGGCCGGGCCCTGGCCACCGCCGACGAGGTCATGCGGGTGACCCCGCCGGAAGCCCTGCCCGCGGTCATCGAACGGGTCAGCGCGGCCACCCCGAACAGCGCGATCATCCGGATCGTCGCGGAGGGCCGTAAGGAGTTCGAACGGTGGATCGCGGCTCTGCGGCCCGCCCCCGAACCGGCGCCCCGGCCACAGCTCGCCGCCGGGCCGGTACACGACGCGATCACCTGGCTGCGGGCCCACGTCGAACCGCTGACCGCCGCGGCCGAACTGGTCGGGGCGTACAGCGCGGCGGCCGGCCGGGACTTCACCCTCGCCGAATCGGCGGCCGTCGGGCTGCTCCGGGAGACCGCCGCCGACGCCGCCGCGGCACTGTCGGCGAACAACGGCGAATACACCCGGGTGCTCGGCACCGCGTACCGCGGCATCCAGACCGACGTGGAAGCGCTGGCCACCGCGATGGCCTGGACCTCGGAAGCCCGCCGGATCCGGGTCGGCGTCGACACCGCCCTCACTCAGGACCAGGTGACGGCCCTACGGGAAGCCCGCCCCACCGACCGGATGCCGGCCCGGGTCGCCGAGTGGCAGGCCGCCAAGGACTGGATCCTGCGGGCCTTCGCGCCCCGCCGGCACGCCTCGCTCACCGCGGATCTCGACGACCACGAACGCGCCCTGGAACTGCTCCGGGCGCTGCTCGAGGACGCCAAGGGGCAGCAGGAGTGGTTCGAGTACCAGGCGGCCCGCGCGACCCTCACCGAACACGGCCTGGAAGACGTGATCGACTTCTGTGCCCGCGAGGACCTGACGGTCGAGCAGATCCTCCCCGTACTCGGCCGGGCCCTCTTCCAGTCGTGGGCCGGAACCGTGATCCGCGAGGACGACCGCCTCCCACCGCTGGACGCCGCGGCCCGTGACCACCTGGTCGAGGAGTTCCGGCTCTGGGACACCCGCCTGCAGCGCGCCGCCGCGGCCGACGTGATGAACGCGGTCGACGAGATGCAGCCCACCGGTGCCGCCGCGGCCGAGGCCGCGCTGCTGCGCACGTCCGCCGCCCAGCAGGGCCGCCGCCTGCCGGTGCAGGAACTGATCAGCCGCACCCGGCACGCCACCCTGGCGGTCAAGCCGTGTTTCCTGACCGTGCCCGCCGACGTCAGCCGGCTCGTCCCGGCCGACCTCACCTTCGACGTGGTGATCATCGACGAGGCGTCCCGGGTTCCGGTGCCGGACGCCATCACCTGCGTCTACCGCGGTTCCTCGTTCGTCGTGGTCGGCGACGACCGGCAGCTCACCGCCCTGCCCACCCCCGGCGGCGGCCGGTCGGTGCTGGAGCTGGCCATCAGCTGCTCGGCGTTCCCGGTCCTCGACCTCGGCACCCACTACCGCAGCCGGCACGAGTCGCTGATCGCGTTCGCCAACCACACCTTCTACCAGGGACGGCTCAACACCTTCCCGCCCGCCGGACCGGCCGGCCCGGACGCCGGGGTGCAACTGTTCCCGGCCGTGCCCGAGGACGGCGACGACGGCCTGGCGAGCCTGGTCGCCGGACGGGTCGCCCACCACTTCGTCACCCGCCCCGAACGCAGCCTCGGCGTCATCGCCGCCACCCCCGGCCTGGCCGCCCAGATCGAGGCCGCGGTCGCCGACATGGTGGTGCCGCCGGAGG
Organism: Actinoplanes derwentensis; assembly: GCF_900104725.1. Taxonomy (NCBI): domain Bacteria; kingdom Bacillati; phylum Actinomycetota; class Actinomycetes; order Micromonosporales; family Micromonosporaceae; genus Actinoplanes; species Actinoplanes derwentensis. The sequence continues at coordinate 10,636,733 of NZ_LT629758.1, forward strand.
ACGACCGTCTGCACGGGTTCTTCGTCAAGGACCTGGAGACCGTGCAGGGCGACGAACGAGACGTGATCATCCTGGCGATCGGCGCCGACCCCGGCGGGCTCGGCGGACAGGACGGATGGCGCCGCCTCAACGTGGCCAGCACCCGGGCCAGCCGCCGGGTCGAGGTCGTCTCCACCCTCCGGGCCCGGGACCTGCCGGACACCGAGGAACTGCGGCCGCTCGCCGGCTACCTCGACTACGCCGCCCGTGGCGAGAACGCCCTCGGCCTGGACGAACCCCGGCCCGAGGCGCAGACCCCGTTCGAGGACTCGGTCCGCGACGTGATCCGGTCCTGGGGCTATCGGGTGCGATCCCGGGTCGGCACCGGCGCGTTCCGGATCGACCTGGCCGTGCGGGCGTCCGCCCGGCGCAACGCCCCGTTCGCGCTCGGCATCGAATGCGACGGCACCACGTACGACTCGGCGCCCGCCGCCCGGGACCGGGACCGGCTGCGCGAACGGGTACTACAGGACCTCGGCTGGCGGCTGCACCGGATCTGGGGCACCGCCTGGTACCTCGACCGCGAACACGAGGAACAGCGGCTGCGTGCGGCGATCGAGGCGGCCCTGGCCGGGTACCCGGCCGACGAGCAGGCGCCCGAACTGGACGGCAGCACCGTGCCGGACCCGGCCGAGATCGAGGGCGAGGTCGAGGACGAGGAACGTGAGCCGGTCCTGGTCGTCGAGACCGAAGCGGGGTACGCCCCGGTGACGGTCCTCGCCGACGCACACGTCGACGGCCTGGCCCACGACCCGGCCGACACCTTGGCCGACGCTCTCGCCGATGTGGACGAGGATGCCGACGCTTACCTGGCCGGGTTCGCGGACGTGCGGCAGGAGATGGCCCCGCGGGAGTGGTCGCACGCCTTCCCGGGCGCCCACGACGAGGAACTGTCGTGGGAGGAGACCCCACCGGTGTGGGCGGGCGCCATGGACCTCGACCCCGACCTCGAACCGGTTGCGGCGGAACAGGCCTTCCCCGCGGCGTTCGATCTGCCGGCCGAGTTCGATCTGCCGGTGGCGTTCGGGCCGCCGGCCGTGGCTGACTCGCCCGCCGAGGCGGAACAGGTGTTCAGCGGGCCGCCCGCCGAGGCGGAACCGATGCTCACCGAGGAGACGGGGGTACGGCCCGCGGTGTTCGAGCGGGTGTCCCGCACCGAGCCCGCCGAGTCCGCCGGGGCCGTGCCGGAGGTTCGGGCGGCGGTGTTCGAGCAGGTGAACCGGGCCGAAGAGGAGACCCGGGTCCGGCCGGCCGTCTTCGAGAAGGTCAACCGGGGCGAGGTGGCGCGTGCCGCCGTCGAGTCGGGCAACCTCATCCACGGCGACATCGACGACGAGCCCCGGGTCACCGCGGCCGTCTTCGAGCGGGTGAGCCGGGCGGACCTGGCCAGGGCCGAGACCGCCCGAGCCGAAGCCGCCCGGGCCGCGACGGAACGGGCCGAAGCTGTTCGGGCCGCCACGGAACGGGCCGAAGCCGTTCAGGCCGAGGCGAAACTGGCCGAAGCCGCCCGGGCCGAAGGGGCACGGGCTGCGCAGGCCGCGCTCGCTGAGGCGGCCCTGGAGGAGGCGGCTCTCGCCGAGACCTCCCGCGTGGAGATCGCCCGGGCTGAAGCTGCAGCCCGGGCTGCAGCTGAAGCGCGGGCTGAGGCCGAGGAGATCGCCCTCGCCGACGCGGTGCGGGCCGAGGCCGACTTCCACGCTCCGGTAACCGTCTACGGGCTGCCCGACGTCCAGCCGGTCTTCGTCGCACCCGTCGAGGCTCCGGGGCCCGCGCGCAAGAGCACCCGGCCGCGGACCACGCGCACCATCCGGCCGGTGAAGAGCACCGTCGCCGAGACGACGGCCGGCGAGACGACGGCCGCGAAGGCGCCGACGGCTCCGAAGGAGAGCACGGCTCCGAAGAAGACGACAGCTCCGAGAAAGACAGCGGCCCCGAAGGAGAATGCGGCTCCGGCGAAGGCGGCGGCCTTGAAGGAGACGAACAAGGAGACGACGGCACCGAAAGCGGCCGGGAAGGTCGAGGCGGCGGCGATGGAGGTGCACCACGGGCCGGACGAGTGGGCCCACCCGTACCAGAAGGCGCAATTGGCCCCGCTGCCTGCCGGAACCGGCCTCACCGACCCGGAGAGCCGCCCCCACCTCGCCGACGCGATCCGGCGGATCGCCGCCGTCGAGGGGCCGGTGCACGTCAGCGTCGTCCTTCAGCGGATGCGTGAGGCCTGGTCGATCGCCCGGATCACCAAGCCGGCCCGGACCGTGATCGACGCCGAGATCGCGGCGCAGGCCGAGAAGGCCCGGGTCACCTGGGCGGACGAGTTCCTCGGTGATCCCGGCCAGATCGTGCCGGCGGTGCGGACCCGGGCCGGCGGGGTGGCCCGCAAAGCCGATCAGGTCGCCGACTCCGAGCTGCGGGTGGCGCTGGAGCATCTGGTCCAGGACGCCGGGGCGATCGAGGTGGAGGGTCTGCTCGCCGCGACCGGGAAGCTGTTCGGATGGGCGGCGCGCCGGTCCGGGGAACTGGACGACCGGCTCACCGGGCTGGTCGCCGACCTGGTCGGCGAAGGTATGCTGGAACGCCGCGACGACGGGCTCAGCGCCGCCCACGACCTGCCCGATCCGCTCGCTCTGCCCCGCCACGACGCGGCGCCGTCGCGCTCCCGGAAAAGGGTGCGCAGCTGATCTTTGGATAAAGCGATTCGGAGGGCGTCTTTCCAGCTCAAGGCCGTTTAGGGAACGGTGAATTAACGTCCGGAGAACTGCTGGCCGCGCTTTCTGATAATTGCGGTAATGGCTTACCGTGGCGGCGTGCCCGTCAATGTCGAGGCTGTTTTCCGGAGTGAGACGCCGGCCCGTCTGCGGTTGTGGGCGGTGCTCGCCGCGGGCGCGGCCGCCGCCCTGCTGCTCGCCCTCACTCTGGTGATGGCCGGGGTGCGCGAACAGGTCCGGGTCATCGGGCTCCAAGCCGCGCCGCAGGCCGCCACCGCCGCCGACCTCTACTTCGCCCTAAGTGACCTGGATGCCCAGGTCACCCGGATCCTGCTGGCCGGCGACAGCGACGAACTGGCCGGCAGTCGTGTCGACGCGCTCGGCATCTACCGGGACCGCGGCTACCAGGTCGACCATGATCTGCGACTGCTGCTGACCACGGACGCGGAACCGGCTGTCGTGCTCCGCGTCATGGACGGGCTCACCGTCTACCGGCAGCGTGTCGGCCAGGCCCTGACCGCGCCGGACTCGCTGGGATACTGGACCCAGGCCACCAACCTGCTGCACCTGCGGATCCTGCCGGACGCGGCCCGGTTGCGGGAGGCCAGCACCGGACGGCTCGACGCGGCGTACCGGGCGAAAGCCGCCTATGAGTCAGCGGGTTCCGCCGTCGTGATCGTTCTCGGCGGGGCGCTGGTCGGGCTGCTGATCCAGCTGCAGATCTGGATGGCCCGCCGGTTCCGGCGCAACTGGAACCCGGCTCTGGTCGTGGCCACCGGCCTGAGTGTGCTGTTGCTGGCCGCCGCGGTCCTGGTACTGCAGCTGCAGTCCCGGCAGCTCGCCGACGGGCGCGACGACGGGCTCGGGCCCTACCTCGCCCTCTCCGAACTGCGGGCCCTCGGTTACGACGCGGCCGCCGACACCGGGCGATATCTGGTCAGCGGCAACCTTTCCTACTACCGCGACGACTTCACCGGGAAAGCCGCCTGCCTGACCGGCGAGGCCCCCTGCGACACCTCGGCCACGGGCGGTCTGTCCCGTCTCGCCGGGGCGGAAGCGGCCGTGCGCTGGGCCGGTTACCAGCGGGTCCATCTGCGCATCCTCAACCTCGCCGACGCCGGCCGCGCCGACGAGGCTACCCGGCTGCTCACCGGCATCCGTCGCGGTGACGCGGCCTTCGACTTCGCCTGGTTCGACGCGTCGGTGGCCGAGGTCGCCGGCGAGCGCGAGCAGGACTTCGCTCGGGCGCTCCGCGCCGCGGAGACCACCATGACCGGTTCCACCGTGCTGCCGGGCGCGATTCTCACCGTGGTCGTCGCGCTGATCCCCATGGCCGTACGCCGCCGCCTGGCCGAGTACCGATGACTCGCCCCAGCGCCGCGTCGTCGCCGTACCTGCCGCTTGCCCTGCCGCCGTGCCGTCTCCGCGCCGGCCGCGCTCCGCTGCCGTGCCGTCTCCGCGCCGGCCGCGCCCGGCCGCCGTCCGAAAGGAACACCGTGATGAAGCTGCGGGCCCTCGCCGTCGTGGCGCTGCTCGCGACGGCGGGCTGTCAGGCGCCCGAACCGGAACCGGTGCGGATCTCCTGCGGCTCCGGGCCGGTGACCGGGCAGGGGTCGTCGGCGCAGACGAACGCCGTCAACGCCTGGATCAAGGCCTATCAGATCGCCTGCCCGGAGGCAACCGTCGAATACGCGAGCACCGGTTCCGGAGCCGGTGTGCGGGCGTTCCTCACCGGAACCGGGGACTTCGCCGGAACCGACACCCCGCTCAGCACCGCCGACCAGGCCAAAGCCGACGCCCGCTGCGGCACCGGCCCGGCGGTCCATCTGCCGCTGGTGGCCGGGCCGATCGCGCTCGCTTACAACGTCGCCGGAGTCGACAGTCTGCGGCTGCGGCCGGACACCATCGCCCGGATCCTCAGCGGCCGGATCACCGTCTGGAACGATCCGGCCGTCGCCGCCGACAATCAGGGCGTCGCCCTGCCCGCCACGGCGATCCGGGTGGTGCACCGGTCCGACGACTCCGGCACCACCGCGAACGTCCTCGCCTATCTGGCGGTGGCGGCCCCGTCGGTCTGGACCCACGGCACCGGCAGTGCGTGGCCACTTCGTGGCGGCGACGGCCGTCGTGGCAGTCACCGGGTGGTGGCCGCGATCGCCGGGACCGACGGCGCGATCGGGTACGTGGAATCCTCGTACGCCCGGGTCAATGATCTTCCCGGGGTTCGGGTGGGCACCTCGGACGGCCGCTGGGCCGATCCCACCGACCACGCGGCCGGCCTGACGATCGCCGCGGCCACCGTCTCCGGTGCCGGCGGCGACCTGCGCCTGGCGATCGACCACACGGTCACCGGCGGCGCCTACCCGATCGTCTCGGTCACCTACGAGGTGGTGTGCCGGGGCTCCGTCTCCGGGGTGGCCCGCAGCTTCCTCGGTTACGCCGCGAGCGAGGCCGGCCAGGAGGCCGCCGCGAACGCCGGGTTCGCCCCGTTACCGCCGGCTCTCCGCGAACAGGTGGTCGCGAGCGTGGCTGAGCTGGGATGAACCGAGCGCCGGGTCACCGGTGCGGCCGGCGAGGGAGCAGGCACGGCGGAGCCAGTGCGGTGAGCGCCGCACGTCGGTCTGGCGACCGGCGGATGCGGTCCAAGGGGGTGGCCGCATCCGCCGGTCGTGGGGTGCCTACTTCGGCGGGTTGCCGTAGTAGGCACCCGGCCCGTGTTTGCGCTTGAAGTGGCGCTCCTGCAGGTGCTGCGGGGTGGTGGCGGCCGGGTTGAGGGCCAGCGTCTTGATGGCCATCTCGGCGACGGCCTCCAGGATGATGCCGTTCTCGACCGACTTCATCGGGGTGGCGCCCCAGGTGAACGGCCCGTGGTTGGCGACCAGGGCGGCCGGCATCCCGGCGGCGGCCTCGTCGTCACCGATGCGTTCGACGATGACCCGGCCGGTGTTCAGCTCGTAGTCGGTGGCGCACTCCTCGGGCGTGAGCCCGCGGGTCACCGGGACCGGGCCGTCGAACGTGTCGGCGTGTGTGGTGCCGAGGACCGGGATGTCCAGGTCGGCCTGGGCGAAGGCGACCGCGTTCGTCGAGTGGGTGTGGGTGACCCCGCCGATCGACGGCCACGCCAGGTAGAACGCGCGGTGGCTCTCGCTGTCGACCGACGGCCGCAGGTCACCGTCGAGGACCTTGCCGGTGGCGAGGTCGACGGGCACCAGGTCGTCCTCGGTCAGGTCGTCGTAGGCGACACCGGAGGGCTTGATCACGTACAGCCCGGCCTCCCGGTCGATGCCGCTGACGTTTCCCCAGGTGAGCTGAGCGAGCTTGGCCAGCGGAATCCTCTGATTGGCCAGCAGCACGGCCCGGCGCAGGGCCGGCGAACCGTAAGTCACGTCGTCTTCTCCTCGACCGGCGGATGTTAGCGCTCACCCTAGCGGAGCCGGGTCGTCACGATACAGGGCCGAAACACCCGAGTGTTAGCGACAACAGGTCTCCTGCCTCGACGCTACCGGCTCTGGGTGACGCTCCGGACCATGTTGCGGAAGCGGCCGTAGTCGGCGCGGGTGTTTGCGGTGCGCTGCGCCGGGACGCGCAGGTGGCCGGGAACGTTCGGCGGTGGCAGCAGCCAGGTGAAGTCGGCGCCGCCCAGGGTGATGGTCCGCCCGGCGGGGCAGATGCCGGAGCGCCGGTCGGCCACCGCGCCGGTCGGGCCGTAAACGATCAGCAGACCGGTTCGGGAGGTGCCGAGGTGCACCGCCCAGGCCTCCCCGTAACCGGGCAGTCCGCTGCCGGCCGCGGTCAGCAGGGTGTCCCGTCCGCGCAGCGGCACGATGATCTCGTGACCGGCGGCGTCGCGGATGTGCAGGGTGCCGGCGAGCCGTGGGGCCCGGCGCCGGAACCAGGCGCTCACACCCGTGCTGGTGGGCGTCTCCGGAAACGGCGTCTCATCGGTGAGCACCCCTCGCACTGTAGCGGCGTGCCGCCGGGGCGCAACCCTCGGTCACCGGAGCGAGCCGAGATTGGCACCGCCCCGGACCGGGGTGCTGGCACCGGTCCGGGGCGGGCGTCTGGGTGAAGACCAGGTCGGATGTCGGGGGAGACCGCTGGTCAGGTGTGTGGTGGGCCGGCGCTGGCCCGGGCCACGACGCGGGGTGCGACCACCACGTCCTCCGGCGGGTCGTCGCCGTCGGGGGCGGCCATGTGGCGCAGCAGCAGGGACAGGGCGCGCCGCCCCAGTTCGGCGAAGTCCTGGTGGACGGTGGTGAGCGGGGGCAGGAAGTAGCCGGAGTCGGGCATGTCGTCGAAGCCGGTGACGCTGACGTCGCCGGGCACCCGGCGGCCGGATTCGTGCATGGCGAGGAGGACCCCCAGCGCGATCCGGTCGTTGGCGCAGAAGACGGCGGTCACGGCCGGGTCGGCGGCGAGACGGCGGCCCTGGTCGTACCCCGCTTCGGCGTCCCACCATCCGGTGGTGACGGCCGGGACGACGGCGCCGGCCGCGTAGAGGGTCTCGCGCCAGCCGTCGACCCTGGACTGTGCCTCGGGCCAGTCGAGGGGTCCGGCGACGTGGTGCACGGTGGCGTGGCCGAGGTCGAGCAGGTGCCGGGTGGCCAGGCGGGCTCCGGCGGCGTTGTCCACCCGTACCGTCGGGAAGCCGGCTTGTCCGTCTCCGCCGACGGCGACGCAGGGCATGCCGGCGGGCGCGTGGGTGAGCGCCGTGGTGACCGCGTGTTTGGGTGCGATGGCGATGATGCCGTCGACGCCGTGCTGGACGAGCCGGTCGACGGCTTCCAGGACGGGCCGGTGTGACAGGTCCCGGACGGTGGCGACGCTGACCAGGTAGCCGGCGGCGCGGGCGGCGCTCTCGATGCCGTAGAGCATCGACTCGGGCCCGAAGAGGGTGGTCTCGAACCCGACGATCCGAGGGTGTGCGATTTGCGGGTGGCGAGGGTGCGCGCGGCCAGGTTGCGCCGGTAGTTGAGCGAGCGCATCGCGGCGAGCACTCGTTCCCGGGTCTCGGCGCGGACGTGCGGATGCTCGTTGATCACTCGCGACACGGTCTGGTGCGAGACGCCGGCCAGTTTGGCCACGTCACGCATGACGCTGCCGCGCTCCTTGCCGGGTCTCGGCCGAAGTGCGAACGCGGGTGATTCGGGTGCCGGCTCGGGCCCCGGCACATGGTCAGGTGTCGCCATTGGACGATTCCTAGCAGCTTCCGCTCGATCACCACGGGTGAGATAGGCGTTCTTGCAACAGATCTGAAACGTTGATCCATATCTCTTGACGACGTGGTTGAGAGCGGTAACACTCACGAAACGCAAGCTGTGACGGCGGTCGCAGCAGGACGGCGATTCTCGCGTGTTTGGGCTGGTCGCCCAGGCCGCTGATTGTTTGTTAACGGTAACAGTTCTGGAGGGGTTGTAGTGCGCAGGACTTTGTCTGTGGCGGTTTTTGGTGGCCTCCTGGCCGTGTCCACGCTTGCCGGTTGCGGTGGCAGTGACAGCGGCTCCGAGGGCGGCGGCGACGACGGCAAGCTCACGCTCGGTTTCTCCCAGGTGGGTGCCGAGAGTGGCTGGCGTACCGCCAACACCGAGTCGATCAAGGCGTCCGCCGCGGCCGCCGGGATCGAGCTGAAGTTCTCCGACGCGCAGGGCAAGCAGGAGAACCAGATCAGCGACATCCGTGGCTTCATCACGCAGAAGGTCGACGTCATCGCCTTCTCGCCGGTGGTCACCTCCGGCTGGGACGCGGTGCTCAAGGAGGCCAAGGACGCCGACATCCCGGTCATCCTGACCGACCGTGCCGTCGACTCGACCGACACCTCGCTGTACGAGTCCTTCATCGGCTCGGACTTCAAGGTGGAGGGCCAGAAGGCCGGCGAGTGGCTGGCCAAGGAGTACGAAGGTAAGACCGGCGACGTCAACATCGTCGAGCTGCAGGGCACCACGGGCTCGGCTCCGGCCATCGACCGGCAGACCGGCTTCGCCGACGCGATCAAGGCGAACCCGAACCTGAAGATCGCCAAGTCGCAGACCGGTGACTTCAAGCGCGCCGACGGCAAGACGGTCATGGAGACCTTCCTGCAGTCGGTCCCGAAGATCGACGTGCTCTACGCCCACAACGACGACATGGGCCTGGGCGCGATCGAGGCCATCGAGGCCGCCGGCAAGGTGCCCGGCAAGGACATCAAGATCATCACCGTCGACGCGGTCAAGGACGGTATGACGGCGCTGGCCGCGGGCAAGATCAACTTCATCGTCGAGTGCAGCCCGCTCCTCGGTGACCAGCTGATGGAGACCGCCAAGAAGGTCAAGGCCGGCGAAGCGGTGGAGAAGCGGATCCTCACCAAGGAGGGCACCTTCACCCCGGAGCAGGCCAAGGCCGAGCTCCCCAACCGCAAGTACTGATTGATTCGCCCGTAGGTCGCCCCGGCTCGTCCGGGGCGACCTACGGCGCTCGAAACGGAGCAAGAATGGGCGAGCAGTCCCCGGTCCTCGAGATGACCGGGATCAGAAAAGTCTTCCCCGGCGTCGTCGCCCTCGACGGCGTCGATTTCCGTCTGTTCCCGGGCGAGGTCCACGCGCTCATGGGCGAGAACGGCGCCGGCAAGTCCACTCTGATCAAGACGCTGACGGGCGTCTACGAGATCGACGGTGGCGAGATCAAGCTGGGCGGCGTGCCGGTGCGGATCGCCGGGCCGTTGCAGGCGCAGCAGGCCGGCGTCAGCACGGTGTACCAGGAGGTCAACCTCTGCACCAACCTCTCCGTCGCGGAGAACATCTTCATCGGGCGTGAGCCGCGTAAATGGGGCAAGATCCAATGGGGCAAGATGCGGCGCCGTGCCACGGAGCTGCTCGCCCGGCTCGACCTCGATCTCGACGTGTCCGCGCCGCTGGACACCTATTCGCTGGCGATCCAGCAGATGGTCGCCATCGCGCGCGCGATCGACATCGACGCCCGGGTGCTCATCCTCGACGAGCCCACCTCCAGCCTGGACACCGCCGAGGTGGAGCAGCTCTTCCGGGTGATGCGCCTGATCAAGGAGTCCGGCGTGGCGATCCTCTTCGTCTCGCACTTCCTGGACCAGATCTTCGAGATCTCCGACCGGCTCACCATCCTGCGCAACGGCCAGCTGATCAGTGAGCACCGGGTCGAGGAGCTGTCCCAGGTGCAGCTGGTCGAGAAGATGATCGGCAAGGAGCTCGCCGCCCTGGAGGACCTCGAGGACAAGGCGCAGCGCAACCGGGAGCGGGCCGCCGAGGCGAAACCGCTGCTGGAGGCCAAAGGGCTCGGCCGCACCGGCGCGATCTCCCCGTACGACCTGACCATCCACGAGGGTGAGGTGGTGGGGCTGGCCGGTCTGCTCGGCTCCGGCCGCACCGAGCTGGCCCGGCTGCTGTTCGGCGCGGACAAGGCCGACAAGGGCGAGCTGTCGGTGGACGGCAAACGGGTCACGCTGCGCGACCCGCAGGTCGCGATGAAACACGGGATCGCCTTCTCCTCGGAGAACCGGCGCACCGAGGGCATCATCGGCGATCTCAGCGTCCGGGAGAACATCATCCTCGCGTTGCAGGCCACCCGTGGCTGGACGCGCCCGATCCCGCGCAAGAAGCAGGACGAGATCGTCGAGAAGTACATCAAGGCTCTCCAGATCCGGCCGGCCGACCCGGAGCGCCCGGTCCGCAACCTCAGCGGCGGCAACCAGCAGAAGGTGCTGCTCGCCCGGTGGCTGATCACCGAGCCGCGGCTCCTGATCATCGACGAGCCGACCCGGGGCATCGACGTCGGCGCCAAGGCCGAGATCCAGAAGCTGGTGGCCGAACTGTCCGACGGCGGGATGGCGGTGCTGTTCGTCAGCGCCGAGCTGGAGGAGGTCCTCCGGCTCAGCCACAAGATCGCCGTGCTGCGGGACCGGCGCCTGGTCGAGGAGCTGGAGAACACCGCGGACGTCGACGCCGACCGCATCATGCAGACCATCGCCAGCGGAGCAACCTCATGAGCATCATCAAGAACCGGCTGTTCTGGCCGTCGCTGATCCTGGCGGTGATGCTGGTCATCAACATGTTCACCTCCAACCAGTTCGTCACGATCCAGAACGGCCACCTCTTCGGCACCCTGATCGACATCCTGCGTGGCAGCGCGCCGCTCATCCTGGTGGCCCTGGCATGACGCTGGTGATCGCCACCGGCGGCATCGACCTGTCGGTGGGCTCGGTGATGGCCATCTCCGGCGCCGTCGCCTGCCTGCTGATCAGTGACCTCGGCGATCAGAACGCCGTCGGATCGGTGCTGCTGATCATCGGCGTCGCGATCGCCGCCTCGCTGGTGCTCGGTCTCTGGAACGGCCGCGCTGGTGGCGTTCGTCGGCATCCAGCCGATCATCGCGACGCTGATCCTGATGGTGGCCGGCCGTGGTGTCGCCCAGTTGATCACCGACGGTCAGATCATCAACTCGTCAGCCACGCCCCCCTCGCGACCGGGTTCTTACCTGGCCGTGCCGGTCGCCTTCCTGATCCCGGCGGCGGCCGTCGGCTGGACTGCACGTTGATGATCTGACCGTCGGTGATCAACTGGGCGACACCACGGCCGGCCACCATCAGGATCAGCGTCGCCGATGATCGCTGGATGCCGACGAACGCCCACCAGCGCGCCGTTCCCAGAGACCGAGCACCAGCGAGGCGGCGATCGCGACGCCGATGATCAAGCAGCACCGATCCCGACGGCGTTTCTGATCGCCGAGGGTCACTGATCAGCAGGCAGGCGACGGCGCCGGAGATGGCCATCACCGAGCCCACCGACAGGTCCGATGCCGCCGGTGGCCGATCACCAGCGTCATGCCAGGGCCACCAGGAATGAGCGGCGCGCTGCCACGCAGGATGTCGATCAGGGTGCCGAAGAGGTGGCCGTTCTGGATCGTGACGAACTGGTTGGAGGTGAACATGTTGATGACCAGCATCACCGCCAGGATCAGCGACGGCCAGAACAGCCGGTTCTTGATGATGCTCATGAGGTTGCTCCGCTGGCGATGGTCTGCATGATGCGGTCGGCGTCGACGTCCGCGGTGTTCTCCAGCTCCTCGACCAGGCGCCGGTCCCGCAGCACGGCGATCTTGTGGCTGAGCCGGAGGACCTCCTCCAGCTCGGCGCTGACGAACAGCACCGCCATCCCGCCGTCGGACAGTTCGGCCACCAGCTTCTGGATCTCGGCCTTGGCGCCGACGTCGATGCCCCGGGTCGGCTCGTCGATGATCAGGAGCCGCGGCTCGGTGATCAGCCACCGGGCGAGCAGCACCTTCTGCTGGTTGCCGCCGCTGAGGTTGCGGACCGGGCGCTCCGGGTCGGCCGGCCGGATCTGGAGAGCCTTGATGTACTTCTCGACGATCTCGTCCTGCTTCTTGCGCGGGATCGGGCGCGTCCAGCCACGGGTGGCCTGCAACGCGAGGATGATGTTCTCCCGGACGCTGAGATCGCCGATGATGCCCTCGGTGCGCCGGTTCTCCGAGGAGAAGGCGATCCCGTGTTTCATCGCGACCTGCGGGTCGCGCAGCGTGACCCGTTTTGCCGTCCACCGACAGCTCGCCCTTGTCGGCCTTGTCCGCGCCGAACAGCAGCCGGGCCAGCTCGGTGCGGCCGGAGCCGAGCAGACCGGCCAGCCCCACCACCTCACCCTCGTGGATGGTCAGGTCGTACGGGGAGATCGCGCCGGTGCGGCCGAGCCCTTTGGCCTCCAGCAGCGGTTTCGCCTCGGCGGCCCGCTCCCGGTTGCGCTGCGCCTTGTCCTCGAGGTCCTCCAGGCGGCGAGCTCCTTGCCGATCATCTTCTCGACCAGCTGCACCTGGGACAGCTCCTCGACCCGGTGCTCACTGATCAGCTGGCCGTTGCGCAGGATGGTGAGCCGGTCGGAGATCTCGAAGATCTGGTCCAGGAAGTGCGAGACGAAGAGGATCGCCACGCCGGACTCCTTGATCAGGCGCATCACCCGGAAGAGCTGCTCCACCTCGGCGGTGTCCAGGCTGGAGGTGGGCTCGTCGAGGATGAGCACCCGGGCGTCGATGTCGATCGCGCGCGCGATGGCGACCATCTGCTGGATCGCCAGCGAATAGGTGTCCAGCGGCGCGGACACGTCGAGATCGAGGTCGAGCCGGGCGAGCAGCTCCGTGGCACGGCGCCGCATCTTGCCCCATTGGATCTTGCCCCATTTTACGCGGCTCACGCCCGATGAAGATGTTCTCCGCGACGGAGAGGTTGGTGCAGAGGTTGACCTCCTGGTACACCGTGCTGACGCCGGCCTGCTGCGCCTGCAACGGCCCGGCGATCCGCACCGGCACGCCGCCCAGCTTGATCTCGCCACCGTCGATCTCGTAGACGCCCGTCAGCGTCTTGATCAGAGTGGACTTGCCGGCGCCGTTCTCGCCCATGAGCGCGTGGACCTCGCCCGGGAACAGACGGAAATCGACGCCGTCGAGGGCGACGACGCCGGGGAAGACTTTTCTGATCCCGGTCATCTCGAGGACCGGGGACTGCTCGCCCATTCTTGCTCCGTTTCGAGCGCCGTAGGTCGCCCGGACGAGCCGGGGCGACCTACGGGCGAATCAATCAGTACTTGCGGTTGGGGAGCTCGGCCTTGGCCTGCTCCGGGGTGAAGGTGCCCTCCTTGGTGAGGATCCGCTTCTCCACCGCTTCGCCGGCCTTGACCTTCTTGGCGGTCTCCATCAGCTGGTCACCGAGGAGCGGGCTGCACTCGACGATGAAGTTGATCTTGCCCGCGGCCAGCGCCGTCATACCGTCCTTGACCGCGTCGACGGTGATGATCTTGATGTCCTTGCCGGGCACCTTGCCGGCGGCCTCGATGGCCTCGATCGCGCCCAGGCCCATGTCGTCGTTGTGGGCGTAGAGCACGTCGATCTTCGGGACCGACTGCAGGAAGGTCTCCATGACCGTCTTGCCGTCGGCGCGCTTGAAGTCACCGGTCTGCGACTTGGCGATCTTCAGGTTCGGGTTCGCCTTGATCGCGTCGGCGAAGCCGGTCTGCCGGTCGATGGCCGGAGCCGAGCCCGTGGTGCCCTGCAGCTCGACGATGTTGACGTCGCCGGTCTTACCTTCGTACTCCTTGGCCAGCCACTCGCCGGCCTTCTGGCCCTCCACCTTGAAGTCCGAGCCGATGAAGGACTCGTACAGCGAGGTGTCGGTCGAGTCGACGGCACGGTCGGTCAGGATGACCGGGATGTCGGCGTCCTTGGCCTCCTTGAGCACCGCGTCCCAGCCGGAGGTGACCACCGGCGAGAAGGCGATGACGTCGACCTTCTGCGTGATGAAGCCACGGATGTCGCTGATCTGGTTCTCCTGCTTGCCCTGCGCGTCGGAGAACTTCAGCTCGATCCCGGCGGCCGCGGCGGACGCCTTGATCGACTCGGTGTTGGCGGTACGCCAGCCACTCTCGGCACCCACCTGGGAGAAACCGAGCGTGAGCTTGCCGTCGTCGCCGCCGCCCTCGGAGCCGCTGTCACTGCCACCGCAACCGGCAAGCGTGGACACGGCCAGGAGGCCACCAAAAACCGCCACAGACAAAGTCCTGCGCACTACAACCCCTCCAGAACTGTTACCGTTAACAAAACAATCAGCGGCCTGGGCGACCAGCCCAAACACGCGAGAATCGCCGTCCTGCTGCGACCGCCGTCACAGCTTGCGTTTCGTGAGTGTTACCGCTCTCAACCACGTCGTCAAGAGATATGGATCAACGTTTCAGATCTGTTGCAAGAACGCCTATCTCACCCGTGGTGATCGAGCGGAAGCTGCTAGGAATCGTCCAATGGCGACACCTGACCATGTGCCGGGGCCCGAGCCGGCACCCGAATCACCCGCGTTCGCACTTCGGCCGAGACCCGGCAAGGAGCGCGGCAGCGTCATGCGTGACGTGGGCCAAACTGGCCGGCGTCTCGCACCAGACCGTGTCGCGAGTGATCAACGAGCATCCGCACGTCCGCGCCGAGACCCGGGAACGAGTGCTCGCCGCGATGCGCTCGCTCAACTACCGGCGCAACCTGGCCGCGCGCACCCTCGCCACCCGCAAATCGCACACCCTCGGGATCGTCGGGTTCGAGACCACCCTCTTCGGGCCCGAGTCGATGCTCTACGGCATCGAGAGCGCCGCCCGCGCCGCCGGCTACCTGGTCAGCGTCGCCACCGTCCGGGACCTGTCACACCGGCCCGTCCTGGAAGCCGTCGACCGGCTCGTCCAGCACGGCGTCGACGGCATCATCGCCATCGCACCCAAACACGCGGTCACCACGGCGCTCACCCACGCGCCCGCCGGCATGCCCTGCGTCGCCGTCGGCGGAGACGGACAAGCCGGCTTCCCGACGGTACGGGTGGACAACGCCGCCGGAGCCCGCCTGGCCACCCCGGCACCTGCTCGACCTCGGCCACGCCACCGTGCACCACGTCGCCGGACCCCTCGACTGGCCCGAGGCACAGTCCAGGGTCGACGGCTGGCGCGAGACCCTCTACGCGGCCGGCGCCGTCGTCCCGGCCGTCACCACCGGATGGTGGGACGCCGAAGCGGGGTACGACCAGGGCCGCCGTCTCGCCGCCGACCCGGCCGTGACCGCCGTCTTCTGCGCCAACGACCGGATCGCGCTGGGGGTCCTCCTCGCCATGCACGAATCCGGCCGCCGGGTGCCCCGGCGACGTCAGCGTCACCGGCTTCGACGACATGCCCGACTCCGGCTACTTCCTGCCCCCGCTCACCACCGTCCACCAGGACTTCGCCGAACTGGGGCGGCGCGCCCTGTCCCTGCTGCTGCGCCACATGGCCGCCCCCGACGGCGACGACCCGCCGGAGGACGTGGTGGTCGCACCCCGCGTCGTGGCCCGGGCCAGCGCCGGCCCACCACACACCTGACCAGCGGGTCTCCCCCGACATCCGACCTGGTCTTCACCCAGACGCCCGCCCCGGACCGGTGCCAGCACCCCGGTCCGGGGCGGTGCCAATCTCGGCTCGCTCCGGTGACCGAGGGTTGCGCCCGGCGGCACGCCGCTACAGTGCGAGGGGTGCTCACCGATGAGACGCCGTTTCCGGAGACGCCCACCAGCACGGGTGTGAGCGCCTGGTTCCGGCGCCGGGCCCCACGGCTCGCCGGCACCCTGCACATCCGCGACGCCGCCGGTCACGAGATCATCGTGCCGCTGCGCGGACGGGACACCCTGCTGACCGCGGCCGGCAGCGGACTGCCCGGTTACGGGGAGGCCTGGGCGGTGCACCTCGGCACCTCCCGAACCGGTCTGCTGATCGTTTACGGCCCGACCGGCGCGGTGGCCGACCGGCGCTCCGGCATCTGCCCCGCCGGGCGGAC
The DNA here is from genome assembly GCF_900104725.1 of Actinoplanes derwentensis. NCBI lineage: Bacteria > Bacillati > Actinomycetota > Actinomycetes > Micromonosporales > Micromonosporaceae > Actinoplanes > Actinoplanes derwentensis. The sequence continues at coordinate 10,652,821 of NZ_LT629758.1, forward strand.
CATCACCCTGGGCGGCGCCGACTTCACCTGGCTGCTGCCACCGCCGAACGTTCCCGGCCACCTGCGCGTCCCGGCGCAGCGCACCGCAAACACCCGCGCCGACTACGGCCGCTTCCGCAACATGGTCCGGAGCGTCACCCAGAGCCGGTAGCGTCGAGGCAGGAGACCTGTTGTCGCTAACACTCGGGTGTTTCGGCCCTGTATCGTGACGACCCGGCTCCGCTAGGGTGAGCGCTAACATCCGCCGGTCGAGGAGAAGACGACGTGACTTACGGTTCGCCGGCCCTGCGCCGGGCCGTGCTGCTGGCCAATCAGAGGATTCCGCTGGCCAAGCTCGCTCAGCTCACCTGGGGAAACGTCAGCGGCATCGACCGGGAGGCCGGGCTGTACGTGATCAAGCCCTCCGGTGTCGCCTACGACGACCTGACCGAGGACGACCTGGTGCCCGTCGACCTCGCCACCGGCAAGGTCCTCGACGGTGACCTGCGGCCGTCGGTCGACAGCGAGAGCCACCGCGCGTTCTACCTGGCGTGGCCGTCGATCGGCGGGGTCACCCACACCCACTCGACGAACGCGGTCGCCTTCGCCCAGGCCGACCTGGACATCCCGGTCCTCGGCACCACACACGCCGACACGTTCGACGGCCCGGTCCCGGTGACCCGCGGGCTCACGCCCGAGGAGTGCGCCACCGACTACGAGCTGAACACCGGCCGGGTCATCGTCCGAACGCATCGGTGACGACGAGGCCGCCCCGGGATGCCGGCCGCCCTGGTCGCCAACCACGGGCCGTTCACCTGGGGCGCCACCCCGATGAAGTCGGTCGAGAACGGCATCATCCTGGAGGCCGTCGCCGAGATGGCCATCAAGACGCTGGCCCTCAACCCGGCCGCCACCACCCCGCAGCACCTGCAGGAGCGCCACTTCAAGCGCAAACACGGGCCGGGTGCCTACTACGGCAACCCGCCGAAGTAGGCACCCCACGACCGGCGGATGCGGCCACCCCTTGGACCGCATCCGCCGGTCGCCAGACCGACGTGCGGCGCTCACCGCACTGGCTCCGCCGTGCCTGCTCCCTCGCCGGCCGCACCGGTGACCCGGCGCTCGGTTCATCCCAGCTCAGCCACGCTCGCGACCACCTGTTCGCGGAGAGCCGGCGGTAACGGGGCGAACCCGGCGTTCGCGCGGCCTCCTGGCCGGCCTCGCTCGCGGCGTAACCGAGGAAGCTGCGGGCCACCCCGGAGACGGAGCCCCGGCACACCAC